>JAZKBC010000021.1:0-7040 GCA_040388825.1 Acidobacteriota bacterium | reverse complement strand
GCGTCGCGGAAAGGTAGCTCGGCAGCCATGTCAGCAGCATGTAAAAGACGTAGTTATAGCTGCCAAATCCGAGTGAAAGGCCAAGCACCTTCTTTTGCGCAAGCAGGTAGCTGAGTGGAGCAGAGGGCGCAGGCGCTGCAAGTACATCCTGCTGCGCGGTCGCCGACTGCGCAATATAGCTGCTTTCGGCGTCGGAGAGATGCGGATCGTCGGCGGGATCGCGATAGACAAGAAAGAAATAGCCGAAGTACAGCAGGCTGAGTAAGCCCGTCACAGCGAAGCTCCAGCGCCAGCCAATGTGAATCAGCAGAACGCCGATCAGTGGAACGCCAATTCCGGAGGCGAGCTTCGCAGCCGCATCGAAAGCCGACGTAGCCAGGCTGCGTTCGTGCTCCGGGAACCACAGGCCGGTGGCCTTCGCATTGGCCGGAAACGTTGCTGCTTCTCCAACGCCGAGCAGCAACCGCGCTCCGAAGAAGGCTCCGATGCTCGTGGAGACGGCGGCCAGAAAGCTCGCGAGGCTCCATAGCAGCGTGCTGATACGGCCCACTCGCTGCACGCCCAGGCGATCGAGCACAACCCCAACCGGCAGCTGGCACATCGCGTAGGTCCAGTTGTATGCGCCGGACAGGTAGCCGAAGGTGATGTTCGAGATTCCGAAAGTCGTAACGAGCGCAGCGTGTGACACTGAAAGATTGACGCGATCGAAGTAGTTGATGAGCACACCGACGCCCAGCAGCAACGCGATCGACCAGCGCCGGCGCGGGATTCGTGCTTCGGTTGTGTGGGGCGCAAGTGGCCCGGGATTGGCGAGGTCCATGATGACAACGACTTCAGCTTACCGGACGAGGCACGGCCTCTTGTTGTTGAAGCTCCAGTTAGGAATGAGAAACTGCATAGCGGCCGCGTCGTTCCGCGCGCCCAGCCCCATCGAATTGTAGAGCGCATGCGCGGCATCAAGCTGCTCCAGATCTAGCTCAACGCCGAGACCCGGGCGTTGCGGAACTTCGATCTGGCCCCCATGGATGAGCAGCGGATCGCGCGTCAGGCGCTGACCGTCCTGCCAGATCCAATGAGTGTCGATGGCAGTGATCTTCCCGGGTGCCGCTGCGGCGACGTGCGTGAACATGGCGAGCGAGATATCAAAGTGATTATTGGAGTGCGAGCCCCAGGTGAGGCCAGTCTCGCGGCAGAGCTGCGCGACCCGAACGGAGCCCTGCATGGTCCAGAAGTGCGGGTCCGCGAGCGGAATGTCAACCGCCTGCAATTGCAGGGCGTGGCGCAACTCGCGCCAGTCGGTCGCAACCATGTTGGTGGCAGTCGGCAAAGCAGTGGCGCGGCGGAACTCCGCCAGAATCTCTCGGCCGGAGAACCCATTCTCCGCGCCGCACGGATCCTCGGCGTAAGCCAGCACGTGAGCCTTACCGCTGCACAGGCGGATAGCCTCATCGAGTGACCACGCGCCATTGGGATCAAGCGTAATGCGAGCTTGCGGGAATCGTTCAGCAAGCGCGGTAACGGCTTCCATCTCTGCTTCGCCTGAGAGCACCCCGCCCTTCAGCTTGAAGTCGCGAAAACCGTAACGCGCTTCGGCGGCTTCGGCCAGTTCCACAACGCTTGCGGTCGTCAACGTTTCTTCGTGACGGAGGCGGAGCCACGGATCGCTGGCGCTGGTCTCGCTCTCGTAGGGCAGATTGGTTCTAGTCCGATCCCCGACGTAGAAGAGGTAACCGAGCACGTCAACGGAGGTGCGCTGCTGGCCTTCCCCCAGCAATGCAGCAACGGGCAGGTTGAGAAACTGCCCGAGCAGATCAAGCATCGCGGCTTCAACCGCAGTGAGCGCGTGGATGGTCGTCCGCTGATCGAACGTTTGCTGGCCGCGGCCTTCGTTGTCGAGCGCAGCAAAGCGCTCACGCATGGTGTTGAGCACGGCGTTGTATGCGGCGACGGATCGCCCAATGACGAGCGTTGCCGCTTCTTCAAGCACTCCACGAATCTTCTCGCCGCCGGGAACTTCACCCACGCCGGTGCGGCCGCTGTTGTCGCTCAGGATCACGATGTTGCGCGTGAAGTACGGTGCATGCGCTCCAGAAAGATTGAGCAGCATGCTGTCGTGCCCCGCCACGGGGATCACGCGCATGGCGGTAACGACGGGGGCTTGCATCATACGGAGCTGCCTTGCGGTTCGGGCTGCAGTTGCAGGCGATGGATGTCGCCGACGATGAACAGATAGCTGACGATGGCCATCAGCGCAGTAAGGCCGACGAAGACAAGCGCGTACTGGAAGGAGCCCGTTTTGGCGACGATCATGCCGATGACGATGGGCGTGGTGATGGTGGAGAGGTTGCCGAAGAAGTTGAACACACCACCGTTCATGCCGATCATATTGCGCGGCGAGACGTCGGAGATTACCGTCCAGCCGAGAGCCCCAAAGCCTTTGCCGAAGAACGCGAGGGACATGAGCGCCATCACAGCGACCTGCGAGTTGGTGTAGTTGCAGCCGATCATGGTGACGGAGAGCAGCATGCCCGCGATAATGGGCACCTTGCGAGCAACGCTCAGCGAGCAGCCGGAGCGCAGCAGGCGATCGGAGAGTACGCCGCCCAGAATGCCTCCCACGGAGCCGCACAGCGCGGGAAGTGCGGCGGCGAAGCCAACCTTGATGAGCGACATGTGGTGCGCCTGTGCGAGGTAGCTGGGAAACCACGTGAGGAAGAACGTCGTGAGCGTATTGATGCAGAACTGTCCGAGGTAGATGCCGACGAGCATGCGCTGCGAGAGGAGCTGCCCGAGGATGGATGGCGTAAGGCCGCCGACGAATCCGCGCGACGCCGTGCGCCCGGTGTTCACCAGCCCTCCGCCAAGTTCGATGTGGCTCACTTCGGCCTCGGAGATGCGTGGATGCTCCTTCACGTCGTAGACCAGCAGCTTCCACGCCCAGGCAAGGACAAGCCCTGTGGCTCCCATGAAGAGGAAGCAGCTGCTCCAGCCGAAGCGCTGCGTAAGCCAGCCGAAGACCGGCCCGAAAGCGACGAGAGCGAAGTACTGCGAGGCGTTGAAGATGGCGGAGGCGCGTCCACGCTCCGCGGCGGGAAACCACGCCGCGACGATGCGTCCGTTGCCCGGAAAGACCGGTGACTGCGCGAGCCCGGAGAGCAGCCGAAGCAGGAACAGGACCGTGAAGGCGGTAGCCAGCGGAAGATGTCCTGCCAGGGCGATGAAGAACGCGCAGATGGACCAGCAGACAATGCTGATGCCATACACCAGTTTGGAGCCGAAGCGGTCAAGCAGACCGCCGGCAGGAAGCTGGCCGAGCACGTAGGCCCAGCCGAAGCCGGAGAGCAGAAATCCAAACTGCCGGGCGTTGATGGCCAATGCCTTCTGCATCGTGACTCCGGCGACGGAGAGAGCCGCGCGGTCGCCATAGCTGAAACAGCTGGCGGCGAAGAGCATGGCTACGATGACATAGCGGACGTGAGTTTTGCTCGAAGTCATGGAGTGAGGTGAGGCTCAGGAGCGTCCGGCAATCAGTGCGCTAAGGGCCTGCATCTCGGCATCGTCGAGATCCATCAGCGGTGTGCGCACGGGCCCTGCATTGCGTCCCACCGCCTTCATGCCGGCCTTCACGATCGAGACAGCGTACCCCTTCTTCCGGTTGCGGATGGCAATGTACGGCAGCACGAACTCACGCAACTGCCGGAAGACCTCAATATGATCGCGCCGCCGCACCGAGGCGTAGAAGTTCTGCGCGAAGTTCGGCAGGAAGTTGAAAATCGCAGACGAGTACGTCGTGACTCCCATCTCGAGGTAGGGCAGTGCGAAGGTCTCCGCAGTAGGCAGGCCGCCGATATAGGTGAGTCGGTCGCCGAGCTTGGCATAGATGCGCGTCATCAGCTCAATGTCGCCGACGCCATCCTTGAAGCCGATGAGGTTGGGGCAGCGATCGCAGAGCGTGGCAAGCGCGTCTTCGTTAAGGATGGCGTTGTCGCGGTTGTAGAAGATGACGCCGAGGCTCGTAGCGGCGCACACGGCTTCCACGTGTGCGATCAGGCCAGCTGCCTCCGCGTTGACCAGGTAGGGAGGCAGCAGCAGAATACCGTCGGCGCCGGAGGTCTCCGCCGCAATGGCGAACTTCTTCGCAATGGCCGTTCCGTAGCCGCAACCGGCGACCACCGGAACCCGCTGCGCCGTCTGCTCGACAGCGGCTTTCACCACGGCTGTGAACTCCAGCAGGGTCAGCGAGAAGTATTCACCCGTACCGCCGGCCGCAAACAGGCCCGCGGGATTATGCGCCAGCAGCCACTCGATGTGCTCGCGGTAAGGCGTTTCCTCGAACTCGAAGTCGCTGCCGAAGTGCGTGACGGGGAACGAGAGCAGGCCTGCCCCGATTCCTGTGGCAAGGTCCTTGGGTGACATCCGGGGCATGGCGGTTCCTTTGATATTGAGTGGAAGAACCGCGGGCGGCTCTCCGGAGAAATCATTCTAAGCGGAAACTATGTCGCTGGGCACGATCCTTCAGTCTGGCTCGGTCGCGGTTGAGCCCGCAGGCGATAGCGCCCGACTTGCAGGAGTTTCGATCCCGGGCGTAATATCCCGCTGCTCCAAGTTCTCTGGTGCCGAGAGCTGTGAAATTCGGCCCGCCAGATCTGGTGGACAACAATATGAGGCAGTCCTTTGCTGTAGCGATCGGCGGCGCCGCCGGACAGGGAGTTGCCACTCCCGGCGACATCTTCGCAAAAATCTTCAGCCGTCGCGGTCTCCATGTGAACGCCTACAACGCGTACCAGTCGATCATCCGCGGCGGTCACACGTTCCTCACCATCCGCACTGGCCCGGGACTCATCTCCAACATGGGCGACAAGATCGACCTGCTGATTCCGCTCAATCAGGACACGATGGACCGCCACCTGGGCCTGCTTTCAGCCGGCGGCGCCTGTCTCTACAACGCCGACCTGATCAAGCCCGGCACGGCTGCGCCTGGTGTGCGGATGTGCCCCATCCCCGTGTCGCAACTCGCTGACATTTCAAAAAACAAGGTCGCGCAGAACACCCTCGCGATCGGCGCCGCCCTCAGCATGATGGGCGTCGGCTTTGCCGCGCTCGAAAGCGTTCTGACGCAGCAATTCCGCAAGAAGGAACAAGCGGTCATCGACGAGAACGTGAACCTCGCCCGGGCGGGCTATGACTACGCCACCGCGAACTTCCAGGCCTTCGACTGGCCGCTGCCAACGACCGAAAACAAATACGCTGTCCTTAGCGGTAACGAGGCCATGGCCATGGGTGGAGCGGCCGCGGGTGTCAAATTCTACTGCGCCTATCCCATGAGCCCTTCCACCGGTGTCCTTCACTGGTTCGCCGCGCACGCCCGCAAGGCCAACATCATGGTGCGTCAGGTCGAAGACGAAATCGGCGTCATCAATATGGCGATCGGTGCAGCCCATGCCGGCGTCCGCGCCATGTGCGCCACCTCCGGCGGCGGCTTCGCGCTTATGACTGAAGCTCTCGGCCTGTCCGCGCAGGCGGAGATCCCCGTCGTGGTCATCGACTGCATGCGCGCCGGCCCATCCACCGGCGTGCCCACCAAGACCGAGCAGGGCGACCTCTGGCAGATGCTGGGCGCCGGCTTCGGCGACTTCCCCAAAGTCATCGCCGCTCCACTCGACATCGGCGACTGCTTCACACTCATCCCCGAAATCTTCAACGTTGTTGACAAGTTCCAGTGCCCGGGCATCGTGCTCGCCGACCTCCTGCTGGCTGAGGGTCGCTTGAGCGTTCCGCCTGAGCAGCTGGACTTCTTCCCCGAGATCGATCGCGGCGAACTAATTACCTCCAACGGCGAGCCGCACGAGCCCTACAAGCGCTACAAGATCACCGAGAGCGGCGTCTCGCCCCGCGTGATTCCCGGCGTCGAAGGCTACACGCACGTCGTGTCCAGCGACGAGCACGACGAAGACGGCGTGCTCATCAGCGACATGTTCACCAACCACGCCAAGCGCCGCGCCATGATGGAAAAGCGCATGCGCAAGGAGCAGGGAATCGCCAAGGCCGTGCCTCCTCCCGAACTCCGCGGCGATGCCGGTGCAGAGGTTACCCTCGTTGGCTGGGGCTCAACCTTCGGCGTTATCGACGAGGCCTGCGAGATGCTCCGCGACCAGGGCATCACCGTGAATCACCTGCCCATCCGCTGGCTCGTTCCGCTGCATGGCGACGAGATCGTGGCAATCCTGAAGGCCGCGAAGAAGACGATCATCGTCGAGAACAACTTCAGCGGCCAGTTTGCGCGCTACCTGCGCAGCGAAACCAGTTACGTAGCTGACGGACACATCCGCAAGTACGATGGCGAGCCGTTCGTGCCCCACCACATCGTTGAAGCCGTCAAAGAGCAACTCGCCGGCAAGACAGCACTCTCCATCCCCGAACACGAAATCATGGTCTAACGCCGCCATCATGCAACAGCTGAAGAGCCACCAACATCCCGCGAGGGTACGAACGGTAGGTCGCGGCTTTAGCCGCGACAACAAACGCCGCAACAGCAAGGGGCTTTAGCCCCTGAGGGAAAGCAAGGAGACCTACATGGCCACCGAAACAATTACCCCCAATCTCGTACAGATGTCGGACTTTAAAGGCCGGGTCGACCCCGACTGGTGCCCGGGCTGCGGCGACTTCGGCGTCCTCGCCGCCGTGCAGAAGGCGCTCGTCGAGCTCCAGATCCCCAACCACCAGGTTGCCTCCATCAGCGGCATCGGCTGCTCCTCGAACTTCCCTGGCTTCATCGAAACCTTCGGCATGCACACGCTCCACGGGCGCTCCCTGCCTGTCGCGCAGGGCGTCAAGCTGGCCAACCATGAGCTCACCGTGCTCGTCACCGGCGGCGATGGCGATGGCTTCGGCATTGGCTGCGGACACTTCGTGCACGCCATGCGACGCAACCTCGATCTGACCTATCTCGTCATGGACAACCAGATCTATGGCCTCACAACCGGTCAAACCTCGCCCACCAGCCGCCTTGGCGCCAAGACCAAGAGCATGCCCTTCGGCAA
>JAZKBC010000020.1:9658-21205 GCA_040388825.1 Acidobacteriota bacterium | reverse complement strand
GGCTCCCACTCTCGCAGCCCCCCAAGCCTCTCGCCGAGGTCCGCGCACAAGCCGCCGCCCTCAAGAACGCACGCTGCGTCCTCCGCCAGGATCCCTCCCACTCCGACGAAACCATCGCAGAACTCCGCTGACAGCTCGCCGCGCTTCCAATCAAAAGTTGTCAAGCCCCCGCAGCCCACAAAAGCACTAAAACCCTTATCAACACTGGCGATTTCTCTCCAAAACTCTTGGCCCACTTGCTCCTCCCGGCCAGCTACAATAGAAACAGGGATTGAAGAAGGGCTGCGAACCGGCAAACGCCGCATTCGCAGCCCTTTCTGCGTAGCCGCGTAAACCCAATCGAATGAAGAATTTGATATCTAACCCTCATAAAATGAAGAATTTAGCGCAGACCGCCGCGCGTAAATCGATGAAACCAGAGAACTTGCCCCAGAAGCATGCCGGGGGAGGGGGGGTCCCCCCGCACCGTCTAGAATTCTCTCCATGCCACTCTACGATCAGGACGACACCTTCGGCCGCTGGTTGAATCTCATCTGCGCCGGCTTTCTTGCGCTCTTCGCCGTCGGAGGTTTCTACATGTTGACCCACGGAACGATCATATTCATCTGCATCGGCGGACTCGGAGTTCTCGGCGGCTCCATATACCTCGGCTATCGCTGCCTGCGCTACGCCATCACCGGCAAGGGCAACGTCAACCGCGACAACTTCTAACTCATGCCCGAACTCCCCGACATCACCGCGTACCTCACGGCCCTCGAAGCCCGCATCCTCAACCAGCCCCTCGAAGCCCTCCGCATCGCCAACCCCTTCCTCCTCCGCACCGTCGAGCCTCCTCTTTCCGCCTTCACCAACCAGCCCGTCCGCGCCTTCCGCCGCATCGGCAAACGCATCGTCTTCGAGTTCGACAGCCAGCTCTTCCTCGTCCTGCACCTCATGATCGCCGGCCGCCTCCACTGGCATCCGCTCACCGCCAAGCCCCGCCCCAAAGTCTCCACCCGTGGCAACCTCGCCGCCTTCGACTTCCCCAACGGCACCCTCACCCTCACCGAAGCCGGCAGCAAACGCCGCGCCAGTCTCTACGCCATCCGCGGCGAGCAAGCCCTCGCCGCACTCGACCCCGGCGGCCTCGATCCGCTCAACATCACCGAGCAGCAATTCACTGAAGCCCTCACCGCCGAAAACCACACCCTCAAGCGCTCCCTCACCGACCCCCGCGTCCTCTCCGGCATCGGCAACGCCTACTCCGACGAAATCCTCCACGCCGCGCGCCTCTCTCCCCTCGCCCAAACCAAAAAGCTCTCCGCCGAAGAACTCCACCGCCTCTACACCGCAACCCAATCCACCCTCAAAACCTGGATCGCCCGCTTCAACGCCGAAGCCGCAACCTCCTTCCCCGAGAAAGTCACAGCCTTCCGTCCCGAGATGGCCACGCACGGCCGCTTCAACCTTCCCTGCCCCACCTGCGGCTCTCCCATCCAGCGCATCCGCTACGCTGACAACGAAACCAACTACTGCCCCACCTGCCAGACGCAAGGCAAAGTCCTCGCCGACCGCAGCCTCTCCCGCCTCCTCGGCTCCGACTGGCCGCGCACCCTCGACGAGCTCGAACTCCTGCACAAGAAGTAACGCCCCTCAGCTACCATCAACATGCACCACCCAGAGGACTCTGCACGCATGCATCTCCCCAAGCTCGCCGCCGCTCTCATCATCGCCTCCGCCGCCGCTCTCTCCGCCCAGCACGTCTCCGCGCACAAGGCCTCGCTCATCGACGTCCCCGCTCGCCAGGCCTACCTCCAGGCCACGAAGGAGCCGCTGCTCCTCACCGCCATCCACAAGCTCCCTTCCTGCCTCGCGCTCCCCTTCGTCACCGCGCCCACCGGCCCCATGAACATCCCCCACCACTACATCAGCGGAGGTCACGGCCCCATCAATCCCGCCGAAGCCAAGGCCGCCAAGATCTATTACGACTTCGAAGGCCGCATCACCGCCGGCATGAATCAATACGTCGCCACCGGCTCCCACGCTGAAGCCAAGTGCGCCCTCGACCAGCTCGACGCCTGGGCCACCGCCAACACCCTCATGAACTACGACCCCAACGTCAACGGCGACAGCCAGTCCTGGTT
Organism: Acidobacteriota bacterium; assembly: GCA_040388825.1. GTDB lineage: Bacteria > Acidobacteriota > Terriglobia > Terriglobales > Acidobacteriaceae > Granulicella. The sequence goes on along the minus strand of JAZKBC010000020.1, from coordinate 19,082 downwards.
CCAGGCCGAGTGGACCCTCGGCGCCTGCGGCGTCACGCTCTCCGTACTCGTCAACGACCCCACTCTTTCCCTGCCCGAGCTCAAATCCGTCGCCCTCTGGCTCGACACCGCCGCCCGCAAGCTCGTCGGCTTTGAAAAACCCGGCAAGCCCGGCAACAACCACCATTACTGGCGAGCCCTCGCTGCCACCAGCATCGGCGTCGCCTGCTCGGACGATGCACTCTTCAAGTTCGGCGTGGACACCTTCCACGAAGCCGTCAACCAGCTCGACAAAAACGGTGCCTTCCCCCTAGAAATGGAACGCCACGAACGCTCCACCCACTACCAGGGCTTCGCTCTCCAGCCGCTCATCCTCATCGCCGAGTTCGGTTCCCGCCAGGGCCTCGATCTCTACGGCTACACCGCCAACGGCCGCACCATCCGCGACGCCGTCGTCTTCTTCGGCAAAATCGTCGACGATCCATCGCTCATCAAGCAGTACACCCCTGATGAGCAGTTGAAAGAGTTCGGCCAGGATGAGTTCGCCCCTTACACCTTCTACACCGCCCGCTTCGGCGACTCCGGCCTCCCGCCCGCCATCCCCAAATACCTCACCCGATCCCTCATGGCCACCCGCCTCGGCGGCAACACCACCATCCTCGCCGAAAAATAACCCTTGCTCTGCGTATCCAGCACCGGCGCTCAGGCGCCGGTGTTTCGTTTTGCCGACACCGCTACGACATTCGTGGCAGAAACACTTTCCCTGAATCCTCGTCTACGCATCTTAGATTTCAATACGTGGCGCTTCATCGCGCCCGGAGGGCCCCTATGCGTCGTCTTGTCCTGTTATTTGCCATTCTCTCTTCCTGCACCCTTCTGCACGCACAGGGTTTTTCCATCTACTTCACTTCCACCAACACGCACTTCACGAACGTCGTGAACGGCCAGTCCTACAATCCCACCGGCAGCACCTACACCAGCCTCTTCACCGACTCCTGGCCCGCTGAGTTCGGCGGCGGCATCACCTTGAACGCCGTCCACACCCGCGCCGCACAATTCGGTCTGGACCTCCGTGGTTCCACCAACCACGGCAACACCGGAGCCGACACCGCAATGGCAGGTCCGCGCCTCGCCTTCCGCATTCCTCTTCTTGGCCTGAAGCCGTACGTCGCAGCAGAAGGCGGCTACGTAGCCACGCGCACCACGGGCTCGCTCACGGTTGTCACCGGTGGAGTGCCCGTCACGACGCATCCCATCGTCTCCAATCAGTACGCTGCCTGGGAAGTCTTCGGCGGCGTCGACGTCCCCATCTTCCCCCACCTCGACTTCCGCGCCATCGAGCTCGGCGGCGGCAAAGGCTACCTCGCCAGCAATGGCATTCAGAGCGTCAACCTCAACAACCAGAACACCGCCATCTCCCTCTTTTCCATCGACACCGGGATAGTCGTACACTTTTAAACATGCCTAGCCCGACGCAGGAAGTCTTCGACATCACCGCCTCCACCTACGACGCCGACCGCGCCAAGCTCATTCCCTGCTACGACGCCTTCTACCGCCGCGCCACCGATCTCATCGCCCACGACGCGAAGAGCATCCTCGACCTCGGCGCCGGCACTGGCCTGCTCTCGCAGTTCGTCCGCCAGTGGTATCCGAACGCGCACATCATCCTCGCCGACCTCTCCGAGCCCATGCTCGCCAAGGCCCGCGTCCGCTTCGCCAACGACAACAACGTCACCTTCGAAGTGACCGACTACACGACCGCCCCCATCAACGGCACCTACGATTCCATCGTCTCCGGCCTCTCCATCCACCACATCGACGACGAAGCCAAGCGCGCTCTCTTCGCCAAAATCTTCAACGCTCTCCGCCCCGGCGGCACCTTTGTCAACGCCGAGCAGGTAGCCGGCCCCACCCCCGCGCTCGACGCTCAGTACAAAGCTCTCTGGCTCGAGCAGGTCCGCGAAGCCGGCGCCACCCCCGACCAGATCGCCGACTCCCTCTACCGCCAGCAGGACGACCGCTGCGCCTCCGTAGAAAACCAGCTCGACTGGATGCGCCGCGCCGGCTTCACCGACGCCGATTGCTGGTTCAAAGACAACCGATTCGCCGTCCTCGCCGGAACCCGCCCCTAACTCCGTGGTCATTCGTAGGCCATCTCACAATCTTCATTTGCACAAAGTCCTTCGTTTGCGCCTCATTCTGAGCGCGGCGAAGGACTTCAGCATTTTGCCCGCGCAGTCGCCAACGCTCGCAGAGCTGAAACTATCGCGCCGGCCAAACCCACTTCGGTCGCGTAAACATCGTCTCCCCCGCCACCGTCGTCTCCCCAAAGGACTTCTCCAAATGCACTCTTCCGCAGGTGGCACTTGCCTCCAACGCTGCAATCAGCGCCTGCGCATGCGACACCACCACAATTTGCGTCTTTTCCCCCGCTGCCAGAATTAAGCGCGCCAACGCCGGAAGAAGATCCGGATGCAGACTCGTTTCCGGCTCATTCAGCACCATCAGTTCCGGAGGCCGCGGTGTCAGCAACGCCGCCGTCCACAGCAAAAACCTCAACGTGCCGTCCGACAACTCCGCCGCCGCCAACGGTCGCAACATCCCATGCTGTTGCAGCAACACCTCAAACCGTCCCGCCTGCACCTCAATCAAGATCTTGCTTCCCGGAAACGCATCGTCGATCGTCCGTTCCAGCAAAGCCTCATCGCCAATCTCCAGGATCGTCTCCAGCGCCGCCGGCAAATCCGTGCCATCGTTATTCAGGACCGGTGTAAACGTACCAATCTGCGGCGTCCTCACTGGCGACGCCGCATCCGTCCGAAACCCCTCATAAAATCTCCATCCGCGAATCGTCTCCCGCACCGCCAGCATCTCCGGAGCCCGTTGCGGGTCAGCCATGCTCGCCAGCATGCTGTCCGCCAAACCCAGTTGCCACGTCAGCACTACCGGCTCCTCATCCCGCTTGGGAGCCAGACTCACCACCGCATTGCGCCGGTCGACCAACGTCGCTGCACGGCGATACACGCCCCCATGCCAGATGCACTCCCGCTTGATCGCCGGATCCAGATTGAACATCGTCGCCGGTGGCGGCGGCGGCGGATACCCCAGCTCAATGCTGTACCCATAGCTGTCTCCGCTAAAACCCAGCTTCAAAGCCGCCACCTTGCCCGCTGCCAGCCCTTCTACTTTGTAGTCCCCTTGCCTCATTCCCCGGCTCACTACCTCGGGCCCTGCCCAGAACGTCGAAGGCAACCCACCCTCCCTCGCCAGCGAAGCCACCACCGAGTTCATTGCCGCATCTCCCAGCAGCCGCAGCGCGCGATACAAACTCGACTTCCCGCTACCGTTTGCTCCCGTTACCAGCGTCAGCCGCTTCAGTGGCAGCACCAGCTCCCGCAGCGAGCGATACCCCGAAATCGCGACCGTCTCGATCATCCGCCCAGCATACCGCGCAATACTGCGGAACCGCGCTCGAATCCGCAAGCCGCTGCGAGCGTCTAATCTAGACGCAGGCCCTATGAAGCTCACCCGCTACACCAAATTCACCGGCGACCTCTCCACGAGCTTCGATCTCGAGGACCTCCTGCAGGCCCTCTCCGACTTCCTGCTCGACTCCGGCTTCCAGGACCCCTTCTCTCCCTTCAACAACATGGACGACTCCATGGAGAGCCTCCGCGAAGCCATCCGCCAGGCGCTCGAATCCGGCGAACTCCTCGACGAAGATGCGCAGGAGCAGTTTGAGCAGCTCGAAGAGCCCCAGGTCGAAGAGCTCATCGACAAGATCATCCAGCGCATGAAGGACGAGCAGTACCTCAACGCCGAAGAGCCCTCCGCTCCCGGCGACGGCGAGCAGGGCGACAGCCCCAGCGACGCCCGCTTCGAAGTCACCGACAAGGGCATGGACTTCCTCGGCTACAAAGCCCTCCGCGATCTTCTCGGTCCCCTCGGCAAATCCTCCCTCGGCCGTCATGACACCCGCCACGAAGCCGCCGGCGTTGAAACCAACGGAAGCTCCAAGCCCTACGAGTTCGGCGACTCCCTCAACCTGGACATCACCACCACCCTCAACAACGTCTTCGCACGCGAAGGCTTCCCTGACGGCTCAGGCATCCTCAACCTCGAATACTCCGATCTGCACGTCCAGCAGGCCGACTATCAATCCTCCTGCGCCACCGTCGTTCTCCTCGACTGCTCACACAGCATGATCCTCTACGGCGAAGACCGCTTCACGCCCGCCAAGCGTGTCGCCATGGCGCTCGCCCATCTCATCCGCACGCAGTACCCCGGCGACACCATAGACCTGGTCCTCTTCCACGACTCCGCCGAACACATCCACCTCTCCCAGCTCCCCCGCGTCAAAGTTGGCCCGCACTACACCAACACCCGCGAAGGCCTCCGCGTTGCCCAGCGCATTCTCAAGTCCTCCGGCAAGGACATGAAGCAGATCGTCATGATCACCGACGGCAAGCCCTCAGCGCTCACGCTCGAAGACGGACGCATCTACAAGAACGCCTTCGGCCTCGATCCGCTCGTCATCTCCGAGACCCTCGAAGAGGTCTCCCGCTGCAAGCGCGCCGGCATCATGATCAACACCTTCATGCTCGCGCAGGATTTCCAGCTCGTGCAGTTCGTGCAGAAGGTCTCCGCCATGTGCCGCGGCAAGGCCTACTTCACCACGCCGCAGACCCTCGGCAACTACCTCCTCATGGACTTCATGTCCCGCCGCATGAAGCACGTCAACTAACTCTGCCGTCTCATTCTGTCGCCACCCGCCATACCTGCCTGACCGGTTTGAGCCACCCTGTTCCGCGCATCGGAACCTATCTCCCTGCCTGTCAGCCTCATTCCCGCATCGGCCTTCCGCCAGTCGTCGAGGGGCCGTCCGATGCGATCATCCGCATCTCGCCTGATTTTGCCTTCCCCAACCCCATTTAACCGTTGCCAATATCTGTCAAACAGGAATAGCATCGGTGCCGCAACCGCCCGCACACTTTTGTTCCCGCTGAAAGGGTCCCCCGCTATGTACTTCCGCAACCTGACTGTCTGCCGCACCTCCGCTCTGACCGCTGCAGCCTTATCGCTTGCTGCCTCCGCTGTCCTCTCCGGATGCGCCTTTGGCACCGCCGCCACCACCGCCAGCCCCAACATCGTTCCTGCCCTGACCGGCCACACCTTTGGCGGCACGCAGCCCATCACCGGCGCGACCGTCAAGATTTACGCCACCGGCAACACTCCCGGTGACGGCACCAGCACCAACGACGGTTACGGCATCGGCACTCTGCTCGCCGAGGCAACACAGCAAGGCGCGAGCGCTGGCCAGGACACAGATGCCACCGGCAAGTGGTCCTTCGCTGGAGGCTACAACTGCCCCGCCGGACAGTTCGCCTACATCGTCTCCTCCGGTGGAGACACCGGCACCGGTAGCGTCAATTCCAACGCCGTCCTCGTCGCCGCACTCGGCCGTTGCGAAGACCTCTACAACTTCGCCACAACCTACACCGGCTACAAGGGTGCCTCGATCGACGTCAACGAGCTCACCACCGTCGCTGCCGCGTACGCTCTCGGCCACTTCGCCACCGTCACAGGAACTGGCGCCTCCACCGTCGTCTCCATAGGCGCGCCCGCCACCAACAATGCTGCGCAGGTCGGCGGAGTCTCCACCGGCTGCATCAACGGCATCGGCGCCTGCACCACCACCGCCGCCGCCGGCCTCGCTCACGCCTTCCAGAACGCACTCAGCCTCGCCTCGCCCTTCATCACCGGCAGCGACGCCACGGCCAACGTCAACCTCCCCAGCAACAGTGGAGCCGTCGTCCCCCAGCAGCTCATCAACTCCCTGGCCAACGTCATGGTCACCTGCGTCAACTCCAAGGGCGGCTCTGCCGGTGATAACAATGCCTGCGGCGCAATCTTCACTGCCACCACACTCAACAGTGTCGCTCCCACCAACACCTTCTCCGCCTACGCCAACCTCGCCTCCAACCCCGCACTCGGCGGCTCGGCCGTAGCCTGCGCAAACTTCCTCAACCTCGCCGTTCCCCAGGCACAGGACTACAACCCCGTCCTCAGCGCGACCACCAACATCACCGACCTCTCCATCGCCATCAACTACCCAGCCGGCATGGGAGCCACCACCGGAGTTCAGGGCATCCAGTACACCCAGTCCGGCGCCCTCGACATCAACGACAACTTCTACTTCGGCAACCAGGACGTCTCCAGCGGCACCATCAACAACCTCGGCGCCATCGGTGCCAACGGCGCCTTCCTCGGCATGTCCTCCAACGGCAGTGGCAACGGCTATAAGGACGGTTATGGCGCCTCAGTCGACACCCACGGCGGCGTCTATCTCGTCAACGGCGGCGGCTCTACCACCAAGCCCGCCATGCGCTACACCACCTCCGGTGGCGTTCCTTCCGCCTCTGCCACCAACATCACGCTAGCCACCCCCGGCAACGCTTATATGACCGCCCTCGACCAGGCCAACAATCTCTGGATTCTCACCAGCGCCACCACCGGCAATAACCTGCTCGAAAGCACCTACGCCAACTCTTCAGCTGGCACACCCTCCGCTGCCACCGGCAAAGCGCTGGTCGCCGGAGCCTTCCCCAGTTCCAAGATCCTCGGTCTCGCCGTCGATCCCGCGCAAAACATCTGGGCCACCATCGGCTCCTCCCTCACCATCCTCGAGAACACCGGAACCGTAGCCGCTCCGGCCTACAGCGGCACGGTCTTCACCACCACGCTCGATTCCTCCGGCGCTGGCTCGGGCATCGCGTTCTCCGGAACCCCAACCTCCTTCACCGCGTATGTCTCCTCCTACCAGGGCACGCCAACCGGCGTTGAAACCATCGTCCCCACCCTCACCGGCGCGGCCGTCACCAGCTTCGCCTCACATTCCCTCTCCAGTCCCACCGCCATCACCGGCTCCTTCTACAATCAGGTCGACGGCAACGGCACCCTCTGGGTGGCGGACACCAACACCCACTCCGTCGTCCAGTTCATCCCGGGCGGCACAGCAGCTCGACTCAAGCCCTGCCTCGCGGCAACGCCCGGTGTCTCCTCCACCTGCGTTTCCGGTGGTGCCTTCGGCGCCAACGGCAAACCTACCAGCGTCTCGCTGGATAGCGCCGGAGACATCTGGATCTCCGACGGCGCTGGCAACAACATCGTTGAAGTCATTGGCTCCGCCGCTCCCACCTGGCCGCAGCTTTCGCTCGGCCTCAGCGGAAAGCCTTAACCGTTAGCGGCCCCTTTACTTCGCTCCAACAACAAAGCCCCGCTCCGGCGGGGCTTCTGCTTTTCCCTCTCAAGCTCCCGCTGCCTCTACCGCTGCTTGTCCTTCCACACCCGATACACTCCCCACGCCGCCGCCGTGCAGTTGTCCATCACCCGTCCATCCAGCAGCATCGCCTCAAACTCCTCCACGCGCACCCGATGCACCGTCATGTCGTGCTCTTCCGGATCCCGCTCCGTCTCTCCCTGCGTCAAACCCTCCGCCAGAAACACGTGATGGATCTGCCGCATTGCGCCATACGCAATCCACAACTTCGCGAGCTCGGTCATCCTCTCCGCCCTTAACCCCGTCTCTTCGCGCAGCTCTCCGCGAGCCATCTCTTCCGGATTCACGTCCGGCGTCTCCCACCCACCTTGCGGCAGCTCAAAAAACTCTGCTCCCACCGCGTACCGGAACTGCTTCACCAGCCACACGTACTCCCCATCAGCAGACTTCTCCAGCGGAATCACAATGCAGGCCGGGTCCTTGTCCATCACCCCATAGATCCCGCGCTCGCCATTGGCGCGCTCAATTACATCCTCGCGCACACTTGCCCAGGCGTTCCGATAAACCTCACGGCTGCTGATCGTCTTGATCGACAAAGTTTCATTCTCCGCCGCCATTATCGCAAACACTTCAACGCGCCTGCCGATCCTCCATCTGCTCCGTCGTCGACATCAACACCGCCAGCGTCATTCCCGGCAGCTCCAGCCGGTTCTCCTGCACACCAATCTCCGGCCGCGAAATCAAGCATAACTTCTCGCCGTCCAGCAGATCGAAACCATACGGCTCCGTCCCCATATTCACCAGGATCCGCGCCTCGTCCCGCTGCATCACCAGCGTGCGCAAAACGTCATCCGTCGAAATCCGCAGCCGATGCATGCTTCCATCGTTCAACGCCACCGTGCACCGCCGCATCTTGATCAACGCCTTCACCCACTCCAGCATTTCCCCATGCTTGCCTTCGTGCACTTCGTCCCACTTGAGCTTGGAGCGCTGAAACGTCTCCAGATCCTCGGGGTTGGGAACATCGCCGTCGAAGCCAAACAGTGAAAAGTCGCGCTTCCGTCCCGCCGACACCAACCGCCGCATCTCCTCATCCTCGTGGTCGGCGAAGTACAGAAACGGCGACGAAGCCGCAAACTCTTCCCCCATGAACAGCATCGGCACATACGGCGCCGTCAGCACCAATCCAATCGCCACCTTCGACGCGTCCATCCCCACCAAATGCTCCAGCCGCTCTCCATTTGCGCGATTCCCCACCTGGTCATGGTTCTGATCGAAGTGCACAAAGTGATGCGCCGACAAACCCTCCGCCGGCCGCCCATGCCGGCGCTTCCTGTACTTCGAATACTGCCCGTCGTACACATACGCATGCTTCAGCGACTTGTGCAGATCACCCATCGTTCCAAAGTCGTCGTAATACCCCGCCTCTTTGCGATCGTCCTTGTTGTACAGCAGCGTAAACAGCGAGTGATGAAAGTCATCGCTCCACTGCGCATCCATGCCGTAGCCGTTCGCCTCTCGCGGACGAATGATGCGCGGGTCATTCAGGTCGCTCTCCGCAATCAGGAAGAACTCCCGCCCCAGCGTCGCTCCCAGCCGCTCCACCTCTTCCGAAAGCTGCTCCATAAAATTCACCGCCGACAGATCGATGTACGCATGCACGGCGTCAAACCGCAGCCCATCGATGTGGTAGTCGCGCAGCCACATCAGCGCGCTGTCCACAAAGAACCGCCGCACCTCATCGCTTCCACCTTCATCCAGGTTCACGGCATCGCCCCATGGCGTCCGGTGGCGGTCAGTCAGATACGGCCCAAACTTATTCGTGTAATTTCCCACTGGCCCAAAGTGGTTGTAGACCACATCCAGGATCACACTCAGCCCCCGCGCGTGACACGCGTCCACAAACCGCTTCAACCCATCCGGCCCGCCGTAGGGCTCATGCGTCGCAAACAGCGCAACACCGTCATAGCCCCATCCACGATCTCCTGCAAACTCCGCCACCGGCATCAACTCCACATGCGTGATGCCCAGGTCGCGCAGATAATCGAGGTGCGGAATCGCACCATCGAACGTTCCCTCATCGCTGAACGTACCGATATGCATCTCGTACATCACCGCGCCGCTTTTCGGCGAACCACGCCACAGCTCGTCATGCCACTCGAACTT
>JAZKBC010000020.1:9162-9648 GCA_040388825.1 Acidobacteriota bacterium | reverse complement strand
TGCACGCCATTCGGCTGCTGCAGACTGCGCGGATCGGGATACGGCGTCGAATCGCCATTAACCAGGAACGCATAGTCGTCGCCACACTGCGCCTCCTCCACATCCAGCGTCCACCATCCGCGCTTGTTCGGCCCGTTCATAGACAGGACACGCTCTCCCACTTTTACCGACATCCTCTGCACCCGCGGCGCCCAAATCCCAAACCTATGCATTCCGAATCTCCTCCACCCGCTCCAACAACGCCACCGGAAACACCTTCAACAGCTCGCTCAACTTCACCACCCCACCGCGCACCCTCTCATCCGTCAGCCGATTCACCCACTCGCCCTCGCCAATCACCACCCGCGTATCCCCCCATCCGCCATTCATCTTCATCCAATGTTTCAGGGTCTAAATGCAAAACGCATCGGATGAAAGCATTTTGTCGCTCCAGCCCGATGCATTCATTATCTACTTTGTACTGCTCTATTTTTTTTTATACTGGTT
>JAZKBC010000020.1:4546-9152 GCA_040388825.1 Acidobacteriota bacterium | reverse complement strand
CCGCCCCGCCACCGTCACCACGTTCTCGCCGCGACGAAACGCAATCACCCTCTCACTCCCATCACCCTCCGCCGCCATCGCCACATACTCCGCCGCCGGTCCAAACCACTCCCCGTGCTCCCACCGCAGCTTCAGCGCCCGATGAATCAACCAAAGCTTCGGCAGCCCTTCCTCCATCCGCTCCATCACCGCCCGCGCATCCATTCCCTGCAACTCATCCAGCAACTTCTGCCGCAGCGCATAGTCCACCGGCCGCCGATTATCCGGATCCACCAGCGACAAATCCCAAAGCTCTCCACCCTGATAAAGATCAGGAACTCCCGGCGCCGTGTACTTCACCAGTGTCTGTGTCAGCGAGTTCAGCCTCCCCGCCTCCAGCACCTTCGCCACCAACCCCTCCACCGCGCCCACAAACTCCGCATCCCCTAATGCCTTCTCAATGAACGCAACCAGCGCGCCTTCATACTCCGCGTTATTCGCCACCCAGCTCGTACGAACCTTCGCCTCGCGCATCGCCTTCAGCGCATACTCCTTCAACCTCTCCGCGCTGATCGGCCACACGCCCACCATCGTCTGATACAGAAACCACTCCGTTCCCGCATCCACTTCACTCCCGCGATACTTCGCCGTCATCGCGCTCCACTGCCGCGCCGCGGTTCCAAAATCATCCGCCACCTCCGTCAACACCGCCAGCCTCGCCCGCACATCGTCGCTGCGCTTCGTATCGTGCGTTCCCAGCGTCGTCATCGTCGCGGGGAACGTCCGCTGCATCTTCTCCTGAAACTCATGAAACGCTTTCAAACTGAATCCCCCGCAATCCGGATCGCCACCCACCTCGTTCATCGCCGTCAACCGATTCCAGCAATAGAACGCTGTATCTTCCACACCCTTCGCCATCACCGGGCTGGTGAACTGCTGAAAGCGATACACGAACTCGCTCTCCTTCGTCCCCGTCACCTGCAGCGTCAGCACATCACGCATAAAGTCGAACAGCAGTCCATCAATATCCGTCCTGTTCGACTTCGCGCAATTCGTAGCCCGCTCAATTCGCTTCCGATCCTCATCGTTGATGTCGCCCCGATCCGGAATCACATACGTCCGATACACGGAGAAGCAGGACGCCACCTCGCGAATCGCTCGCCGCACCTCCGCCCGTGTAAAGTCCCGCTCCTCGCGATGGCTCTCGCAGATGTCCACAAACAGATTCGCCAGCCGATTCACATCGCTGCCCAGCGCTTCCTGCGTCATCGCCAGCTTCTTGTCATGCGCCAGCACAGGAAACGTCGTCGCATCCCCGGTGAACTCCACATACTGCTCACCCAGCCGCTTCAACCCATCCTGATCCACCAGCACACCCAGTGCCACGTTCAGAAAGTCATAGCCCGTCGTTCCTTCAATCGGCCAGTCCCGCAGCCACTCCCCTGGCTCCAGAATCTTCTCCGCCACCACCCACGCCTTCGGCGCACGATCCCGCAGCCGCTGAAAGTATTGCAACGGATCCCGCAACCCATCCGGATGATCCACTCGCACGCCATCCAGCACACCTTGCGACAGCCACTTCACAATCAGCGCATGCGTCTCGTCAAACACATACTCCCGCTCCACCCGCAACCCAATCAGCGTATTCACATCGAAGAACCGTCGATACCCCAACTGCTGATCCGCCGTCTTCCAATACGACAGCCGATAGTTCTGCTGCGAAAGAAAATCATCCAGCGCATCCGCATTTCCATTCAACTCACGCAGACTACGGTCAACCGCATCGCAAACCACCTGCTCCTCGCTGCACAGTCGATCCAGCAGTCCCTGCAGCACGTTCTTGTCGCGATGCCGCTCCAGCACGGTTCGTCGATCGGAAAAATCCGGCGAGGGCAGCCGCCCATAACTCGCGCCCAGAAAATTCAGCGTATCGCTGTTCGCATACTCCGCCGCCTTGCTCAGAATGATCGACAGGCTCTGCGGCGAAATCGGCAACACCTGCCCCGCCGTCTCCACCACAAACGAGCTCCCACTCCGCTTCACCACAATCCCACCCGCACTCAGCACGCGGCCATACTGGTCCGGCAAAATCGGAACCAGCACCTTATCCCGCAGCCGCTCCTCATTCGAGTTCCACTCGATATCGAAGTACCCCGCATAGCGGCTGTTCGTCCCGTTCTCCAGCACATCCCACCAGTACCGATTCTGCTGCCCCAGGCTCATGTGGTTCGGCACAATATCCAGCACCTGCCCCAACCCCACCTCACCCAGCTTCATGCAAAATCTTTCGTGCCCCTGCTCTCCACCCAACTCCTCATTCACCCGCCGATGATCCACCACGTCATACCCATGCATACTGTCCGGAGCCGCCTGCAGATACGGTGAGCTATAAACGTGCGTCACCCCCAACCGCTTCAGATACTCCGCCACCGCCGCCGCATCATCAAAAGTGAATCCCTTATGCAGTTGCAGCCGATACGTCGAGCCTGGAATCCGAACCATGCGCTTGCCGTTCTCCCACTTCGTTACAGTTGCGTAAAAAATGGCAGGCTCAACCACCGCCGCCATCAACAGAGTTGCCAGGGCCCTTGCAAGATAGAGTCCCCTCGCCGCCACGAGGTTGCACCCCTCCGCAACCCCTTCAGGCTCAACGCCTCACAAGTTTCCCGTAAACGGCTCCGGCCGCCATTGCCCCGAAAGCGTAAACGCCGCATGCGCCAGCGCAATGTGCGAAAGCGCCTGCGGAAAGTTCCCCAGCATCCGCTGCGCCTTCGCGTCATACTCCTCGCTCAGCAGCCCCACATCATTCCGCAACGCCAGCAGCCTATCGAACATCGCCCGCGCCTCTTCCTCACGCCCAATCAAATACAGACAAATCACCAGCCAGAAGCTGCAAGCCAGAAACGTCCCTTCGCATCCTTTCAACCCATCGTCAGTCTCATCCGGGTCATAGCGCAGCACCAACCCATCCTTCATCAGCCGTTTCTGAATCGCGTCGATCGTCCCAATGATCCGCGGATCGTCCAGCGGCAGAAACCCCACAATCGCCAGCCGCAGACAAGAAGCATCCACCGTCTTCGACCCATAGCTCTGCGTAAACGAGTTCAGCTTCTTGCTGAAACCCTTCTTGCAAATCTCCGCATGCAGCATGTCCCGATTCTTCCGCCACCGCTTCACGTCCCCGCTTCCATCGAACTGCTCATAGTGCTTCACCGCGCGATCCAGCGCCATCCACGCCATCACCTTGCTGTGCACAAAATGTTTGCGCCCTCCGCGCACCTCCCAGATCCCTTCATCCGGCAGCACCCACACCTGACACACGTGATCGATCAGCTTCGCCCGCAACTCCGTCGCCGGAAGCCGAATATCCTCATCCGCATCCGGAGTCCGGCTCAGCGCCGCCGCCACTTCGCCAAACACATCCAGCTGAAACTGCTCGCTCGCGGCATTCCCCACGCGCACCGGCCGCGACTCCTCATACCCTCGCAGCCAATCCACATTCCACTCCACCAGCTTCCGCTCACCCGCCAATCCGTACAGCGTCTGCACCTGGTCCGGAGCCCCCGCAACCGCCCTCAGCAGCCACAACCGCCACCCCACAGCTTCTTCCGTATACCCCGCACGCATCAGGATCAGCAGCGTCAGCGAAGTATCCCGCAGCCAGCAATACCGATAATCCCAGTTCCTCTCGCCGCCAATCCTCTCCGGCAAGCTCGTCGTCACCGCCGCCACAACTCCACCCGTCGGTCGATACGTCATCGCCTTCAGCGTCAGCAGACTCCGCTCCACTGCTTCCGCATACTCCCCCTTGTAAGTCGACCGCCCAATCCACTCTCTCCAGTACTCCTCCGTATCCCGCAGCGCATGTACCGGATTAATCCTCTCCGGCACCTCCTCCGTCGACTCTGCATACGTCATCACGAAACAAACCTGGTCGTCTTCCTTCACCGTGAACTCACTCACGGTCGTCAATCCCTCACCATGCAGCTCCGCCGGATCACCCTTCACGCACTCACTGCGCAGCACCACCATGTTCGGCCCAGCCACCGCCCGCAACTCACTGCCATGCATCGTCACCCACGGCACCGTCAGCCCATAGTCGAACCGCAGCACCAGGTCCATCCGCATCTTCACCTTGCCGCGCACTCCCCGCACCATCCGCACCACGTCCGAGTGCTTCCCCCGCGGCGGCATAAAGTCCGTCAAACACACTTCACCCTTCGCCGTAACAAACGTCGTCTCCACAATCAGAGTTCCACCGCGATACTGCCTCCGCGTCTCAAGAATCTCCGCCTCGGACCACACCCTCCAGAATCCGTTCTCCGCCGTCCCAATCAATCCCGCAAAACAAGCCCCTGACGAAAACGCCGGCCAGCACAGCCAGTCGATCGACCCATCCCTGCTCACCAGCGCCGCCGTCTCGCAGTCGCCGATCAGCGCGTAGTCTTCAATCCGGGCTCCATGCAGCGGCGCTTTCTTCTCTTTCCTGAACCACTCGGGCAACGCAATCCTCCATCCAACATCGCAATGCACGGCCCGCCATCTTACTCACTCCAAAACGGTGTAAGGTGAAGAACGCCGGTGTGCATCGCTCTCCCGTTGGATGCACAGAACCTCCACCCGGGCG
>JAZKBC010000020.1:3402-4536 GCA_040388825.1 Acidobacteriota bacterium | reverse complement strand
CCCGCTTTCTTGGAAGTTTCACCGCATCCAATTGAACGCCAGGAGCATCCGCACCATGAAGCCCACCGAAGGCCGCCGCCGCGTCGTCATTGAAGAAGTCACCCCGCAAATCGACGGCGGACGCTACCCGGCCAAGCGCATCCTCGGCGACTCCGTCGAAGTCACCGCCGCCATCTTCTCCGACGGTCACGACCACGTCGGTGCCCGTCTCCTCTACCGCCACGTCTCAGAAAAGCAGTGGAAGTCCACGCGCTTCACCTCGCTCCCCAACGACGTCTGGTCCGCCCACTTCACCGTCGACCGCCTCGGCGACTGGCTCTTCACCATCGAAGCCTGGGTCGACCACCTCGACACCTGGATCCACGACCTCGGCAAACGCCTCGCAGCCGTGAGCCCATCGGGAGAAGCCCAACCCGACCCCCGCGAACCCACACAGCAAGTCAGTGGCCAGGACATCCCGCTCGCCCTCCGCATCGGCGCCAATCATCTCGAAGCCGCCAGCCTCCGCGCCGAAGGCGAAGACGCCAAAGCCCTCATCGCCGCAGCCCGCCGCCTCTGGTCTCTCGCCGACGCCAACCACCCCTTCTACGACTCCCCCCTCAGCCCCGAAATCCTCGCCCTCGCCGAGCGCTACCCCGACCTCACCTACTCCACCCGCTACACCGCCGAGCTCCCTCTCTGGGTCGACCGCGAGCGCGCCCGCTACTCAAGCTGGTACGAGCTCTTCCCCCGCTCCACCTCACCCACGGCCGGCGTCCACGGCACCTTCCGCACCACCGAAGCCCGCATCCCCGAAATCGCCGCGATGGGCTTCGACATCCTCTACATGCCGCCCATTCATCCCATCGGCATCGCCTATCGCAAAGGTAAGAACAACTCCGTCACCGCCGAACCCGGAGACGTCGGCAGTCCCTGGGCCATAGGCGGCGCAGAAGGCGGCCACACCTCCCTCCTTCCCCAGCTAGGCACCTTCGCCGACTTCGACGCCCTCGTCACCTCCGCCCGCACCCACCGCATGGAGCTAGCGCTCGACATCGCCTTCCAATGCTCGCCCGACCATCCCTGGGTCAAAGAACATCCCGAGTGGTTCATCCACCGCCCCGACGGCACCATCCAGTACGCCGAAAACCCTCC
>JAZKBC010000020.1:0-3392 GCA_040388825.1 Acidobacteriota bacterium | reverse complement strand
ACATCTACCCCCTCAACTTCGAATCCTCCGACTGGCAAGGCCTCTGGAACGCCCTCGCCGGCGTCTTCCAGTTCTGGATCGACCGCGGCGTCCACGTCTTCCGCGTCGACAACCCCCACACCAAGGCCCTTCCCTTCTGGGATTGGTGCATCCGCGAGATCCACAAAACCGCCCCCGAAGTCCTCTTCCTCGCCGAAGCCTTCACCCGCCCCCACGTCATGTACTCGCTAGCCAAAGCCGGCTACACCCAGGGCTACACCTACTTCACCTGGCGCACCGGCAAGCGCGAACTGCAGGACTACTTCGAAGAAATCACCACGCCGCCCGTCGTCGACTTCTTCCGCCCCAACGTCTGGCCCAACACCCCCGACATCCTCCACGAACAATTTCAAATAGCCGACCCCATCGTGCGCCGCACCGTCTTCATGCAGCGCGTCATCCTCGCCACCACGCTCTCCGCCAACTACGGCATCTACGGCCCCGCCTACGAGCTCTGCGAAGGCCGCCCCGCCAAGCCCGCCCCCGGCAAAACCGGCAGCGAAGAGTACCTCGACAGCGAAAAGTACCAGCTTCGCACCTGGGACCGCACCGACCCCATCTCCATCGCTCCGCTCATCACCACCCTCAATCACATCCGCCGCACCAACTCCGCCCTCCAGCGCAACGACACCCTCCACTTCCACTCCGCCGACAACGACCAGATCCTCTGCTACTCCAAATCCTCCCTCGACCTCCACAACGTCATCCTCACCGCCATCAACCTCGACCCCGACGACGAACAAGCCGCCACCGTCACCCTCAACATGGACCACCTCGGCCTCCCCTGGGACGCCACCTTCACAGTCGAAGACCTCCTCACCAACACCCGCTACACCTGGCAAGGCCCCCACAACTACGTCCGCCTCCACCCCTCCACCCAACCCGCCCACATCTTCCGAATTGTGAGGTGATCGAGGCGCTGTTGCTCTTGCATTTCTTTCTGTCATCCTCGGAGAGGACCTGCTTCACCCGCCCGCACCACATCTTGCTCTTACGGCTTCGCCGCGACCACCCGCGTCCCACAAACCCCACCATCGAATAGAGCCGCCATCCCACACGCCGAGTTCAGCATCTTGTCCCCATCGTGCTCCACCCCCGGCACAAACCATAGCTGCTGCGAAGCCCCCGCATCCTTCAACTCCGGATGCCGCCCCTCCATATACGTAAAGAAAGCTTTCCCCCGATAGAACCGATACGGCCCCTCTACCTCACCCGAGCACGTCTTATCCAGCGCCGGATGCTGCGGGTCCACATCCTCCGTCCCCAGCAGATACCGCACATCGCGATGCACATACCTCTGCTCGAGCCGCCCAAAATCCTCTCCCGCCACATACGGCGGAGGCTCATTCACCCCATACTTCCACTTGTCATACTTCGCATAGCAACTCTTCGCCGGCACCGCGAACCTGAATTCCCCAACAGCATTCAACACCGGCCGCTCCGGCGAAAAATAAACATACGACGACGGATTCGCAATCACGTACCGCACATGCACACCCAGCTTCACCAGCGCATCGCCCCCACGGCCCACCACCGCATACCGCTGCACCACCTGCGCTCCACCCGAGTGCCCCGCCAGCACCACCACCTTCAAGTTCGGAAACATCTTCCGATCGCCCAGCCGCGCCAGCATCGCATCGATCGCGTCAAATGAACTCACCGCCGCATTCAACGCATCCTCCCCACCCATCCATCCTTCAGGAGACCACCGCAGCGTCGCCGGGGCCAGCCGATACTGATCCACATCCACCTGCGCCAGGAACTGCGGCGTCATCAGCAGCGTCCCCTTCCCCGCCGCTCCCGCGTGCGCAATCGCCCTCAGCCCGCTCTCGTTATAAACGTCCGCATTGCGCAGCTTGCCATGAAAAATCAGCAACGCCCGCACCACATCCGGCTGCGGCTTCGACAGATCCACCGCCTTGCCATCCACCGACACATACAGCGGCAAATCCCCTCGTCCCTTCGCCGTCACCACCGCCATCTTGTGATCCGCAACCGCCTTCACCGGACCCTTGCTGCTGTCCGTATCATCCGCTCGCGTGCACGCCGCTCCCACCACACCCAGCACCAGCAGCACCGCGCATCCACGAATCAATCGCATCCTCCACGAACCTCGCATCTCGAAACTAGCATCTCTTACTGCGGCACCGTCAGCGTAAACGGAATCGTCTGCACCGTCGTCGACCCCGAGCTAACCACCACGTTGAAGTTATAAGTCCCCGCACCCTGCTGCAGCGCCGCCGGCGACGTCCCACATCCACTCATCGCCGCCATCCCAACCAGCGCCACGACAGCCACCAGCATCAATCGCACCAGGCGACGCCGCCGCAATCCAATCAGCAGCAACCCAGCCAGCGAAATCCCCGCCAGCTCAATCCCTCGGCCGCTCTCCCGCACACTAGCCGTAGCACTCGAGTTCGACACCAGCATCTGCACCGTCTGCGGCGTCGAAACACCACTCAGCGGCAGCGTCGCCGGACTAAACCCGCAGCTCAGCTTCGCCGGCAATCCGTTGCACGAAAACGTCAGCGTATAGCTTTGCCCTCCCGGATTGATCGTCAAAAACGTCTGCGCCTGCTGATACCCCGCCGACGGAAATGCCAGCGCCGTCGCTGTCGGCGTTACGCCAAACCCCGCCGCAATCGTAATCAATATCGACGAGCTCGTCGCTCCCGCAAAGTTCGCATCACCCGCATAAACAGCGGTCATCGAATCCGATCCAACCGGCAGCGCCGTCGTCGTGAACGTAGCCACGCCCGCCGCAATCGTCCCCGTCCCCACCGCCGTCGCACCCGAGTAGAACGTCACCGTCCCCGTCGGTGTCCCACTCGTCGGCGAGCTCACCGTAGCCGTCAGCGTAATGCTCGTCGATCCATTGAACCCGCTCGTCGCCGTCGTCGACAGCAGAATCCCCGCCGTAGCCTTGCTGATCGTCAGCGTCCCATTCGTCCCATTCACCGTATAGTTCGCCACGTTCGCGCCCGCAGATCCCGGCACAATCGCATACGTTCCCGGCACGCTCGTCGCCGTCGCCGTCGTCGCAAACGTCTCCGTCAGCGAGTCGCCATTCACCGCACCCAGCAGCGTCCCTGTGAACGTCGGATTCGCCGCTCCATAAACCCGCGACGCATTATTCGCCGTCGCCGTCAGCGGAGCCGCCGTCACCGTCAGCGTTCCATTCGCGAGCGCAAACGAATAGTTCGCAGCCGCCAGCGTTCCCGCCGTCAGCGTGATCGGATACGTCCCCACCGGCGAACCCGCCAAGGCTGTAGTGGCCTCGCCCGGGGCACCGGTCACAGCCGTCACCGCCGTATCGCCATTCACAAATCCCGTAACCCCATACGTCAGCGTAG
>JAZKBC010000019.1:0-6877 GCA_040388825.1 Acidobacteriota bacterium | reverse complement strand
GGCGCGGATCTTCGATGAGGCGTATGCAAGCGGAGGGCGGTGCCCGTGGGATTATCGTTGGGTTTATACGCACCTCAAGAACAACGCGTTGACGATCCTGCCGCGTGTGAACCTGGTGGCGAACATTGGGTTTGGCGAGGGAGCTACGCATACGGGGCATGTGGACGCGCGGATGACGCCGGCGGCGGCGGCAATGGATTTCCCGTTGCGGCATCCGGAGAGTTTTATTCCGATGCGGAGCGCCGATCGCGCGTTTCAGAGCTTGTATGCTGTTCCCCTGACTGAGCGCATTTGCCGGAAGATTCGCAGGCTTGCGGAGAGTAGCGGGCACTGAGTTGTGGCTGGCCGGGCTGGCTGGAAAGATTGAGGTAGCGAGCGTGAACCCGTTGCTAAAAGCGACTCGCAAGATGCTGCGCGTTCCGATGCGGATGTTCGAATGGCTGGAAGCGCAACGGATGGCGGAGGGTTGTGTGCTGGGCGAGGGTTCGCGGCTGTATCCGGGGGCGCGGGTACTGAATTTTCAGCGGAGGCGCGAAGCGATCATGATTGGCCGGCAGTGTCATGTGCTGGGACGGATGGATGTTTTGGCCCATGGTGGAACGATTCGTTTGGGTGACTCGTGTTTTGTGGGTGAGGGTTCGCAGATATGGTCGGCTGCGGCGATTACGATCGGGAACAGGGTGTTGATCTCGCATGGCGTGAATATCCACGACCACGATTCGCACTCGCTTTCGGCCGAGCGGAGGCAGGTGCACTTCGAGCAGATTTTTTCGCAGGGCCATCCGAATGTGCTGGAGGATGTGTCGAGCGCGCCGATCGTGATTGAGGACGATGCGTGGCTTGGATTTGGTGCGACAGTGTTGAAGGGCGTGAGGATCGGCAGAGGCGCGGTTGTGGGGGCAGCTAGCGTGGTGACCAAGGATGTCGCGGCATACGCAGTGGTGGCGGGGAATCCTGCGCGAGTGATTGGCAGTGCGAGGCAATAGGATTCGGGTGAAGAGTTCGTTCGCGGGTGAAGGGTTGAGAGCGTGATGGATGAAGGCGACGATTCGGCGAGACTGGAGCGAGTAGTCGTGACGGGAGCGCATGGCTTTCTGGGCCGTCATGTTGCTCGGGCGGTGGCGCAGCGGGGGGCTCGGGTGATCGGGCTTGGGCATGGTGAGTGGAGCCGCGAAGAGTGGGAAGCCTGGGGATTGAGCGAGTGGCATTGCAGAGATGTTTCGCTGGCTGCTTTGCGGCAGCGAGCGGGTAAGCCGGATGTGATCTTCGATTGTGCGGGCAGCGGGTCGGTGTTGTTTTCAATCGAGAATCCATTGGCAGACTTCGAGCGGACGGTGGTGAGCACAGCGCATGTGCTGGAGTTTGTGCGTAAGTGCGCTCCGCTCTGTCGCGTGGTGTATCCGTCGAGCGCAAGCGTGTACGGCCGCGCGCTGACGGTGCCGATCAGTGAGGATGCGGTGGCGGCGCCGATCTCGCAATATGGGACACACAAGCTGATGGCGGAACAGATGGTGGGGTCGTATGCGCATCAGTTCGGGATTCGAACAGCGATTGTGCGCCTGTTCTCGGTGTATGGATGCGGACTGCGGAAGCAGTTGCTTTGGGATGCGTGCGAGAAGTTTGCGGCCCGGGACGCGGTGTTTATGGGTTGTGGCGATGAAGTTCGCGACTGGCTGCACGTGGAAGATGCCGTGCAACTGATGCTTTTGGCCGCAGAGCGTGCTTCATCCGATTGCGTGATTGTCAATGGAGGAAGTGGTGCTGGAGTGAGCGTGCGGGAGGTGCTGCAGGAGTTGAGTGCTGCATTGGGGAGCGGAGGCGCGCTGGAGTTTTCCGGAGCGGAAAGAGCTGGCGATCCGAGTCGCTATGTGGCGGCGATCGAGCGCTCCGCGGAGTGGGGATGGAGTCCGCAGCGCGACTGGAGGAGTGGTGTTGCCGAGTATGCGCGATGGTGGATGACGGAGTGCGGGTGAGCGAGGTGCGGGTAGGATTTGTGCTGCTGCCGGTGCATCTGCTGGGCATTCATAACTATCTGCGCAGCCTGATGGGTGCTGTGGCGATGTTGCCGGGGAAGCCGATTGTGCCGGTGATCTTTTGCGGGAATAACCGGAAGGATGTGTCCGCGGACTTTCCCGGAATCGAGATGGTGTGGACTTCGCTGCTGGATCGAAAGAGTGCGGCGTGGTGGGCGCGGAAGATCTTGATGAAGCTGACGGGCGAGGATGTTCTGTTGCGTCGATTGCTGCAGAAGCATGGAGTAACGGTTCTGTCGCATTCGCTACACCTGGGTAGGCAGAGTCTGGTGAAGACGATTGGGTGGATTCCGGACTTTCAGCATGTGCATTTGCCGCGGTTCTTCAGCAATGAGGAGAGAGCGGCAGAGCGAGCGGGGTTTCTTGATCTTTGTGCGCGTTGTGATCGCGTTGTAGTGAGCAGTGAAAATGCGCTTGAGGATCTTCGGTCGTTTTCGCCGGAGCACGCGCACAAGGGAGAACTGCTGCGGTTTGTCGCGAGTCCGATTGCGCCGGGTGACGTTGCATGCCTTGAGGAGATGCAGCGCCTATATGGTTTTGCAGGAAAGTATTTCTTGCTGCCGAACCAGTTCTGGGCACACAAGAATCATCGGCTGGTGATCGAGGCGCTCGCGGTGCTGAAGGAGCGGGGAGAGAGGGTACTGGTACTGGCGACGGGTTCGCTCAAGGATCATCGGCATCCTGAGTTTTTCGATTCGCTGATGCGGCTTGTTCATGAGTGTGATGTGCTGGATTGCTTTCGGGTGCTGGGCGTGATTCCGTTCGAACACCTGGCTTGCCTGATGCGGCATGCGGTGGCGTTCATCAATCCTTCGCGGTTTGAGGGATGGAGCACGAGCGTCGAAGAAGCGAAGTCGATGGGAAAGCTGATTCTGCTTTCGGATATCGCGGTGCATCGAGAGCAAAATCCGGCGCGCGGCATCTTCTTCTCGCCGGAAGATGAAGAGGGCTTGGCGGATGCGATGGTTGCTGCTCGCGAGGCGTTTGATGCAGCTGAAGATGAAGCGCTTCAGCTTGCGGCGAGGAGCGAGTATCCGGTTCGGTTGCGAGAGTTTGGGGAGGCTTATCTGCGAATTGTTTTGAAGACTGTTGAAGGAAAGTGAAAAGCCCTTCGCGCATGTTGCTGCGCGAAGGGCTTGTTGTGTGAGTGCCGCGAATTACAAGCCGTGGGCGAGGACGTCGTTGTAGGCCGGCACGGTAAGGAAGTCGGGGAAGCGTTCGGCGCGCACCATCTGGCGGGTTAGATCGGCGGCGCGCGTGTAGGCGTCGACGCGAACGGAATCAGCCGATGCTGTGGAGCGCGCGACTTCGTCGGTGATGGCCTGGTCGACCATCTCGAGGGTGACGGGCTGGCCGTCATCGCGAACCGCGTGGTGGTGGACCCACTGCCAGAGCTGGGCGCGGCTGATTTCGGCGGTGGCGGCGTCTTCCATGAGGTTGAAGAGCGGGACGCAGCCGATTCCGCGGAGCCAGGCTTCCATGTAACCGAGAGCTACGGCGACGTTCTGGCGGAGGCCAGCTTCCGTGATCTGGCCAGCGGGGACTTGCAGGAGATCGGCGGCGGTGACGGTGTAGTCGTCGAGCTTTTTCTCGATCTGATTGGGCTGTGGCATGATGCGGTCGAAGACTTCCATTGCGACCGGGACGAGGCCGGGGTGTGCGACCCAGGTTCCGTCGTGGCCGTCGGTGGCTTCGCGCTCCTTGTCGGCACGGACGCCGGCGATTGCCTTCTCGTTGGCAATGGGATCGGACTTGATGGGGATGAGGGCGCTCATGCCGCCCATCGCGCTAACTTCGCGGTGGTGGCAGGTCTTGATGGCGAGCTTCGAGTAGCTGCGCATGAAGTGCGTGGTCATGGTGACCTGGGCGCGGTCGGGGAGGAGGATGCTCTGGTCGCCGGCGAGCTTCTTGATGTAGCTGAAGATGTAGTCCCAGCGGCCGCAGTTGAGGCCGGCGGAGTGCTCGCGGAGCTCGTAGAGGATCTCGTCCATCTCGAAGGTGGCGAGGATGGTTTCGATCAGTACGGTGGCCTTGATGGAGCCTTGTGGGACTCCGAGCCCGTTCTGGGCGTGAACGAAGACGTCGTTCCAGAGACGCGCTTCGAGGTGGCTCTCGAGCTTGGGGAGATAGAAGTAAGGGCCGGTGCCGCGGGAGAGCATCTCTTTGGCGTTGTGGAAGAAGTAGAGGCCGAAGTCGAAGAGCGAGCCGGACATGATCTCGCCGTCGACTTTCACGTGGGCTTCGTCCATGTGCCAGCCACGGGCGCGAACGAAGAGGACCGCGGTCTGTGGGTTGAGGGCGTAGCTCTTGCCGGTCTTCGTGTCTTCGAAGCTGATGGTCTTGCGGACCGCGTCGCGGAGGTTGAGCTGGCCGTCGACTACGTTGTCCCAAGTGGGAGTGGTGGAGTCCTCGAGGTCGGCCATGAAGACCTTGGCGCCGGAGTTAAGGGCGTTGATGATCATCTTGCGGTCGACGGGCCCGGTGATCACGACGCGGCGATCGAGGAGGTCGGCGGGAAGAGGAGCGACTTTCCAGTCGGCTTCACGCGTGGACCTGGTTGCGGCGAGGAAGTCGGGTTTCTCGCCGGCGTCGAGGCGCTTCTGGCGTTCGGCGCGGGCGGCGAGGAGCTCGCGGCGGCGCGAGTTGAACTTGCGCTGGAGGCCGGCAACGAAGGCGAGCGCTTCGGGGGTAAGGATCTCGGCGTACTTTTCGGAAACGGGAGCGAGGAGTTCGACTCCTGCGGGCAATGTGTTGGTATCCATCTTTGTGTCCACTTTTCTGATGCGGTTGTGTAAGGTGCAGCGATCGATGCTTGTTTGCGGCTTCAGGGTTGATTGTTCCAAACGTGAAGCGCTGGAGCAAATGCGGCGGTCATTTTGGACCATGAGTCAAATCGTTCCAAAGCCTTTGGAGCGGGCCAGCGAGAGGTAGCTGAGGGCTCCGGTGGTTGTTACAGCTGCGCAGAGCGCGAAGGCTGCGACGAAGCTGTGGGTGTGGTCGAGGGTCCACCCGGTGAGGAAGGGAGCGAAGCCTCCGATGACCTGGCTGCCGAAGTTCTGGATGCCGCTGACGGTGGCGACGAGGTGCGGCGGGCTGGAGGCCTGGGCGAAGCCCCAGCCGGAGTTTCCGGCGAAGTGCAGGAAGAAGAGCGCGCTGGAGATGACCGCGACTGCGCCGGCGACGCTGTGGGCGCGGCTGACCAGCAGCGACGAAAGCGCTGAGCAGAGCAGACCGGCGACGATGTGGCGCAGGTGAGCGCGGGCTGCAGGAACTCCACGGCGAACCTGGAGATCGGCGAGTGAGCCCGAGAGGATCATGCCGATGGCTGCGGCGATGAAGGGGACCGCAGCGAGCCAGCCGGTGTGCGCGATGCTGATGCCTCGGCCTTTCTCGAGGTACGCGGGAAGCCAGGCGAGGTAGAACCAGGCGGCGTAGTTGACGCCTCCGAAGCCGAGCATGATGGACCAGATGAAGCGAGTGCGGAAGTGGCTGGTCCACTGATCGAGCGAGATCGTGGGTGTTGCTTTGGTGGTGCTCGCGGCTGGCTCGCGTAGCAGGCCGAACCAGAGAGCGGCGAGGATGAGGCCGAGAGCACCGGAGATGACGAACATGGAGCGCCAGCCGAACCAGAGCATGAGCGCGGTGAGCAGCGGCGGCGCGATGACTTGTCCTGCCATGGCTGAGGCGTTGACGGCGGCCATTGCGCGGCCGCGTTGTGGTGCTGGAACGGTGTCGGCGATTAGCTTGACCGATGCGGGGTAGAACGGTGCTTCTCCGCTGCCGAGCAGAGCACGCAACATGAGGAAGCCCGAGAGCGTTGCGACCCAGCGGACGGCGACCTGCGCGGCGGACCAGAGCGCGACGCCGGCGCCGAGAACGCGGCGTGCGCCGAAGCGGTCGAGCAGCGGACCGATTGGGAGTTGCGCGAGGCCGTACGCGAAGGAGAACGCTGAGAGCAGAGCGCCGATCTGAGTTTCGGAGAGATGCAGATCGCCGAGGATTGGACCGTGCGCGATGGAGAGTGCAGCGCGGTCGAGATAGTTGATCGCGCCGACGCAGACGAGAAGCGCGAGAGGAAGCAGAGCGCCGCGATGGAGAGACTGATGTTCGCTGGAGCTTTTCTGCATGGCTTCGATGATAAGGACTGCGCGGCGTTTATGCGATGGGCGGAGTAGGTCGAGTCGCGGTATGATCCATTGCACAGGAACGAAGATCGCTGGAGGAAGTGTGCGAAACGACAAGGGCGCCGGTGAATCTGCCGGTAAAGTGGCGCGTGCGAAACATCACTGGGATGAGATCCTGGGGCAGACGCGCGTTATCGCCGCGGTTCGCAGCACTGAAGCGCTGGAGAAGGCGCTGGCTTCGCCGGTGCGCATCGTTTACCTGCTGTTTGGCAACCCGATGAACATTGCGACGATGGTGAAGGCCGTGCGCGAGGCCGGTAAGCTGGCGCTGGTGAATGCTGACCTGCTGCAGGGGTTTTCACGCGACGCGTTCGCGGTGGAGTACCTGGCTAGTTGTGGGACGTCGGGCATTATCTCGACGAACCACGAGACGTTGCGTGCGGCTCGGGCGTTGGAACTGGTGACTGTGCTGCGGACGTTCATGATCGATTCGGCTTCGGTGGACTCGGGGCGGCGGTTCCTGGTGAACTTTCAGCCGGATGCGATTGAGCTGCTGCCGGCGATTGCGGCTCCGCTGGTGATTGACCGGATACGGGCCGGGCATCCAGAGCTGCATGTGATTGCGGGTGGATTGGTGACCAACCTGAAGCAGGTTGAGGGTCTGGTTGCGGCTACGGTCGATGCGGTGTCGCTGAGCGATCCGGAGCTTTGGGTGGTGTG
>JAZKBC010000018.1:34102-37910 GCA_040388825.1 Acidobacteriota bacterium | reverse complement strand
GCCGAAGAAGCCCAAGCGACGAAGCAAAACGTACAACACGATTCACTAGGTTAAAAGAATGAAAGACCACGCACCAATGAATGAAGGGCCGGACGCCTTCATGCGTTTCCGCAAGGCCGTGAAGTCAGTGCTGTCGGTGCCGAAGAGCGCGTTGCCGCCGAAGCCACACCGCGAAAAGAAAAAGGCGACTAAGCCCAAGGTCGCGGCAAAGTCGACGAGCGTCGCGGCTCCAGCAAAGAGAGCAACCAAGTCCACCGCAAAGGCTCCAGTCGGGAAAGCTGCCAAGAAGGCCGCGAAGAAGACTACGAAGAAGTAACTGGGCTCGGGGGTTGTTGCCAGGGTTCCGTCCTGGGCAACGGTTACGTGTTGCTCACTAGCTGAACCGAGTAAAAATCCACACCCACAGGAAAGAACAAGGGCCGGAGAGTTTATCTCCGGCCCTTGCTGGTTGTCTGAATCAGGTTAGAAGTTCAGTGTCAGCTGGAACTCGGTCTGGCGCGGTGCGCCATCGGAGAAAGTTCCGATGCCACGGGTAGTGCGCGCGCTGTTCCGGATGTTCTGGCTGTAGGGGCTGTTCACCGATCCCGCGCCGCTCGAGTCGATCAGCAACGATCCGCCCGGCCCAAGGTACGCGCTGTAGTCCGCAAAGTTGAACGCGTTGTAGAACGCGATCCCCGGCGTCAGATTGACTGACTCGGGCAGGAACTTGAACAGACTGTGTCCGATTGGGTAGGACACAACAACGTCCACCTGACGGAAGGTTGGGTTTGGGTAGGCGGAGGCAGGAGCGGATCCCAGGGTTGGCGTATCCGCACCCAGTGAGACCAGCTGAGCCTGCGTGAAGAGACCAGCCGAAACCAGCTTCTGGCCAGCAGGCGTCAGATGGCCGGCGCCGGTCGCATTGTATTTTGTGATGGCCTGATTGAGATTATTTGGCTTGATCTTGCGGCTATACGCACCTTGCTGAGTACCCGGAAGGAAATCGCCGGTCGTTCCATCACCGGTGATATCGGTTTGGAAGATCTCACCCAGACCTGAACCGTCATTGCCGGTAGTATCCAGTGTCAGGGTCGTCGGGGGTGCCGAGTTGAAGTGGCCAATGAATCCCAGGCGCGGTCCACCCTTGACGGTGACTGATCCGCCGAAGGAGAAGATGTGCGTACGATCCAAACTACCGTAGCCCATGTACGACGAGGGGCGGTTATTGTCGTATGCGCTGGCGAGGAAGAACTGATCCGAGCTACCGCCACCCGCTGAGGTAATGAAGCGGGAGTACGCGTACGACACATCGAGCATCGAGTC
Organism: Acidobacteriota bacterium; assembly: GCA_040388825.1. Classification (GTDB taxonomy): domain Bacteria; phylum Acidobacteriota; class Terriglobia; order Terriglobales; family Acidobacteriaceae; genus Granulicella. The sequence goes on along the minus strand of JAZKBC010000018.1, from coordinate 36,608 downwards.
CGACAGTCCCGGCAGAGGATGGGCCTTCTGTTCGCGGAAGTTGAACTGAAGACCGTCATACGCCGATTTTCCGTCAGGAAACTGGAAGCTGCCCGTTCCGACAAGGTTGTTGACTCCGGCAAAGGCCGCACCAAACGCAGGTGTGAGACCGAAGGCAGTGATGGGTGCACCACCCGTGTAAGACCCGAGGGAGTCCAGACCGTTACCGGCGAAGTCACCGATCGTCGCACCCTGACCGATTGCGCAGTTGATCGCAGCAGATGTTGCAGTTTGCGGGCAGGTTGCCCAGTTGGACATCGTTGCGATGATGGCGTTCTGCGCAGCCGTTGTGTTCAGGTAAGCTGCATCACCTACGTGGTTGACGTCATGCGCCTGGCCGATTCGCAGTCCACCGATGTGAACATAGTCAACCGTCAGCACCATGCCGGGCTTCAGCTGCTGCTGCACGCCGAAGTTATAGTTCAGCGAGTATGGCGACTTGTAACCAGGAGCGAATAGCTGAGTGCCGACGCCAGAGCTGGCATAGAGTACGTTGCCGATGAAGCCCGGGTTAGGACCGGCGTTCGCCAAAGCGCCCGCTTTGTAGTCGTTCTCAAGCTGGATGATGTCGCCAACAGCCTTCGACATCGGCTCGGTGCACATGGTTGAGATGGATACGCCCTTGCTGTTGCCGGTCACTGTACCCGAACCCGGAATGAACAGTGACGATGCACCGCCCACGCTCGGGCAGATCAGGTTGTACTGGTTGAACTTGCCGGTGGCCAAACGAGAGTTGCGCTCGAACAGGTTGTTGTTGAACACCGAGCTCTCGAAGAAAACGCCGAAACCGCCGCGGAATACTGTCTTGTTGTGCAGCGCGGCAGGAGCGTAGTTGAACCCGATCTGCGGTCCAACGTTCATATCCGGCTGGTGGATCTTCCCGCTCATGCCGGGAGCAAACTGGTCCAGAAGAGGAGAGGAGCCTGTGCAGGGGACGCCGCCCGGGAAGCTGGAGGCCACAATCGCGGAGCAGGGGATCACTCCAAGGTCGGAATCCGTGCGGCCTGTGTCGCGATCATAGCGAGCACCAACCGACAGAGTGAACGACGGAGTGATCTTCCACGAGTCACTGAGGTAGAGACCAATGCGCCAGTCACCTTGTCCGCCACCGGGGAGACCGAATCCCGGGGTTTCAGTTGCAACACCAACGTTATTGCCCAGATAGAAGTAGCGCGGATGATATCCGTTTGCCAGGTCGTTCGGGCAGGGATTGGCGCCAATCACGCCACCGCAGCCGGCCTTACCGGCACCGCCGACGAACAGCGACGAGGAGGTGTTGCTAAGGTAGACGCCAGGGCCGGCGCCAAAAAACGCTGCTGAGCCTCCGCCAAGGATGCGGTTGATGTCGCCGCCGAAACGGATGTTATGCCGGCCAACACTGTATCCACCGTCATAGCGAATCTGCTTGTCGGTTTGATAGGTTGCCTGGGGAGCATTGTCATTCAGACCCGTGCGCAGGTTGACTGCACCGTAGGAGAGATAGATGCCAGGGAAGGGATCGTAGGTCTTGGCCGGATCCACATTCGGAGTAATGAAGTTGTGGAACTTCTCATAGCTGCCGCGGATGGAGTGCGTAAAGTGACCGGTCGCGAAGTCAGCGCCAAACGCAAAGCCCGGGACGTTGTCGCGATTGGCATAGGTAGCGTAGTCGATTCCGGTGACGAAGCCGTTGGCTTCATAGTTCACGCGTCCGAACAGATGCACGCCCCATGGAGCGTCGTAGTCCATGCGGCCGGCGTAGTACGTGTCGCGTGACGGCTCAGCGATGGTCGGATATTGTGCGTACACCGAGGTGAGGTCGACCGCTGTTGGGCCGCTGCCCACCACGGAACGTGGGCTCGTGGTTGGAGTCGACGTATCCTGCTTGACGCGTTCAACGTCAGCAAAATAGAACAGCTTGTCCTTGATGATCGCTCCACCAATTGAACCGCCAAACTGGTTGCGCTGGAACGGCGCTGCCGTACCCGCTTCGGTCGCGAAGAGGGCGCGGTAATCTTCGAAGTTATAGAAAAGCATCCCGTGGATGGCGTTGGTGCCCGTACGGGTTGCAGCATAGACGGAACCACCGCTCGTGATTTCAGTCGACGGATCGGCAACCGAGCGGTTGACCTGCATTTCGCCGACCGAGCCCGAGGCTACGTTGAAGATTGTGGTTCCAACATTTTCGTCAGTAATGTCCTGACCATCAAGCAGGATACGGGTGGTGCGGCCAGAAGTACCGCTGAACGAGAGGGCAGAGTAGCCGGCCTTGGTGGGGTCAAAACCGCCAGCGCTATAGTCACCATTTTGGACCTGCACACCCGGCTGGAGTTGTGCGTAATCAAGGAAGTTGCGGCCGTTCACTGGCAACTGGTCAAACTGCTTCTGGTTGATAACAGCGGAGACGCCCACCTGCTCCGTATTTACCTGGAGTGCACCGGCATTGACCTCGATGGTCTCCTGGTTGTTACCCACAGTGAGCTTGAAG
>JAZKBC010000018.1:22948-34040 GCA_040388825.1 Acidobacteriota bacterium | reverse complement strand
TTATAGTTGCCCGGAGTTAGCGGGCCGACGATATACAGACCGGAATCATTCGTTGTCAGGTTCCGGGTCAATCCGGTATCAGTACCGACGATAGTCACTGCCGCATTGGGAACAATAGCTCCCGTCGGATCGGTAATAATGCCTTGGATAGATCCGCCATTTACAGAAATGGCCTGCCCGTATAGAAACGTGGCGGCACCTAGCAGAACGAATAAAGCCAAAATCTTCTTCATATGCAGATCAGCTCCTGATTTGACCGCTCGTAGGGAGGTGCTGAGTCGATTGGTCGGTATCAGATAAGCATTTGGAGTGCCAAAAGCTGTAAGCTGCAGATAAGTAAGGGTCACGTGTCAGAGGCCCTCCGTGGCAAATGGCCATTTCACTCCAATCTGTCACAACAAGATACTGAATTTTGTATAATTTCTCTTGAGAATGCGAGTTCTTATAGCAACTATCGGGGCGCGACAAGCGAGATTGGCTGCCCCTCTGTTTCTCGACTACCTCGAGCGAATTCGTCGCTACATCCCCTGCGAACTCCGCGACTTTGCTTCCGAGGCAAAACTGCTGGCCTTTCTCGACGCCGCAGCCGCCCGAACCACCCCGGCGATGCTGCTCACCGACAGCCGAGGACAGGCGCTCAACTCGGAGGAACTCGCGGGAGCCATCGGCAAGCTGAGGGATGGCGGACTGCAGCAACTTGTGGTCGCAATCGGCCCCGCGGATGGCTGGTCGCCCGAGGCACTCGGCCGGGCGCAGCTCAAGATTTCCTTTGGCCGCATCACGCTGCCGCACGATCTGGCTGCGATCATAGCCGCCGAGCAGGTTTATCGAGCCTTCACCATCCTCGCGGGCCATCCATATCACTCCGGCCATTAGAACGCCCGGGGTGGGGAAGAGTTCCGCCGTCATCCAGTGCTGCGACTGTTAAGCTAACGGCTATGCCCGACGAAATCTCCACCCCGGACGCCGCCTCCCGCCGAGGCCTCATCCTCATCAACACCGGGCCGGGCAAAGGCAAGACAACCGCCGCGCTCGGAACGGCCTTTCGCGCGGCCGGCAATGGCATGCGCGTTCTGGTGCTTCAGTTTCTCAAGGGATCCTGGCACTATGGCGAACTGGACTCCGCCGAAGCCCTCACCCGCGAAGACGGTTTTACCTACGTCATGCGCCAGATGGGTCGCGGGTTCGTGAAAGTTGGTGGCGCCGAGGCCGATCCCGAAGACCTGCGCATGGTCGCAACTGCCTGGGAGGAGTCAGCAGCGGCGATCCTCTCCGGCGAATGGGATCTGGTGGTGCTCGACGAGATCAACTACGCCATCGGCTATAAGATGCTGGATGCCGAAACGGTTGCGGAAGTCCTGCGCCGCAAGCCGCCAATGCTGCACGTCATTCTGACCGGCCGCAACGCGCACCCCACGCTGGTCGAACTCGCCGATACCGTTACCGAGATGCGCGAGGTGAAGCACGCCTACCAAAAGGGCATCCTCGCCCAGCGGGGTATCGAGTTCTAACCGTCGGCGACTATATCGGTTTGGCTTTTGGACAAGTAGACGGTCCGTCAGGGAAGCTTCCGGCGATCCATTCCGGATCACGCCCGCGAGCCGCATAAATAGAGAGGGCCCGCCGAAGCGGGCCCCCTCTGGTTTTGTTGCGTCCTGTTAGAAGATGAACTTCGCTTCCAGGCGGATTGAGCGACCCGACTGGTAGCCCGTTGCAACTCCATACTCGCTGTTGAGGGTGAGCGGCTGGTTACCGCCGGTCGCCGCTCCGCTTCCATTTGCCAAGGCCTTCCAGTCATAACCGGACTCCAGGAGACCATAGTTCGGAACACCGGCCGTGCTGCCCGGAGGCAGGATGTACCGGCTGGAGTTGGGCGAGTTGATATGGCTTTGGATGAAGGTTGCGGCCTTGTGGTTGAACACATTCGTCACATTGGCTTCAAACTGTACGCGCCACGACTCATGGGCTGTGTCCGGTTTGAAGGATTCGATGAAGCTTCCGTCGCTCTGCAGGTACATCGGCGTGCGCTTCACGTAGGGTGTGCCAATCACCAGGTTGCCGGTCGCGTCCTGGGTAATGTCCATCCACTTGCCGCGGCCTTCCACGTTGGTCGGGTAGCTATTCGCGCTTCCGTTCACATCGATATAGGACGTGAGCGGAGTTCCCTGGTAGGCCTGCTGGAACAGTCCGAGGTGGGTCTCAAAGCGCTTGAAGTGGTTGAAGTTGTAGTAAGCGATCGCCTTGAAGGTGTTCGGGCGGTCGGTAGGCAGCTTGCCGTTGTCGGTGTTGCCGTGGGCATCGAACTGGAAGAACGGTTCGTCGAACGCACGGTTGTTGTTTGGGGCTGCGCGGGCGCCACCACCGTCGGCGATGTCCGTGCTGGTCAAGCCGCTGTAGTTGCCGCGCAGGTTGGAGTAGGTGTACACGAACTGTCCGAACCAGTGACGGCTGGACGACTTGGTCAGGGTCACATTCAACCCATCGTAGTTGCGAGCAGCGCGGGGCTGAATTTTGCAGCTTGTGCAACCGGCCACAGGCTGGTAATACACGCCTTCACCGGGGTTGACGATGAGGAAGTACTCGCCGTTCGGTCCGATCAAGCCGGCATCTTCAATGGCGTGGTCAAGACGTGTACGGAGGTAGCTGGCCTGGATGGTCCACATGCGGGAGAGCTGGTGCTCGGCGCCGAAGGTGACCGTGTGCTCGCGGTACGGCTTCAGGTCCGGATCGACAGCAGCTCCTGAAGCAGGATCGTTGGAGGGGATACGGAAGTCCTGGTTCTCAATGAACCGGACGTTGGAGGGAGTTGTGCTGAAGTTCGCACCGACATTGACACCGCCGGCCGGGCAGTAGTGACCCGTTGCATCCTTGGTCAGAGCGAAGGTGGTGAAGTTGGGTGAATCCAGAGCGTAGGCGCAATCATGCCAGTAATTTCCGCCGAAGGAACCGATAGCCAGGTTCAAACGGATCTGGTCATAGAACACGCCGTAGCTGCCGAACACTTTCAACTTGCCATTCTGGAAGACATCCCAGGAAGCGCCCAGGCGCGGAGCGATCTTGCTGCCCCAGCCGAAGCTGATGCCGGAGGGATACTTGTCGTACGAGGGGAGATATTCCTTCTCGATGCGCATGCCGGCGTTGATCGTGAGGCCCTTGCCAGCTGTCCAGCCGTCCTGGGCGTAGAAGCTGTTGTTGTTGCTGCTTGCCTGGCCGTTCACTTCCACACCGTCGCGAGCGATGATGTAGCCGTTGGCGCCCATGCAGCTTGTCGCGGTCGTATCCGTGTTCGGGGTCTTGACCAGCGCGCCACTGACCACGGTCCACTTCGTGTTGTCCGTGGTGCCGTAGTTGGTCAGGTTCGACGCTTCAATTGCTTTGCAGTTCGCGACGCCCTGCGCCGTGCCGGGAGCATAGTTCGTGCCCCAGCCGATGCGGGTGTAGCTGCTGGTGTACTGCTGGTTGTTGACGTTGAGCAAGTGGTTGAGCTGGTAGCCGAACTTCAGGTTGTGCGTCCCGAAGGAGCTCTTCTTGAAGTACGCGATATCCTGCGCCACGGTGGTCTGCGCATACACCAGCGACAGGTTCGGCTCGTTGGCATTGATGTTGAAGAAGCCGGAGGCCTGCGAATACGCTGCGCTCGCAGAAGCATCCGTTGCGCCGTTCAGGCCATAACCGGTCTTGTTGGGATCACCGGTCGAGGTCGTCGGCTGCGAGCTGAAGAGCCACAGGTAGCGTGCTCCATTGGGCAGGCCGCGGTCGGCAAAGTTCGTATAGAACCGGCCGAACCGGGTCGTCGCAACCAGGTTGGGAGTAATGGTGATATCCGCGCCAGCCGCTGCCAGGATATTCGGCTGGACGTTGCCGATACCGTTGTTGAAGTTGTCGGGAGCCGTGCTGGAGTTGACGTTGAACAGACCCTGCACGGAGTCCGAAGCCGGCAGAGCCGAGCCGGTCTCGCGGTAATACGCGTACTGCAGGGAACCGTACAACCGGATCTTTTCGGTCAGCTTGTAATCCATGCGGGCGAAGCTGAAGTACTGCTGTGTGTTGTCATTGAAGCTGCGGATGCCGGCGCAGTTACCCGCAGCAAGGCAGGTCGAGTTAGAGAAGTTGACCGTGCGGCGCGTTGCAGTGATCAGCGGCGACAAACCACCGACGACCCAGAGGCGATCCTTGATGATGTAGCCACTGAAGAGGCCGCCCGGCTGAACGAAGCGGTAGTGATCCTTGACCGGCGTATAGTTCTGCACGGCGATATCGAACCGCCCGTTGGTTGATCCCTGGGGATTGAACCGGTGGGTGGTCGGCAGGCTGGCGTCCATCGGATCGGCTTCGTAGTAGGTGTAAAGCTGACCATGCCATGCGTTGCCGCCGTGGCGCTGGATGACGTTGATGACCGCGCCCATTGCGCCGCCGTTTTCGGCATTGATGCCGGAGGTCTTGACCTGAACTTCCTGGATGAACTCAAAGGGAGCGTTGGAGGAAGACTTGCCAGTGTTAGGGCTGTTGGTGGTCATACCTTCGATGAGGTAGGAGTTTTCGGCAGTGGCTGCACCGCCAACCTGCACACCACCCTGCAGCGGCTCATTCTGTGCGCCGGGAGCAAAGGTGAGTACCGTCTGGAACGAACGTCCGCGGGGAACATAATCCAGCTCATCCTTGGTGACGTTGGTCAACGTGGTCGTCTGCGTGACGTCAATCAGCGGGGAAGCCGCGGAGACTTCGACGACTTCACTGCCGGAACCAACCGTCAGAACCAAGTCAACCGTGGGAAGATGGCCGACCTCGATACGCAGGCCCTGGCGCTTCAGTTCACTGAAGCCGGTAGCCGTCGCCGACACGGTGTAAGTTCCCGGCGGGATATTGACGAACCGGTAATAGCCGGAGCCGTCGGTCTTCAGGCTCTTGGCACCAATGAGTCCGGTTCCAACAATCTTGACGTCGGCGTTGGCAACATTGGCGCCCGTCGGATCTTTGACGACGCCTTCGACGCCACCGGTCGTCTCCTGAGCCAGGGCGACTGTGCCCAGGCTGAAGAGAACGGCGAGCATCACTGCGAGAAGCTTCTTCATCGTGTTCCTCCCTAAAAAAGCTCACAACCAAATAGTGGGCCTCGAACCAGAGCCTCGAACTGGCTCTTTTGGACTTCGGTTCGCGAAGCACAGAGCCGCGGGTGATATGCCGATGCATATCACTGGGCGACTGCGCCACAAGTGGCAGGTTGCGTTGCTTGTCGAATTGCACGCAGGGGGCCAATGCCCCATTTGGGCCATAGAGTGGGCTAAATAACGCATCTCAGTGATTTTTTGGGATGGACGAGTCGTATATAGACTGAAAATTTATACAATATTCAGGAGGATTCGGGACGCGATATGCTGAGATTTTGGCCACAGTCGCCTTGCGAGGTAAACTTTTCCGAAACCTCCCGCGTCTAACATCGCTCTCGTCTCCGCTGCCGAGCATGGCATCCTTGCAACAGTATGTCTGTAGTTCCATCCACGACGCTTGACACCATCGTCGCCATCTCCACGCCGCCTGGCCGCGGCGGCATCGGCATCGTGCGCCTGTCCGGTCCTGAGGCCCTCACCGCAGCCGCCCACCTGGTGCATCTCAGCCCACCGTTCGATCACGCGCGCGCGCGCTTCACCCGCATCCGTGATCCACTCGCGCCCAACGACCCCAAACGCAGCATTGACGACGCGATCGTCACCACGTTTCTCGCACCCCACTCCTATACCGGCGACGACCTCATCGAGATCGCTGCGCATGGCTCGCCGGTTGTGCTCGAAGCCATCCTCCGCGCTGCGCTTGCACGGGCCGCGACGCACGCTCTCTCCATCCGCCTCGCCGAACCCGGTGAGTTCACCCAGCGCGCCTTCCTCTCCGGTCGCATCGACCTCACGCAGGCCGAAGCCGTGCACGATCTCATAGCCGCCCGCACGCTCGACCAGGCCCGCATTGCGGCCCAACAACTAGGCGGTGCCATGTCCCGCCGCGTCGCTCCCGCCAAGGAGCAGCTCCTCCATCTAATAGCTTTGCTCGAAGCCGGCATGGACTTCGCCTCCGGTGAGCTCGATGACGTAGACGTCGTTCCTGCCGAGCAGATCGCGGCTGAGATCGCAGCCACCGAGCAGCCGCTCGCCGCACTCGCCGCCAGCTATCGCCATGGGCAACTTATGCGTAGCGGAGTCTCGCTCGCTCTGGTCGGCCGGCCCAACGCCGGCAAGAGCTCTCTCTTCAATCGTCTGCTGCAGCGCGAGCGCGCGATCGTCACACCGATCCCCGGGACCACGCGCGATACGGTCGAAGAGACCGTCGCGCTCGGCGGCATCCCCATCCGCCTGATCGACACCGCCGGCCTGCGCATCGCCGGAGACGCTCCCGCCGACGAAGCCGAAGAGCAGGGAATCGCCCGCTCCCGCGAAGCTCTCGCCGACGCTGACCTGGTTCTGCTGATCCACGACGCCACTCAACCCCTCACCGCTTCCGAGCAGTCCCTCACGGACTCACTCTCGCAGCGTCCACACCTGCTCGTACGCAACAAAGTTGACCTTCTCGACTCGCTCTTGACGCAACCCGGCACGATCGCCACCTCCGCACTCACCGGCGAGGGCCTTGACGATCTGCGCACCGCTATCCTTCGCGAGCTCAACGCCGAGGGCGCGCTTGCCGACTCCGGCGCTCTCAACAACCTGCGTCAGCAGCAAGCCGTCGTCTCCGCGCTCGAAGCCCTGGCCGCGGCCTCAGTCGCCAACGCGGGCGCGTTACCTCACGAGATGATCCTGCTCGACCTGCATACCGCCCTGCGAGCCCTCGACTCCCTCACCGGCGCCACCACCGCCGACGACATCCTCGGCCGCATCTTCTCCACCTTCTGCATCGGCAAATAGCCCACCGCGCACACCAAGCGCGCTCGCCCACACGTTTCCTTACTGAATGAAGTACATCTGCGACGTGCTCGTCACCGTAAAGGACTTCGCCGTCGAGTACGGAATCTTGTAAGGGAACGTATATGTCACCACGATTCTCACTCGATGTCCCACCGCTTCATCACCATCTGGGAAGGTAGCGGCCACGCTTGTGCTTCCTCCGGCCAGGTCCGGTAGACCCATCCCCGTCACAAACGTCTGCAGGCTGGTTGCGGAGACTGTGCACGAGCTTCCCGTCGAAGTCTTGCACGTCGCTCCATGCACAATCGCGTACCGCGTGCCTTCACGAGCCAGCTCCGAGATGCGCTCGTAGGAGTAGTACCCCACGCACACCTGCATCAACCCAAAGATGAAAGCCACCATGACAGGAACCGAAAGGATCATCGTCATCGCGGCTTCGCCACGATCCTCGCGCAGCAGCGCTCGCACAACAGCGCTGAAGCCGTGTTTTTCCATTGAGCTCGTCAGTGTGTGCCGTCGCGAAGTCATGGCTACTCTTCCACCTCCATGATCGACACGCTCGTCAGCGTATACGTCGCCGGGAGCGACGGAAGCCGCAGCGCCGGCGTAACCGGTGCGCTCGTTGTCACCTTCACAAACGCCAGCGAATGATTCCCTGACCCCGTGCACGCAGTGGTGGCTGCCGCCGACGTGGTGTACTGCGTTCCAGCTATGTTGCTGGAACACGCATAGTAGACCGTCGAAGTCACAGTCAGGTTGGTTCCAAAGTCCGCTGCCTCAGCCTGTGCTGCCGTTTGAATGCCGCTCGTGTTCGAGGCGTAGGTTGAGCTCGTCATGCCGTACATAGCGCCGGCGTGGGCCGCGCTTTCAATCTCAATGGACGCATAGACAGCAGTCGCGATGTCAACCGTGCCAAACAGCAGCAGCGGACCAAAAATACCCAGGATGAATGCCAGCTCGATGAGCGAGCTTCCACTCTCGTCGTCGACCAGCAACCGCGCGCACACACTGGAGCGCCGCATATTCAGTCGATTCGCGAATTGGTGCAGCCCTATGTTCATGGATCTCACTGACTCAACTTCGCCGTAGAAATATTCATTGAGCCCAGGTTTGCCGTGGGCGTGCTGCTCAGCGTGCCCCCGCCGTTCATCGTCAGAGTTTGTGCCACAATGTCTGCCGAAATACTGGTGCCGCTGCCGTTGCCCAGCGTTACACCGGCGCCGGTCGCATAGATCGCGCCCGACATCACAGCGGTCGATCCACCCTGGATCGACAAGGACTTCGTATCCGCTGGGTCCTGGAAGATCAGCACGTTCGCATATGTTCCAGCGGTCGGTGCGGTGATGTTCACATTGGCGCCGTTGTCGATCGTCACGCTGGCGTTGCCCAGCAGATAGAAGGTCACTCCCGTGCCGCCTTTATTGGCTCCACTCTCAAAGTGCAGCGAGCCGCCGTTGATCACATAGATCCCCGGGTTCAGGGTGACCGTGTCGCCGTTGCCGTTCACGGTCAGCGCGTTGTAGCAAATCGTATTTCCGCCCGTCGTCGTTCCATACGTCGAACCGGGCCCCACCGTATACTTCGCACCGCCACCGGAGATCGAGTTGAATGGGTCCGCCGTGCAGCTCGAATAAGAAGGCACCGGAGGCAGCGGCGGCGCGCAGGACGCTGAGATGCCTGTCACAATGTCCGTCGTCGCGGCAATCGATCCATTGTTATTAATGTTGCTCGAATTGTTCCAGCCCGTCGCCACCGTACCCAGTGATAGCGAGTTCAGGTTCGCGCTGCCCACAATGCCCAGCGTGTTCGAGCTGGTCGAGTCCAGCGTGACGCCGCAACCCGTCGCCGTAATCTTTGAGTTGTTGCTCAAGTTCAGGTCGCGTCCGGTCGGTGCTTCCAGGCAGATGCACGTCGGGCTCACCATGCCTTCGCCCGCACTCGCGGTCGCCGAGACCGTCATCGTGCTCGATCCATGATTGAACGCTGACAGGAAATATCCTGAGATCGGCTGCGATACCACCGCCTGCACCCATGTACCCGGATTCCCTGAGCCCGCATTCGAGTAGTTCCCCGAACTTCCCACCGTCAAGGTCACGGTCGCCGGGTTCGTCGCGGCCGACGTATTGAAGCCATTCATCGTCGCTGCGGCATTCGCAACCGCCTGCGCATTGCCGGAGTTGCCCGTATACCCATCTTCTTCAGCCGCAGCCACCGCCGCGGCATCCGCCGCAGCCTGCGCCATTCGCTTCATGTGGAAGAAGTAACCCACGTCCACAGCAAACGCCAGGAACCCAAGCATGACCATGCCCATGAATGCGACCATGAACACCGTGGCCTGCCCGCTTTCGCTTCGCGCCATTCTCATTGCTTTTGCTGCCTCACTTCTCCGTGCTCCGCGTTGATTTCCAACTGCGGTGGTCCAATAGCGGGGATGATCGTGGGCCCATATCGCGCTCAAAGACTCTCCGCTGCGGCCAGACGATCCGTTCAGCCAAATCGCTCTGCGGTAGCTGTGTCCGAGCCAGCCCTCTTAAGGGACTACTTCGATCATAGGAAGCCCGCGAAAAATTTGAGATACCACGAATGGGTCGCTCGCAAACTTTGGTACTAGCCGCGAACCCGCTCGGAAATATTCCCTCTCTAACCTTTTCGGCCACAAATGCCCCGCCCATCAGCCCAACGGACGCCTACGGAATATCCAGCTCCACCGCCTGGTAGGCCGGGACCGTCACCGTGAACACCCCGCTGCCCGCCAGCGTAGCCGGGGTTCCGCTCAGCGAAGGCCCGCTGGGCGTGATCCCCACACCATAGCTGTACTTGCTCGCCGACCCATTCACCGTGGCATTCAGGGTCACCTGCACGATCGCCGGATTGTCGGCATCGGCGTTGACCAGCAACAGCCCGTGGTGGCCGTTGGTCTTGGTCGTCGCCCAGGTCAGCACGGTCCCGCTGCTCGTAAATGTCGAAAGCACGCTGTCTCCCGGGCTGGCCAACAGGTGCGCCATCTCGATGCCGTAGTACGCCGGCCCCGGACTCTCACCCGACGTCAGGTACGTCCCATCGTGCATCTCCAGCCAGTTCACATTGCCCACGCCGCTCTTCAGCGACGTCAAAAAGTTATTGATTGCGAACAACCCCAGCGCCTGCGCCGGGAACCCAGGGGCCAGCGCTCCATTCGGCGAGGTCTCCGTCAGAAAAATCTTCGTCGTTGCTGCCGTCGTCGGGCAGCCCGAAGCCAACGCCGACCGGATGTTCGTCACCACGTTCGGAATGTCCGCCTGCGGAAGTGTCAGCAGATCGTTGGCCAGCACAGCCTTCCAGGTCCCCGGGTAGTAGTGCATGATCGCGAAATCAATCGCCGACCCCGCACACACTGCCTTCGCCAAATCCGGATTCCAGTTCAGCGGAATCGGGTCCGTCGAAATCGGCGAGCTGAAGTCCACGCCGATCTGGATCGTCGGATCGACAGCCTTCATCGCCTGGATCCATTGAATCGCATTCGTCCCATACGACGTCGGCGAAAGCGCATCCAGAGACGCCCGCGAGTTGTAACCTCCCGGCGTATACCCACTCGGATACACATACGGCGCATGGTTATCGGCCTCGGCGTTGTGGTTCGTCGCCCAGCCGTTGTAATAAAGCTCGTTGCCAATCTCCCAGTACTTGATCCCCACCGGTGCAGCCACGCCAATCCGAAGGAAGTTGTAACCGTCATCGCTGCTCAGAGGAAAAGCCGCTCGCATGCTCGCCCAGTACCCAACCGTCTTCCAGTCGAAGCCCGTTGCGTCCTTGCCGATCAACTGCGTGCTCGATGCGCTCCCGTTGGCATACGCCACCCACGCCGCGGCCTCCTGCGGTTGGCCAAACGTATTCGGCTCGGAGCACGTCCTCTGCGCATCGCTCCCATACGTCTTCGATCCCAGCGCATCGGCAACACTCGTGCCGTAGTTCACCGTGATCATCGCCTGCGCCCCGCTGGCTCGCACCAGCTTCACAAACGTGCCAAAGTCGCCGTCGCTCGCCAGGTATCCATCTGCCGTCTGACTGCAGGCAGGGGACGCCGAAGAAAAATAAGGTGTGATCGAAAAATTCGCCCAGTGATAGCTGTCCGAGTACCCTCCGCCCGGATACCGCAGCGTCTGGATCCCTGTGTTCGACAGCAGTGAAGGCAGCGCTCCAGTATCGTTCATGTTCGGGTCATA
>JAZKBC010000018.1:5479-22938 GCA_040388825.1 Acidobacteriota bacterium | reverse complement strand
TCATAGACCGACGTATGCAGCCCGAAAAATCCCTGTGGCACCGTCGCCAGCACATGCGCTGGATCGACAATCACCTGCGCCGAGTAGCTCGCCGACACAATCGACAGGTTCGCCTGCGCCGTCTGCGCCGGAACGCTGCTGTCCGTTGCCTGCACCGTAAAGTAGTCCGTCGCGGCCTTGGTCACTACACCTGTAATCGTTCCATTGCTCGCCAGAGTCAAGCCGCTGGGCAGCGCTCCGCCAATCACCTTCATCGTGTACGGAGCCGTGCCGCCCGTCGCCACCACATGCGTCGTATAGGTCGTGCTGATCAACGCATTCGGCAGGATGGCCGTCGTGATCGAAACCGTCGGCGGCCCGCCATAGTTCATCGTCACGCTGTAATTCTGGCTCGCCACATGCGAAGCCGAATCCACCACCGTCACCGTAAAGTACGAGGTCGCCGCAGCGATCGGCATTCCTGAAAGCACGCCACCCGAGGTAAACGTCATCCCCGCCGGAAGCTGTCCGCCTGTCATGCTGAACGTATAAGGAGTGCTTCCACCCGCAGCCGTCAGCGACGCCGTATAGAACGTCCCTTCGGTTCCCGCCGGCAGTGAGGTCGGCGTAATCGTCAACCCCACTCCCGCAGCCCCAATCGTCACCGAGTAGTTCGCACCCGCCGTCTTCCCGTTTGTATCCGTAACGGATATAGTGAATGTCGTTGGTCCAGTCACCGTCGGTGTCCCCGTCAATCCACCGCTGGCTCCCAGCGTCACTCCCGCCGGCAGCGTTCCACTCGTCACACTGAACTTGTACGGAGCCGTTCCACCCGAAGCCACAACAATCGCGTCATACGGCGTCCCCATCGTTCCGCCCGGCAGCGTGGTCGTCGTAATCACCGGTGGCGCTCCCGCACTCGCTATCGTCACCGAGTAGCTCTGCGTCGCCGTCCCTCCGTTGTGATCCGTCACGGTGACCGAGAAAGTCGAGGTCGCCGCCGTCGTCGGGCTCCCTGAAATCGTTCCGCCCGAAAGCGAAAGTCCCGCCGGCAGCGCTCCGCTGGTCACCGCAAAGCTATAAGGAGTCGTTCCATTCGCGGCCACAATCGCCGCACTATAAGCCGACCCCACCGTACCCGCAGGCAGCGTCAACGTCGAGATCGAAACCGGAGTCACCGCCGCAGCAATCGCAATGCTCAAATTCGCTATAGCCGTCTTCGTCCCGGCATCCGTTACCGTCACGGTAAAGTTCGCCGTGCCAGCCGCGGTCGGCGTTCCCGTAATCGCTCCACTCGTCGCAAGCGAAAGCCCCGCAGGCAGCGCTCCCGTCGTCACCGCAAAGCTATAAGGAGACGTCCCGTTCGCCGCAACAACACTCGCACTATAAGCCGTACCGACATTGCCTCCCACCAAAGAGGTCGTCGTAATTGAAACCGGCACACCCACCGCACCCACCACTACTGTGTAGTTCGCGCTCGCCGTCTTCGACCCCGCATCCGTCACGGTCACCGTAAAGGTCGAGCTGCCCGCCGTCATTGGCGAACCCGTAATCGCGCCACCGGCCGCCAGCGTCAACCCAGCCGGCAGCGATCCCGTCGTCACCGCAAAGCTGTAGGGTGAAGTCCCATTCGCCGCAATCACCGTCGCGCTATAAGCCGTACCCACTGTTCCGCCAGGCAGCGAGTTCGTCACAATCGCCACCGGCGTCACGCTTCCCGAAGCAATCGTCAGGCTGAGCGTCGCACTGGCCTTCGCTCCGGTCGCATCAGTCACAGTCGCCACGAACGTCGAAGTTCCGGTCGCGGTTGGAGTCCCCATCACCACCCCAGTGCCAGAAAGTGTCAAACCTGCAGGCAGAGACCCACTCGTCAACGCAAAGGTATAAGGAGCCGTCCCGTTATTAGCCAGAATCGCCGAGCTATAAGCCGAACCGGTCGATCCGCCCGGCAGAGAAATCGTCCCAATCGAAACCGGCAGCGGGTTCACCGGTATGCTCGTGCTTGTGCTCGGCGAACACCCCGTCATCGACAGCACACCCAGCGCCACCGTCAAAGCCAACATCCATCCAAGCGCGCGTTTCATCATGGGCCGTCGATTCATTACCGGGTATTCACTCCACAAAGCTGGGTCAGTCTACCCTTCGAGCTGCGCCAAAGCAGCCCAACAACGGCGTGACCAGCATCCTCATTAAGTTGTACCGGCCCACTCGCGCGGTTCCACGTTTACGCATCCTGGCCCGGTGCTGCTCATTGCTCCGTACATCATTTACCATACAGTCAACAGCAGGAAACGGCTTCAAACCCCGCTTTTGCCCTCGATTTCAGCGCCGAAACACCTCGTTTGGCATCCAATCGCCATCGTGAACCAAGCTGGTTAACACCTTGCACCAAGCTGATTAACACCGTCCGAACCGACCCGCCATGACCCCACGCATCGCAATTCCGATCCCCACCACCATCGATCTCGCGTACAACCAGCGCTCCTGGCCCAATTACGCCGCAGCCGTCGAGCGCTCCGGCGGCGAGCCCGTCGCCATCGACCCCGCTTCCACCCTCGCCCAGATCCGCGAAATCGCCGCCACCTGCCAAGGCTTCCTCCTCCCAGGCAGCCCCGCCGACGTCTCCCCTGCCCTCTACGGCGCCGAGCGCGACCCCGACTGCGGCCCCGAAGACGCCCCCCGCGACACGCTCGACCGCATCCTCCTCAACCACGCCGCCGACACCCGCAAACCCGTTCTCGGTATCTGCTACGGCATCCAGAGCCTCAACGTCTGGGCCGGCGGCACCCTCGTCCAGGACCTCACGCCCCTCCCCGTCAATCACTCCGCCGGATCCAGCGTAGCCATCGCCCACTCCGCCCTCGTCGCCAAACACACCCTCCTGGCCGAAATCTTCGCCGGAACCGAAGCCGTCGACGACCCCGCCGACCACGCGTTCCTCCGCCTCCCCATCAACACCAGCCACCACCAATCGGTAGCCGCCCCCGGCGACGACCTCCGCATCGTCGCCCGCTCCCCCGAAGACGGCGTCGTCGAAGCCGTCGAACTCCCCTACGAAGGCCCCAAACCTCACTTCCTTCTAGGCGTCCAATGGCACCCCGAGCGCAGCTACGACATCTCCGCCGCCAGCCGAGCCCTCTTCGCCCGCCTGATCGCCGAAGCCCAGAAGACCGCCTGAACCCGATGCCAACCCTCCCCACCGACCGCATCGCCGACCTCCTCGCCCCATACCTCCCTATCCCAACGAGCGAACTCCTCGACCAGCTCTCCACCTACCTCGATCTCCTCCTCCGCTGGAACGCCCGCACCAACCTCACGGCCATCCGCTCTCCCGAGGAAATCGTCCGCCGTCACTTCGGCGAGAGCCTCTTCGCCGCTGCCCACCTCCCGGAGAACCTCGAAACCCTCCTCGACTTCGGCTCCGGCGCCGGCTTCCCCGGTCTCCCCATCCAGCTCCTCCGCCCCGAACTCAAGGTCACGCTGGCCGAATCCCAGCACAAGAAGTCCTCCTTCCTCCGCGAAGCGGTCCGCACCCTGAATCTCCCCACGGAGGTCCTCGCCGCCCGCGTGGAAACCCTCCCTCCTTCCAGCCGCTTCGACTCCGTCACCCTCCGCGCCGTGGACAACATGCAGGCCGCGCTCGAAGCCGCCCGTCCCCGCATCGCTCCCGGCGGCTGGCTAATCCTCCTCACAACCACCACCGAATCCCCCTCTACCCCCACCCAATCCTTCCCGCTCCCCGTGTCAACCCACGGGCTCCTCACCCTCACCCAAATCCCCTCCTAGCTTCACCCGCAACCCCAACAGGATGTTCCACGTGGAACATCGTCGTGAAACCTGAGCCTGATGTTCCACGTGGAACATCACACCCGACGCATTCCTGCATCTAAAGTTGTAGGAGATTCATTCCATGCGCACTCGGGCCCACTTGATCCTTGCTCTCTCGTTATCTCTCGTCACCCTTCCCGCGTTCGCTCTTCCCGGAGAAGCTTCCGCCGTCCTCGAACAATGCGGCGCACCCACCTCCCAAAGCTCCAACGTTCTCCCCACCAACAGCCGTGACGAGCGAACCCTCACCTACGGCAATCTCACCATGCACTTCGAGCCCCTGCAGGGCCGCTGGAGTTTTACCAATGCCTTCCGCGGGGAGGAATCCGTATCACGCTCCCAGCTAGCCGCACAGATGCCGTGCTTCCACAAGGCGCTGGGTGAAGCCGCTGCCCAACCGGTATTTGGAACTTCTTCCCTCACGTCCGCTACCAGCCCCGGCCCCTTCGGCATCCCACACTTCTATCTCATTGGCTTCCTCGTGCTCTCGCTCATCGTCTTCGGCTTTTGGCCTCGCAAGGGCGATCAAGCGCACGACCCCGTCCCAGCCAACAAACCTTACCGCCGCCCGGTAATTCAGCCCCGGCGTCCTCTCATCCAATAATTTCTTCCCAACGACGGTGTTCCACGTGGAACACCGTCCCCTCTTTTCCCCATTCCACACAGCCGCCCACAGGCCCTGCGTGGATCCCCCCACCCTCCCTCTGCTACCCTTGCTGGGCTGACCATGCCGCCACCTATGCAAGACGACCCCACCCCGCAGCCCCCTCTCTCTAAAGTCATCGCCGTCGTCAACCAGAAGGGAGGCGTCGGCAAGACCACAACCGCCATCAATCTCGCCACCGCCGTCGCCCAGGAAGGCGTACGCACCCTTCTGCTCGATTGCGATCCCCAGGCCAACACCACCTCCGGCCTTGGCTTCCCCCGCAACGATGAGCGCCCCACCGTCTACGACCTCATGCTCGGCGAGGTCTCCGCCCGCGAAGCCATCCTCCCCACCGAGGTCGAAAACCTCTCCCTCGTCCCCGGCACCAAGAACATGATCGGCGCCAACGTCGAGCTCGTCGCCGTCGAACGCCGTGAATCCCGCCTCCGCGAAGCCATCGAGCCCATTCGCGGCGACTACTCCTTCATCTTCCTCGACTGCCCCCCGGCCCTCGATCTCCTCACCCTCAACGCCCTCGTCGCGGCCGACACTCTCCTCGTCCCCATGCAGGCCGAGTACTTCGCCCTCGAAGGCATCTCCGAGCTCATGTCCACGCTCGACAAGGTCGCCGCCGCCTTCAACCCCGGCCTCTCGCTCGAAGGCGTCCTCCTCACCATGTTCGACGACCGCACCATCCTCTCGCAGCAGGTCCAGAACAATCTCCAGGCCGTCTTCCGCGAAAAGATGTTCAAGACCACCATCCCCCGCAACATCCGCCTCGCCGAAGCTCCCAGCCACGGCAAGCCCGTCGCGCTCTACGACCCCCGCAGCCGCGGCGCCGAAGCCTACCGCGAACTCGCCACCGAACTCCTCCAGCGCAATCCCAATCTCACTCCGCGTAAGCCGAAAAAACGCCTCATCCTCGACGACATCCCCTCGCCTCGCCCGGTCATCGACCTGCTCGAGGAAGAAGAGGGTCGCGGCTCCGGCTTCTGGCCCTTCCGCAAGAAAAAGTAATCGCGCACACAGTTGGTTAACGGCGAACCAAAGTCGTTACCCACCACGCTTCATTCGCAACAGAAAAGGATCAGCCTCATGTCCACCCCCGCCCACGACCCCAAGCGCCGCGCCCTCGGCAAAGGTCTCGAATCGCTCCTCCCCTCCGCCAAGCCCGCGGCTCCAGCTCCAGTCGTCGTCGCTCCTCCTGCCGCCAACGGCAAGCCGCTGGAGATTCCCGTCGAGCTCATCGACCGCAACCCCTTCCAGACCCGCACCCAGTTCGACGAGTCCAAGCTCGCCGAGCTAGCCGCCTCCATCACGGCCAGCGGAGTCGTACAGCCGATCGTCGTCCGCCACGGAGCCCACTTCGCCCAGGACGGCCGCTTCACGCTCATCACCGGCGAACGCCGCCTCATGGCCAGCAAGAAAGCCGGCAAGGCCACCATCCCCGCCATCGTCCGCGAGGTCTCCAACGTGCAGGCGATGGAGATGACCATCGTCGAGAACCTCCAGCGCACCGACCTGAACCCGATGGAGCAGGCCCACGCCTACGCCCGGCTCAGCAAAGACTTCCACATGACCCAGGAGCAGATGGCCGAGCGCACAGGCAAAGACCGCGCCAGCGTCGCCAACTTCCTCCGCCTGCTCAAGCTGCCGGAGTCGGTCCAGAAGAACGTCGAAGCCGGCGAGCTCACCTTCGGCCACGCCCGCGCCCTCCTCTCCCTCGACGGCCCTGAAGCCATCTTGGCCGCCGCACAAAAAGTTCTCGCGCTGCAGCTCTCCGTCCGCGCCACGGAAAGTTACATCCAGAACCTCCTCAACCCCGAAGGCAAGACCAAAGACGCCAAGCCAGTCGAGCAGCAGGACCCCAACGTCCGCGAAGCCCAGGACCAGCTCCGCCGCTCCCTCGGCCTCAAGGTCACCATCGACGACAAGAAGGGCAAAGGCAAGGTCATCATCGAGTACTCGGGAGTCGAAGACTTCGACGCTATCCTGACTGCCCTCGCGGCCAAACCTACAAACTGATATCATTTACGAGTGTTTGATATCGGAGGCTTGCCATGCCAGCGATGACGCTTCGCAACCTGTCTGAAGAGCTGCACCGGGCCATCAAGGAACGAGCCCGCGAAAATGGAGTGAGTACGGAAGCTGAGGTACGCGATTCGCTCGGCAAACTCTACTTGCCTGAAGAACGATTGAAGTTTGGAACTGCCCTCTTCGAACTTAGCCGACGCTTCGGTGGAGTCGACCTCGAAATCACGCGTGATCGCACTCCAACCGATGCTCCCGATTTTGAATGATCCTGCTCGATACCAACGTCGTCTCTGAGCCACTCAAGCCATCGCCTGACCCATTAGTCATCGAATGGCTTGACGCGCAATCCATCGAAACTCTCTACATCTCCACCACGACGCTGGCTGAATGGCTCACTGGCATCCGCCGTATGCCGAGTGGGAAACGGCGGGACTTGTTTGAGCAAGCTGTCGAGCAATGGATCGAATCTTTTATTGCTTCCCGCATACTTCCCTTTGATGAAAAGGCGGCACAACGGCACGCGGATTTAAGTGCGCAAGCATTTGCAATTGGAAAGCCCGTAGGATTTGCGGATTGTCAGATCGCGGCGATCGCCTCCATTCACAAGCTCGCGGTGGCGACACGAGATGAGGAGCCCTTCCGCAACTTGAATATCCCGGTCATCAACCCTTTCCAGCCTTAGCCACAACCTTCCGCCGGAAGCAGTTCTCCGCATGATCATTCACCATCCCCACGGCCTGCATCCACGCGTACACAATCACCGGCCCCACAAACTTGAATCCCCGCTTCTTCAGCGCCTTCGAAATCTTCTCTGAAGTCTCCGTCGACACCGGCACCTTGCCCGTATTCTGCACCGGCTTTCCTCCAGCCAGCTCCCAAACCCACTCGCCAAAGTCCTCGCCACTTTTCTCCATCGCGAGATAGATCCGCGCGCCCTCAATCGCTGCGAGAATCTTCGCCCGCGCCCGCACGATGCCTTCATCCTGCATCAGTCGCTCGACATCACTCTCCGTAAACTTCGCCACCTTCTTCGGATCGAACCCCTTGAAGGCCCGACGGTACCCCTCACGCTTTCGCAGAATAATTGCCCAGGACAATCCAGCCTGCGCGCTTTCCAGCATCAGCATCTCCCAAAGCTCGCGGCTATCGTGCATCGGCACGCCCCACTCTTCATCGTGATACTGCTGCATCAGCGGATCGCTTCCCGCCCAGCTGCAGCGCTGCTTTTGCGCACTCATCTTGGTGTTTCCCCCGACGGCGCATCCTGCGCCCACACATCGTTCATCACCGTCTTTGCCGGAGCCGCGCTTGGCGCCAGCCGGTCCTTCAGCTGCAGGATCGGCTTCTCGAACCACCGGTACGAAACCTCCGCCGCGGCACACCCCAGCACAACCATCAGCACGCTGATCAGCAACCTCTGCTCATTGTGCGATCCGTGCGGCAGCATTCTCTCCGCCATCCTCGTCCACTGGATGTAGAAGAAGCCGTGATAAACGTACACGCCGTAGCTGATCACGCCCAGGTGTTGCAGCGGACGCCACGCCATCGCTTTCGCGAAACCTGGGCTCTCCAGCGCCTGCACGATCATCATCATGCCCGCCACGGACAGCGTCGCTAGGCCCACCGTGTACATCAGCGGCTTCACCTCCTCAAGCCCACCGGCGGTCACAGCGCAAAACGCCATCAGCAGTGCGGTAAAGGCAAAAACGGGCATCGCCGCAGGGCGCAGCCGCCGGATCCACACCGGGCGCTCCTTCAACACCATCGCCAGCCAGCCTCCCGCCGTGAGCTCACCCATATGCACCGGCGTCGAGTTCACCATGCCCCCCCAACCCTGTGTCAGCACCGCGCATCGCATCGCCAGCGAAAGAACGAAGACCACCACGCACAGCCAGCGTGCGCTCTTCACATTGGGCATCGCCACCAGCAACGCCGGCCAAACCAGGTAGAACTGTTCCTCCACCGCCAGGCTCCAGAAATGGTGGACCATGAACGGTATCTGCACATAAAAGCCTTGCGGCAGAAGAAGGTTCTGCAAGTACACCGCGTAGATCGCCAGGGGCCGCAAACCCTCATGGAACCTGTGCTCCACCAGCAGCGCAATCAAAACCGCAAGCAGCGCCAGGTAGTACAACGGAAAGATTCGCAGTGCGCGACGTACGTAGAAGCGCCGCCACCACTTCGGTTGTCCTTTGCTGGTCCACAGAATGTTCGTAATCAGAAACCCTGAAAGTACGAAGAACAGCGTTACGCCGCACCAACCCACGCGCAGTAGGCCGCTCACAAACCGTACAGCCCACGAACCTGACTGCCCACCGCCGTTCGCATGGAACAAGAGCACCAGCAGGATCGCGATCCCACGCACGCCATCCAGTGCCGCTATATGCCGCGGAGTCTCCGCCTGTGTTGCTGCAGCCTGATGCTTATCCTGCTGATCCAAACGCTGCCCCTCGCCTCACCAGCCACGCGTCCCTGGCTCACCGCAGCCCGGACCACACTGGTGATGCCATCTTACTAACTACCGTACTGGCAAAGAGGCCATCGGCCAAACCATCCTCACCAGTACGGCAGCCAGGCTCACACCGCTTGCGGAGCCCGCGCCTGCAGGATCCCCGCAAACGCCGTCCGCACCCCAGCCGCCACCAGCAGCCACAGCACCACAATCAGCGCCGCCATCGGCAGACCACTCGGAGCCATGAACACGTGGAACAGCACGATGTTCACAATCACCGGAGCCAGCAGCACCAGGCCCAGCGCAACATACCGTCCACTCAGCAACAGCAGCCCACCCACCAGCTGCAGCAGGAACAGCACCACGTAGAAGTGCGACACGAAGATCGCTCCCAGGAACTGCCCTGCGACCCCCGGTGGCGGAGCCATCGGAATAAAGTGCAGAAAGCCGTTCAACCCAAACACCACGAACAGAACACCCAGCAAATACCGCGCAACAACCGATGCGATCTTCATCACCTTCTCCTTAGCCAATCAAGTTGGGGAAACAAATTCAACGGCAGCGTTCAAGCCGCCGCAAACTGCGCGCGTATCGACTCCACGAACGGTTGCAGAAACGCCGTGCGATCCGCTCCCCCTCGCAACGCTGCAGCTCCGCCGGCCAGGACGAATGTCACGTCCTGCACGCCCAGGAATCCCAGCACCGTCCGCAGGTAAGGCTCTGCATGGTTGAACGAAGCCATCGCCGTGCCGGTGTCATACTTTCCACCGGACGCAATCACGACCGTCGCTTTCTTGCCCTTCAGCAGTCCCACAGGAGTCCCCGTCGCGTAGCTGAACGTCTTGTTCACCCGCGCAATCTGGTCGATCCAAAGCTTCAGCGTCGACGGAATCGAAAAGTTATACATCGGCACGCCCAGCACATACTCATCCGCCGCCTCGAGCTCGCCAATCAGTGTGTCCGAGAGCGTCAACAGCGCCTTCTGCTCCGGCGTGCGAGCTTCTTCCGGCGTATAAATCGCCCCGGCCCACGCACCATCCACCGGCGGAATATTGCTGGTCGACGTATCCCGGTCAATCACCACACCATCCGGGTTCGCCTTCCGCCAGCTCCCAACAAACTCCGCGGTCAACTGCCGGGTAACCGACGCGGCCCCCGAAAGACTGGAATCAACATGAAGCAAAGTTTTGGGCATAAAGCCTCCTTTACAACAGTTGATGTCTAGACAACATCTGTCGATTCATGAAATCCAACATTTGTTGGTTAAGCAACGATCGCCACCCTTGCTAATCTAATCACCAGCGCCATGCAGCCTTCCTGTTCAGAAACCCTCGACCCCCGCATCCGCCGCACCCGCGGCATGCTCCAGCAGGCGCTGGAGAAGCTGTTGCAGCAAAAGGACTTCGAAAACATCTCCGTGCAGGACATCGCCGAGGCCGCCACCGTCAACCGCGCCACCTTCTACGACCACTACTCCGACAAGTTCGCTCTCCTCGAGTGCCTGGTCGCCACCCAGTTCCAGGCCCTCCTCACCGCCCGCGGCGTCCAGTTCGACGGCGGCTGCGGCTCCGCTCTCCGCGCCATGGTCCTGGGCGTCTGCGATTACCTCGCCACCCGGCCCCAGCTCACCTGCGAGCGCCAGCTCCAGATGGAGCCCCACCTCGAAGCTGCGGTCATCGCTGTCGTCCGCGGCATGCTCCTCTTCGGCATCGAAAAGCACCCCCCCGCCAACGGCACCTCTCCAGCAATCCTTGCCGCCACGCTAAGCTGGGCCATCTTTGGCGCCGCGAAGGAGTGGTCCCGAAACCCTGAGGCCTGCTCCTCAGAAGTCATGGCCGACCAGGTCATGGCTCTCGTCCTTCCCATCTTCGCTTCCACGCACGACCCCCTCCCCGCCTGAGCGCAGACAACCGTCGTACTCTAGCAATACATCCGCCGGCCCCCACTTCAAGTACGAGGCACATCATGCAGCCACTCCTCCGCCGCGCTCTCGCCTTCACCGTACTCGCAACGGCACTCCCCGCGCTCACCCAGCAGACCTACCAGACCTCCGCCACACGCACGCTCCTCCGCACCGGCAAGCTCATCGACGTCCACACCGGCCACGAGACCTCCGCGCAAACCATCATCATCACGGCTGACAAGATCACCGCCATCGCACCCACCGCTTCCACACCCGCGCAGCCCACCGACCGCGTCGTCGATCTCACCGCCTACACCGTCCTTCCCGGCCTCATCGACGTCCACACCCACCTCACCGGCTCCACCGACTTCGATCCCTACAACGAGCTCTCCATGACCCCCGGCAAGGAAGCCATCATCGGCGTCGAGAACGCGAAGATCACGCTCGAAGCCGGCTTCACCACCGTCCGCAACGTCGGTGCCGGCGGCTTTACCGACGTCGCTCTCCGCGACGAGATCAACGCAGGCCACATCCCCGGCCCGCACATGCAGGTCTCCGGTCCTCCGCTCGGCATCACCGGCGGCCACATGGACGAGAACCTCCTCCCCGCGCAGTACAACCGCCAGGGCGAAGGCGTAGCCGACGGCATCGCAGCCGTCCAGCACATGGTCCGCCGCAACATCAAGTACGGTGCCGACGTCATCAAGATCGGAGCCTCCGGCGGCGTCCTCTCCAAGGGCGACGACCCGCAGGCCTCGCAGTACACCCTCGAAGAAATGCAGGCCATCGTCGCCGACGCCCACCGTCTCGGCCGCAAGGTCGCCGCCCACGCCCACGGCGCGCAAGCCATCCTCTGGGCCAGTGAAGCCGGTGTCGACTCCATCGAGCACGGCAGCTATCTCGACGACGCCGGCATAGCCATGATGCTCAAGCACGGCACCTACCTCGTCCCCACCGCCTATCTCATCGACTGGATGCAGACCAACGGCCATCTCCCCGCGATCTACCAGCAGAAGATGCACGACGTCTCCGCGGTCGAGAAGCAGAACGCCATCAAGGCGATCAAAGCCGGCGTCAAGGTAGCCTGCGGCACCGATGCCGCCGTCTACCCCCACGGCCTCAACGCCCACGAGCTCGACGTCTACGTCAACCAGTTCGGCATGACCCCCATCGCCGCTCTGCAAACAGCAACCCTTAACGCCGCCGACCTCATGGGCTGGACCGCAAAGACCGGCTCCCTCGAAGCAGGAAAGTGGGCCGACATCATCGCCGTCCAGGGCGATCCGCTCGCCGACATCAAGCTCCTCCAGCACATAGCCTTCGTCATGAAGGCCGGCATCATCTACAAGAACGAAGCCCAGCCCACCGGCGTTGACAAGCTCGTCGCCACCGCCCCCAGCCTCAGTCCTACCGTATTGGAGAACACCTACTAATGGGCGCAACGCGCTTCGAGTACCGCCACCGCTTCATCCTCCACGTCATCCTCTTCGTCCTTGGCTTCACCGCCCCGTGGATGTACCTGCCCATCTGGCCCACCGCCGGCGAAAGCGCCCGTGCCCTCTCCGAGCCCGCATGGCTCGCGCTCTCCACGCAGCTCTATCGCCTCGGCGTGCTCACCTACAGCGACGCCGTCCACATCATCCTCGTCCTCGCGCTCCTCCTCACCGCGCTCGGAGCCTTCTTCCGCATCTGGGGCGCAGCGTACATCGGCAACGCCACCATCACGTCCGGAAACATGCGCGGCGACAGGCTGCTCGCCGACGGCCCCTACCGCCGCACACGCAACCCGCTTTACCTCGGCACCATCCTGCACACGCTCGGCATCGCGCTCCTCATGCCACCCTCAGGAGCCCTCTTCGCCATCGTCACTCTCTGGATCCTGCAGCTCCGTCTCGCCTTCGCGGAAGAGTCCTTCCTCACCCAGCGCTTCGGCGAGGCCTATACCGCGTACAAGAACACCGTCCCCCGCTTCCTTCCGCCCCTCAAGCCGCTGCTCCCCTCTGCAGGAACAACCCCACACTGGCTCTCCGCCATCCTCGGCGAGTTCTACTTCCTCGGCGCCTTCCTCACGTTAGCCATCTTCGGCTGGAGCTTCGACCGCAACCTCCTCCACCAGGGCCTCATCGTCTCCTTCGGAATCGCCATCGTCATCCACGGCTTCCTGCTCACCCGTAAGCCAGCCTCAGCCTTTTAGCGCAACACCCACACCCCATCCCGCTTGATCGCGTCGTACATTGCGTCCGGAGCCAGATCGAGTTCGTTAGCCCACATTACGGTCCCTAACCCGATGCCAACCTTCGCAAACTCCACCGGATCACGCAACGCCGCGAAGACTCCCGCACGATCGCCAAAAATCAGTTCACGCATATCAACGGTTCCAGCAGTGCCATCGAAGAATCGCACCTTCAACTGGTAACCATCTTCCGCCCACACCTCTGCCACGTCGTCCCCACGTTGGCAGATGCATGGCGGAATCATAGCAAGCCCGGGATCTTCGAAGGGATAACGCCGCTCCGGCACTGGTTCCAACTCGCCAGCAATTCGGTTTTGTGCAGCTGCGCCCATTCCATCACCAGCCTTTCCGCATTTGCGGGCAGGTCACTCGAAATCCTGCGCAAGAACTCAATCTCAAACTTCCCCTTGAACTCAGCATAGCGCACATGAAAATGCGGCGGAGGATGATCGTTCCAGAACATCTGGATCACGATGCCGTAAAACATACTCAACGTAGGCATCCGAAAATCCTACCTCACGCACGAAAAAAAGGCCGAAGTTCCCCGACGCCTCTGCGTCAAAGAACTTCGGCCTATTCGCGTTCGTTCTCCTAAGAGAACGCCGTTGTTACTTCTTCGGCGGAGCGATCGAGTCCTTCGCGACCTTCGCCACGCGGAACTTGACCACAGTCTTCGCCTTGATCTTGATCGCTTCACCCGTCTGCGGGTTGCGGCCCATGCGAGCCTTGCGCTCCGCCTTCACCAGCTTGCCGATGCCGGGGATCGTGAACTCGCCGTTCTTCTTGGTTTCCTTCACAGCGGTCTCAGCCAGCAGCTCCAGGCCGGCAGCTGCCTGCTTGTTGGTGATCTCAAGCTTCTCCGCCATGTGGCGAACCAGCTGCGTCTTTGTCATTCCCTTAGCCATGTTGTCGTACTCCTTTTTGCGTTCAGATGATTGAGCATGAGCGTGCAGCTCATCTCCCGCACCGGGCACTGCAGACTTCCGTTTCTGCTTGTCCTGAGCGCACTTGCTACTCAGTGACCGCCTCGCCGGAAACCCTGTGTTTGTTGCGGGTGCGGAATACCGCGCCGATCATTACCCTCAACCTTCACAAGACGTTTGTCAACGGGAATTCTAGTGTTTCCACAGGTTTTTTCAGGGATTTACCTTGTTTTGCCCTATTTTTCCCGATTTTCGTCCCACACACTCGCAAATCGCCTCTAAAACAGCGGTCGCGAGGCCCCTTGGCTCCGCTGCAACCCTAACAGAATCGCTCCATTCAGCGCATCCACAATCGGTGCCGCCAGCGTGAACCCGCGCACAATCTCCTTCACCAGCCGAGGCTCCAGCGCCACCTCACCCGGCAGCGAAACATGTACGCCCCAGTTCTTCGCGCGCAGCAACTCTCCCGCTGGATGATCCGCAGCAAACCCTTTCGGCATCCGCGTCAATCCTTCACCGCCCACCTCCGTCATCTTCACGCCACCGACCTTGGCTTTCAACACGCTCTTCACCATCGCGCGATACGCTTCGTGGTTCTCCGCCATCCACTCGCGAATCGCCAGCAACTGCGCCCTCTCCGGCATATACACGCCGCAAGAGATCAGTAACTCATTCGGATGCACATGCATATAAAAGCCGCCGCCGGAAGTCTTCTCCATCCCCCGCCGCGCCCACCACGCACTCACCTGCCGCTTGTACGGCCGCTTGTCTTTCGCAAACCGTGTATCGCGATAGATCCGCATCATCGTCTTCTTCGGATCGCGCACGTGGTCCGGCGCAAACTCCACCATCGCATGATTCACTGCATCGATCACCGCCAGCATCGGCGCCTTCAACGTGCGCTCATAAACATCCTTGCGCGCGTTGAACCACTCGCGATCGTTGTGCTTCGCCAGCCCGCGTAAAAACTTCAGTGCTTCCGGTTCAAAGTGTGTCGCCATCTCTTCAATTCTATCCACCGGTAAACTGGTTCGCATGTCCCGACACACGATGCGTTCCATCGTCCTTCTTCTCGCCGCCACGCTCTCTGCCGCCGCGCAGCAGCCTGAAACCTCCGGCACCTTCGTCCTGCACAAGTTCGCGCGTGCCATCGGCAAAGAAACCTACAGCATCAAGACCACCGGCGATGCCTACACGCTCACCTCGGACTTCCTCTTCACCGACCGCTCCTCGCGCGTCCCTCTCAAGACCACCTTCACGGCCACCACCGCCAACATGCAACCGCTCAGCTACAACGCCAAGGGCCAGGCCTCACGCCAATCGGAGATGGATGACACCCTCACCCTCAAGGGCAACGACCTCTCCATCACCCGCACCGGCAAGTCCACCACCGAGCACCCCACCGGCCCGTGGTTCATCACCGACGGCTACTCCCCCGTCGCCATGCAGGAGCAGATGATGCGCTGGTGGCTCTCGCACAACAAGCCCGCGGCCTTCACCGTCTATCCCGCCAACGCCACGGTCCACATCACTCCGGCGGAAACCCTCTCCATCAACAATCACCCCGCCCACGGCTACACCGTCAGCGGACTCATCTGGGGACAGGAAGCTCTCTGGCTCGACGACGCCACCAACCTCGTCGCGCTCGTCAGCACCGACGCCGAGTTCGATCACTTCGAAGCTATCCGCGAGCCCTACGCCGCTGACCTCGGCACCTTCATCGCAGCCGCTGTCAAAGCCAACCTGCAAGAGCTCGCCCGCCTCAGCGCCACCGCCCGCATGCCCGCGGCCAAGCATCTCGCTATCGTCGGCGCCACACTCGAAGACTCCACCGACGCCCCCGCCATCCCCGACTCCGTCATCCTCATCGACGACGGCATCATCACCGCCGCAGGCCCGCGCAGCAAAGTCAAAATCCCCAAACATGCCACCATCGTCGACGCCCACGGCAAGTTCGCCATCCCTGGCCTCTGGGACATGCACGCCCACTACGAGCAGGTCGAGTGGGGGCCCATCTATCTCGCCGCCGGCGTCACCTCCGTCCGCGACGTCGGCAACGAGTTCGACTTCATCACCACCATCCACGATCAGCTCAACCGCAAGCAGAACCCCGCCATCGGCCCGCATCTCGAGTTCGCCGGCATCATCGATGGCTCCGGCACCGACGGAAAAAGGAATCGCACCCTCGGCGCCGTCATAGCCGACACTCCCGAGAAAGCGCAGCAGCTCGTAGCAAAGTACAAAGCCGCCGGAGCCCGCCAGATCAAGATCTACAGCTCCGTCTCGCCTGAAATCGTCAAAGCCATCACCACCGCCGCACACTCCCTCGGCATGACTGTCACCGGCCACATCCCCGACGGCATGACCGCCATCGACGGCATCAACGACGGCATGGACCAGATCAACCACATCCAGTACGTCCTCCCCTACTTCGCCCCCACACCCAAACTCGCCGACGGCAAGCCCGATCGCAAAGCCATCCCGAAATTCGATCCCGACTCGCCCGCCGTGCACGACCTCATCGCCGCGCTCAAGGCCCACCACACCGTCCTCGATCCCACGCTCGTCGTCTTCCAGTCCGACTTCCTCACCACTCCCCTCGAAACCATCGAGCCCGGCATCACGCACGTTCCTCCACAACTCCGCGCCGCCCTGGACGCACCCGCCATGCCACCCGCCTTCGCCACCCGCGGCGCCGCATTCTGGACCGCAATGCTCGGCAGCGTCCGCGCTCTCCACGCCGCCGGCATCCCCATCGTCGCCGGCACCGATCAAAGCATCCCCGGCTACTCCCTGCACCAGGAGCTCGAACTCTACGTCCAGTGCGGCTTCACGCCCCTCGAAGCCCTGCAGTCCGCCACCATCGAGTCCGCCAAAGCCGTCGGCGTCGAAGCCGAATCCGGCTCCCTCACTCCCGGCAAGCGCGGCGACGTCCTTCTCCTCGACGCCGATCCACTCGCCGACATTCACAACACCCGCAAAGTATGGCGCACCATCGCCGCCGGAGCCGTCTACGATCCCACACCTCTCTGGCAGAGCGTCGACTTTAAACCCTGACCATTGCTAGCCGAAACCGCCTCCAGGGGATCAAAATAGACGCAACCGCAAGGAGGCCACCTCATGCGCCCACTTCTCTTCGCTCTCCCACTCCTCACAGCCGCCAGCGTTTTTGCGCAGCAGCAGCAGTTCCCCGTTCCGAACGCTAAGACCCACTCGTTCACTGACGGTGCCCCCAGACCCATTGCGGTCTGTCCTCTCAGCCTCTTCGCCCGCCAGCAGGGCTCGCCGCAGACTCTATGGACCATCGCCCTCGAAGACCTGAAGTCCGACGCCATCATTCTGCACCCGAATCGCCCACCCGCCGGCTATGGCGTCCACGTCGATCTCTCCCAGCCCACCTCGGACACGCAAGCTTCCGACCGCATCAGCTCCATGGTGGTCCAGGTCTTCTACCTCGCTCC
>JAZKBC010000018.1:0-5469 GCA_040388825.1 Acidobacteriota bacterium | reverse complement strand
CACGGTGCGGGACGGCATTATCGACAAATGGATGACCTCGACGCGCGCGGCCCACTCCGGCTGCCCTGTCGCTCCAGCAACCCGCGCCATCCCACTCACCCAGTCCAGAGACCGCATCCAACTGCCGCCGGTCCGCACCACTCTCAGCAAAACCTTCCGCCTCAACACGGACTCTGCCGCGCTCCTCCACCTCGAAGCCGACCTCCTCGTAGGCCCCGCCTCCGGCATCTCCCGCGTCCACCTCTTCCAGGTCGACTACGCCGACGGCCACTTCTGGAACGCCCCCAACACCACCGCCTGCAGCACCACCCCCAGCCTTTATGTCCCTGTTACCAACTAGCCGCACAAACAAAGCGGCGGAAGCCCCAAGGCCTCGCCGCTCTCTTTGCTGCTTCCTGCTCACTGCTTACTTGGCTTCCACTCCCGGATAAATCCCCTGCAGCGGCTTCATCTTCTCCCGCTCCAGCTCCGGATGCGGCAGTCCCTTACGCGGCATCATCACGTCCCTCTGCGAAGTGTTCCAGAGGAAGATCGCCTCGATCACTGCAGCCTGCTCCAGATCAGCCTGGTGCAAACGATCGAACGTATCCATGTCGCTGTGGTGCGTCCGCGTCTCATAGTCCATCGGGTCCTGGATGAACTGGAACCCCGGCAGCCCGACCGCGTCGAACGACAGGTGATCCGTTCCACCTGTATTCCGATTGGTGATCGTGGTTACGCCCAGGTCCTTCAGCGGTGCAATCCACTGCGCAAAGATCGGCGCGATCATATAGTTGCCCTGCGTATACACGCCACGCACTTTGCCTGTCCCGTTGTCCAGGTTGTAGTACGCGTCCAGGTTCTTCCACTCATCGGTCGTCGTCAGCGCGCCCTTCGATCCCATAAAGCTCGGCGTTCCCGGAGGATCCGGATGCACCGGAGGCGCAAACTTGCCGAAGTGCTGCGTCACATAGCCAACCGAACCAAACAGCCCTTCTTCCTCTCCGCTCCACAGTGCAATGCGAATCGTCCGCTTGGGATGCAGATCGAGTGCCTTCAGAATGCGCACCGCCTCCATCGCCACAATCGAACCCGCTCCGTTGTCCGTAGCTCCCGTGCCGCTGATCCAGCTATCCAGGTGCCCGCCGACCATCACAACCTGGTCCTTCAGCACAGGATCCGTTCCCGGAATCTCAGCAACCGTATCGAAGCCATGCTCATGCTCGCCCGTGAACTTCGTCTCGATGTTCACTTCCACCTTCACCGGCACGCCACGCGAAACCATCCGCGCCAGCCGGTTGTAGTGCTCAATCATCATTACAGCGTTCGGAATCGCTACCTTGTTCTCCGGCTTCTGCGCATCGCGGGCCAGGTCGGCGCCATTGTCGTCGAAGATGATGCCGGTGCCGCCGCCACTGCCGCCATCGCGGCTCGGCGTGATGATCGCCAGCACACCTTCGTCGGCCATCATCGTCAGCGCCTTCTTGCGCAGCGTCGCCAGCCGCATCCGTTCAGCCATGAACTGCTGCATTGTCATCGGTCCACCCGCAGCGCCACGACGGCCACCACGCGTCTCCGCGGACTCCATGTCCTTCAGCTCCTGGTCCGTGTAGCGATGAAACAGCGCCTCGGTGACGTCAGGCGTCTCACGCATCGCACCCAGCAGCACAATCTTGCCCTTCAGCGTCCCCTTCAGCTTGTCCAGTTCGCTCGCATCGGCGAGCGGAACATAAACCACCTCACCGCTCACCGCTCCAGCAGTCGCGGGAGACCACGGCGAAGCCTGCAGCCACACCGGTTCCGGGTCAGGCGAAACCATCCGCCCCCAGGTATTCACCTGCATCCACCCCATCCCAAACTCGCCCCAGTCCTCCAGATGCGCATTCGACAAACCAATCTTCGTCAGCGTGTCCCGCGTCCACGCATTGGCCTTCGCCATGTTGGGCGAGCCAGTCAGCCGCGGCCCAATCCCATCCGCCAGCGCCTCGCCAAAGTCCATCACCTTCCCATGCGCAAAGCCTTCTTCGCGAATCCGCGCATACATGTTCAGGTCGATATCTTCCACTGCCGGCTGCGGTCCATAGTACGAAGGCACGGCATCCGTCTTCGGTGCTTCAGCCGCAGCCGCTTTCTTCTTTTGGGCCACGGCGCTGGTACAGAGAAGGGCAACGCCAAGGAACAGGCAAGCTGTCCGGCGCGTATCAATACGAGTAGGAAACATGGGAGAACTCTCCTCGAGGAATTTTTGGGGGATGCCCGGGTACGATACGAAAACGATACTGCGAAAGACGCGCGCTGTCGCTTCGCCTCCACATTTTCCCCAAAACCATCGTTTCACCGGAGACTGCGCCGACGTGCCGCCAGCCACTTTCTTCAAGCGTGATCGCCGCGGCAGCCATGCCTTCCTCCCGCGCCATCTTCACGCCGCAGGCCATCTCGCCCTCGTCCTCTCCGGAGGCTATGAAGAGGCTGGCGACCGCGGCTGTTTTCGCGTCCAGGCCGGCGACGTCGTCCTCCATGACACCTACGAAGCCCACGTCGACCGCTTCGCCTCCAACGGCGCCGACGTCCTCGACCTCGGCGTCCCCAATAACCTCCTTCCGCTCAGCAGCGCCCACGTCACCTTCCGCATCGCCAACCCCGACGAAATCGCAACCCTCGCCGAACGCGATCCCACCGCCGCCTCCGCCCGTCTCATCTCTCTCCTGCAACCCGTCGAGCGCCGCGTCCACGACTGGCCCCATCAGCTCGCCGACGACATGCAGTCCAACCCACACCTCCGCCTTGACGACTGGGCCAGCGACAACCGCCTCGCTCCTGCCACCATCTCCCGCGGATTCCAGCAGGTCTTCGGCATCACTCCCTCCGCCTACCGCGCCCACCAGCGAGCCCGCCTCGCCCTCCGCCTCACCATCACCGCCACTGAAACTCTCTCCACCATCGCCTTCACCTCCGGATTCTCCGACCAGGCCCACATGACCCGCGCCGTCCACCACCTCACCGGCCGTCCTCCCGGCTCCTGGCGCCGCTCACTCAAGGCTTCGTAGCCACTGCCTGCCACCACCACCGCCCACAAAATCCCTCATCCTGAGCGTAGCGAAGGACCCCCGTATTCTGCCCGCGTCGCCCCAACCGCATCGGGAAGACACCACCCATCAAATAGATTCAAGACACCCCAACCACACACTGCAAAAATAAGCGCATGAAGCGCGTTCTCCTCACCCTCTTCGCCCTCACCACCCTCGCCCCGGCCCAGCAACCTGACCTCGCCATGTACGGCCGCATCCGTACCGAAGGCTTCTCCCACTCCCGCGTCATGGACTACGCCTCCGCTCTCTTCGACGACATCGGCCCCCGCCTCACCGGCTCTCCCAACCTCGCCCGCGCCAACGCCTGGACCCGCGACCAGTTCACCGCCATGGGAGCTGCAAACTCCCACCTCGAAAGCTGGGGCGACTTCGGCATGGGCTGGCGTCAAATCTCCACCACCGTCGATCTCGCCTCTCCCGACACCGCCGTCTTCATCGCCCAGGCCACGCCGTGGTCCCCTGCCACCCCCGGCCTCATCCACGCCGACGTCATCGCTGTCCCTTCCTTCGCCAAGCCCGAAGACTTCGCCGCATGGAAAGGCAAGCTCAAGGGCAAAGTCATCCTCTACGGCAAGGCCCCTGCCATCAAGCCCGACCCCAAACCCCTCCTCGAGCACTACGACCCCAAAGACCTCGACAGCATTGCCTCCTATCCCCCCAGCCTCGACTTCAGAGAGCAGCACATCGACAACCTCACTCCCGACCAGTGGTCCAAGGCCTTCAAGTACATCAACTTCAAAGAGCAGATCACCAGGTTCTTCCACGAGCAGGGCGCCGTTGCCATCCTCGTCTCCAGCTACGCCGGCGACGGCGGCATCATGCGCGACGACAACAACGAAGCCTTCGGCCAGCGCGTCTTCATGCCCGATCACAAGCAGCCCGTCCCTTCAGCCGTCATCGCCAACGAAGCCTTTGGCCGAATCTCCCGCCTGCTCGACCACAACGTCCCCGTCGCCGTCGCGGTCAACATCAACACCCAGTTCACCGGCGACCACGAGCAGGGCTGGAACACCATCGCCGAAATCCCCGGCACCGACCCCGCCTTTGCCGGCCAGTACGTACTCGCCGGCGGCCACCTCGACAGTTGGATCGCCGGCACCGGCGCTACCGACGACGGCGCCGGTGTCATCATCGCCATGGAAGCCATGCGTATCCTAACCACGCTCCACGTCCATCCCCGCCGCACCATCCGCGTCGCTCTCTGGAGCGGGGAAGAGGAGACCGAAGGTGGCTCCATGGGCTACGTAGACCAGCACATCGCTTCCGTCGGCCTCTCCACTACGCCCGACCAGATGGAAGTCCCCGCCTTCCTCCGCGAGCGCACCGGCGTCGTCACTCCCAAAGCCGACTACGACAAGCTCACCGCTTACTTCAACATCGATAACGGCGGCGGCAAACTCCTCGGCATCTACGCCGAAGACAACACCGCCATCGCCTCCACCTTCGAGCAGTGGATTGCTCCGCTCAAAGACCTCGGCGTCACCACCGTCACGCTCCGCCCCTCAGGCTCCAGCGATCAGGATGCCTTCGAAGCCGCCGGCATTCCTGCCTTCCAGTTCATCCAGGATCCCCGCGACTACGAAACCCGCAGCGCCCACACCAACCAGGACACCTACGAGCGCCTCTCCCCCGACGACCTCAAGCAGGCCGCCGTCGTCGAAGCCATCTTCCTCTACAACGCCGCCATGAGCGACACCCAACTCCCCCGCAAACCCCGCCCCACTCCTACCACCCAGCCCAACCCAAAATCCCTCTACCCCGACGCCAAACCCTGACCCGCCAGAAATCTGGGTGCCCCATTCATGCCAGCACTTGGGCATGAGTGGGCAGCCCCTGCAGCCCGTGACTCGGATACCGCAAACCTCTTCCCCAAACCCCATGCCCCAAAACCAGTGCAATTCGGTCCGATCCGGAATCCAGACCTTAATTATCTAGAATCAGTATTTTAGGATCAAAGCAGGGGGAGGGGAGCCAGTCGGCTAAGCCCTCGGTCCCAACCCTTTACGAGCCATCCGCTTCATCCACTGCATGCCCAGGTATCCCAGCGAACAGGCCATCACCACCGCCCCCACCGGGAACCCCGCCCGCCGGTAAGCCATCTGGTACGCCGGCACGTGATGCGTCGCCATCTGGTAGAACAGCATCGCGAAGATCGCCACAAACGTCGTCAGAAAGAACGCGGCCATACCGAACGCCGTGCCCATCAGCAGCGACTGAAACCACCCCAGGTCCCCAAGTGGAACCCCCAGCACCACACCATCGCGCCTTGCCCGCTCTACATCGTTTGCTGTAACCATCTCAGTTAGAATAAACCGATGGCGGAGACTCTGCAGAGCGGACTGGTCCTGGCGACGCAAGTAGCGCACGACACCGAAGTCCGGCGCTCGGCCAACGGCGTGCG
>JAZKBC010000017.1:0-22620 GCA_040388825.1 Acidobacteriota bacterium | reverse complement strand
GCCATCCAGGCGATCCTGTCGATGGACAGGAAAACTCCCTGACGTGGATTCGCTGGTCGATCGCAGGTCTGCTGCTCCTCACGGTGGGAGCAGGTTTCTACTTCCTGCGCGGCAGGATATCAGCCGGGAGCCTCCCGGGCGACGTTACATTTTCCAACGATGGCTCCGACCGATGGGAAGCCTATGGCGGAAGCTGGGAGCGCAATCGATTCACCGTAACCAATCGTTCTGACGAGCGCGGAGCCAAGCTTATCGGAGGAAGCGCGGATTGGTCCGACTACGAGTTCGATCTGGACCTGCAGGTGCTGGGCGCCTTTGGAGATGCAGGCGCGCTGATCCGCGTGAGCGATCCGGAGCAAGGCGTCGATTCATACGTCGGCTACTACGTTGGCCTGCGCAGCGCGAACAATACGCTGGTCATCGGCAAAGCCAATCACGCTTGGCGCGAGTTCGCGGTGGCGCAGCTGAATCCGCGGCTCAAGGTCGGACACTGGTATCACTTGGCGATCGCCGCGCGAGGATGCACGATCGTTGCGGTGCTGACCGATCCCGGAACGCCTGCTTCCACGCGCGTAGCACTCCGTGAGCCGCATTGCGCAACGCGCGGCAAGATTGGTGTTCGTTCCTACTCCTCAGGAGGAGTCTGGAGCAATTTGAAAGTTCTTCCCCTCAATGAGTCCACGTTTCAAAAGATGTCGCAGAACGTTGAGATCGCTACTCCGGAAACCTTTCAGCACACGGAAGCCAACTTCAACTCATCCGTGGAGAGTGACCTGCCCATCGAAAATCTCGCGACGATGAGCAGCCGCGACCAGAAGGATCTCTCTCTCGAAACAACCAATCTCGGAGACGTGGTCTTTACGGGGCTGAACGGCGCTGCCGGCCCCGAGTTGCTGGTGCACGGCGTGGTGATCCTGTCGGCGCAGGATATCTACGTGCAGGACTCCACGGGCCAAGCTGTTCTGGAGGGCGTCGCCGATCCGCAGATACGCATAGGCGACGAGGTCGAAGTGCGCGGGTGGCCGGTTGTTGACATTTCTGGAGTCACCTTTCTTCATCCGGCCGTGAGAGTCCTGCGCTCCGGCGAGCCGATTCCTCCCACAGTCGTCACGGCGGCGGAAGCGGCGCTCGGCACCTATAACGATCGCTTTGTGCAGATCGAAGGGCGAGTGATCTCCGAGGCGCATCGAACGGACCTCGGCGTGCTCTTTGATCTGGAGTCGGACGACCAGATCTTCGCCGCAGTCCTGCCGTCCACCATTGCCAACTCCACGCTTCGAGCTCCTGCACTCAACTCACGCGTTCGCCTCAACGGCGTGGCGCGCAGCGAGTTGCGTTACGCAAAGAGCTTTTATCCCTTTGTCGTTCTGCTTCGTTCCAGCGAAGACGTCGCCGTGATTGCCGGGCCTCCCTGGTGGGGCCTACGCCACATCATGGAACTGGCGGTCCTGCTCTCCTGCGTTCTTGTTCTGGGTGCGGTCGTCTATTGGCAGGTACTGCAATGGCGATTTCACGCGGTAACGGAGGAACGCTCGCGCATGGCGCGAGAGATTCATGACACGCTGGCGCAAAGCTTCGCGGCCATCGCCTTCCAACTCGAATCGTCCCTTGGCGAAGCCGATGAAATGCTCGAGGATCGGCGTCCGCTCAAAACTGCGCTGCAGATGGCCAAACAGAGCCGCAAGGATGCCCACGTCACCATCGCCACACTGAGAAGCATGCAGACCGAGTCCAGGCTGTCCCCCATGCTGGAGACAGTGCTGCGGCCGCTCTGCCTGGTGGCCAATATCGATCTCCGCATCGACGGCGAGGCCGAATTCATTCCTTCGGCCGACATCGCCCACCAGATCCTGAGAATCGCGCAGGAAGCCGTGTCAAATGCAATTCGCCATGCATCTTGCCGGCAGCTCACGGTGCGCCTGGAGCAAGTCCCCACGCAGCTTGTGATCGCGATTGCCGATGACGGCAAGGGATTTGAACTGGAGACCGTCAACGCCCTGCCGCGGCATGAGCACTTTGGGATTCTGGGAATGCGCGAACGTGCCCGGGCCATCGGCGGCGTCCTGACGATTCAACCGCAGCAGCCCGGCACCGTTGTGTCGCTTCAGCTTCCCCTGCAGGAGCGCACGACCCAATGGGACCGCTTGCGCGCGGCCCTGGGCCACGTGGGCTCGCTGCTGGCAAATCGAATGCAGAGGTAATAATGAAAGTTCTTCTCGTAGACGATCATTTGATGTTCAGGCTTGGAATCCGAAGTGTCATCGAGCAACAGGACGATATCGATGTCGTCGGTGAGGCGGCCAGCTATCTGGAAGCCATCTCCATGATCGAAGACACACAACCTGATGTGACCGTTCTCGACCTCAGGATGCCGGGAGCCGGCGGCCTCGCCGTATTGGAAGAGGCCAGGAAGCGGGGATTCGCGACCAAGTTCTTGATCCTCTCCAGCTACGCCAGCGAAGAAGAGATTTACCAGGCGATCCGCGCCGGCGCGCACGGATACATCCTTAAAGACGTCGACAAGACGCAGTTGCTGCAGGCGATTCACGACGTGAACGACGGCCGCCGGCACATACCGCTCCCGATTCAAACGCTCCTCAAGAGCCGGGAATCGATGCGCGATTTGACGCCGAGAGAACTCGAAGTCCTGCAGCTTGTTGTGAGGGGGCTCACAAACAAAGAGATTTCCAGCGTCCTTGGATCGAGTGCGAACACTATACGCAATCAAACGATCAGCATCTTCGCGAAGCTGGGAGTTGCCGATCGGGCCGAAGCAGCTACGGCCGCTCATCAGCGTGGGATCGTTGTACAAAGTGAAGAGTAGATCCGTTGCTCTCGTTCGGGAGCGCGATCTAATCGCATTCGCGGCCTGGACACCCTCGACTAATACGTTCCTTATAGTCGAAGGTATCTCGCCGGGGAATGTCCGGCTACGGCTCACCCAGGCTCGTCCAACTGCTCCACGTAGTGCCATTCCACGTCTTTTGATAAATATTTCCATCGGTCGCTCGCGTGAAGAGGTCAACATAGTTGCTGGTTCTGGAAACTGCAGTGGGATCGGAGACTCCGCCGGGAGTGGGAGCACCCAAGCTCGTCCACGATCCCCATGCGCTGCCGTTCCACACGATCTGGTAGATATTGCCGTCGCGGCCGCGTTCATACACCTGCTCGTTGGTGGAACTCCAAGTTGTAGCCGCGGGGTTCGAAGCATTGCCAGCCGGTGTCGCGCCCAGAAGAGACCATCCGTTCCAGGCGGAGCCATTCCATGTGTCCTGATAAATGTTGCCGTCGGAAGCCCGGGCAAACACGTCTGTTGAATTGTTGGCCAGCGAGGCCGCTCCAGGCGCGCCAATGATTCCCAATCGCGTTCCGGTCGGCTGTCCGAGGCTGTTATAGCCGGACCACCCTGTGCCCGATATCCAATGATTCTCCCAGACGTTGTGATCGTCTCCGGTCACAAAAATATTGATCCTGCTGCTGCTCCACGCTGTGGCAGCCGCCTTGGAACCGTTCACGGTCGCAACGCAACATCCGCCATTGGGGTTCTCTTCCACGCTTGTCGTCGGAGAGGGCCCGCCCATGTTGCTCCAGCTTGTGCTCCACGTGCTTCCGTTCCAGGTCTCCGTGTACAGCTTGCTATCGGTCGGCACGAACAGATCGATGTAGTTGGACATACGCGACACAGCCGCGAGCCCCACAGCAGCGCCATTGGGCGGCACGGCTCCAACCTGATGCCACCCGCTCCATGCTCCAGAGCCGGTGGTCCAGAAATTCTCCCAGACCGCATTGCCCGAACCGATTGCATGCAGCGAGATGCGGCTCGAAGACCACGAAGACACAACTGGACTGGTGAACTCGTCGCCTGCGTCGCCGGAGGGAAGCGTCTGGTAGGTATCGACCGCATACGGGCTTGGAAACACAGGGTTACCGCTGGAGTCCCATGTAATCTGCATCGCCTCCAGCCTGCGATCATCGCCATTGCGATTATCCGTGGTGGTGGTCTTGACGTGGAAGACGACCCAATCCTGTGTTCCATCCGTGGACTTGAACCACAGCGCGGAGCCTGGACCATAGACCCCAGCGGACGTATTGCTGGCGATGACGCATCCGCTCGACTTCGTCCACGAAGCCTGGAGACTCAGGTCAGCAGTCGTGCTGGCCGTGAGCATTCCGACGCAGTAGCCAGGATCTTCGTATCCGCCTGCCGAAAAGAGAAAGAATACCTTGCTTCCGTGCACGACGGCCGACCCGCCTTCGTCGATACAGCGGCTATTGGCACACTCCCAGGAGCCGGTTCCCTTGGTGGGCAAGGCGATCTGATTCCACGATCCGGTTCGGGTCGCGGGGTCACTGTACTTGGCAGCCCATATGGAGTTGGGAACCACTCCCAGCCCATTGATAGTCGCTAGCATATAGAGCTGATTGTTCACCAGGATCGGCCACTTCGCGTAAGCCGTGTAACCCGGCGGAACATCGAGGTTGCGCCCGAAGAACGTGTAGGCACCCATGGGGTCCGTTGTGTTGCTCTTCAGCACCAGGCCGCCGGTGGTATCCCCGCAGTACTGATACCACGATCCCTGCCATTGGATGATGTAACTGCAGGTCACCTGAACATCTTCGGTCACACCATCGCCGGTAAAGAGAACTTCACTTTGCGAGCCAGCCAGGCCGGCGAGGCTCTTGCTCTTTCTCATCCGGTCATAGCCCATCTGGTCGTTGAGGTACAGATAGTAGCGGCCTCCACTTGTCACCATCATCGGATCTGCCTGGTATCCATAAATGAGAGGTGCACGAAACTGGGTCGTCGCTTGCGCGATACCCTTCGCAGGGTGTGCCAGCAACGCGGCCATCACAACGGCGAGTGCTCCTGCCTGCAGGAATCTGGGAATCATCTTCATCGGACTCACCTCATTTTCAAATGTGGATGCGGTAGCGAGCTACAGAACAGGCACACAACAAGATGCGCCGCCTAATGCCATACGGAGACTAGGCGGCGCAGAGGACGACTGAGAATAGTTCAGATGGTCTATAGGTTACTCAAGCGGCAGTCCAATCTCAGAACAACAGCTTGAGTGCGAACTGAATCTGCCTTGGATTGCCTGCACTGAGAATCTGCGTCGCGGCCGTTGGGAACACCGCCAGATTCGTGCGCGGTGCACCCAAATTGACGTTGCCCAAGACATTGAATGCTTCGCTGCGGAACTGCAGCTTTATGGAATGAGTAAGCTCGAAAATCTTGAAGAGCGAGACGTTCGACACCACCGAACCCGGTGCGGTCAGCGAATCGCGCTGCTCATTGCCGTACGGTGTCGTCGGAACGGCAAAGCCTTTCCCGCTGATGTAGGCCTTGATCTTGTCGCTTCTCGTCGTAGCATGGGTATAGGGATCGCCGACGATGTTCGCCCGGTCGACGTTATTCCCATCCAGGTTGGTGTCGACGCCGGACGTTACCGTGAACGGCAGGCCGCTCTGCAGGATGGTAATGTCGTTCAACTGCCATCCGCTGACGACCTCTTTGCCGAAGACGCCCAGAGCGTTCGTCCCGGGCAGCCGGTAAAGCGCGGACAGGACGAAGCGATTGCGCGCATCAGTATCGGCGCGGCCAAAGTTTTTTCGCACGTCCGTGAAATCCACGGTCGGCGTCGTGAAGTTCGTCGTCTTGCTCCACACGTAGCTTGCATTCACATCCAGCGCGTGGCTCAACTGCGCTTTGAAGGTAGCCTGCAGGCTGTTGTAATGGCTATTGTTGGCATTCGTATTCTGGTTGATAGCGCCAAAAGTAAAGGTGGATGGAGTGGGCTGATACGGACGGCGCGCGTTAATGCCGGCCGTCGTCGTTGCGGCGCCCGGAGCGTACACCGGTGCGTTGATGTCCAGCGTGATGTATTGCTTCATGAAGCCGGCGCCGACATAGCTGATACGGAAGCCAACCGATTTGCTGAGCTGCTGCTCGGCGGAAAGGTTGTACTCGTGCGCATACGGTGTCGTTCCGCCATTGGGTGGAACCGCCGAGATGGCCGCCCCCGAAACGAACTTCGCATTCGACTTTGTGACCGTGATCGGGAATGGGCTCACTCCGGGGGCGTAAGGGTCAACCATGCCGCCGATCGAGTTGATGGTCTGGTTCACAAAGTACGGTTGCTGCGTTGTTCCACCGGACGCATTCTCCACCTGCTGGAAGTAGAACAAGCCGTAGCCGCCCCGCAGGCTCGTCTTTCCATCGCCAAACACATCCAGGGCAAAGCCGGCCCGAGGAGCGAACTTGTTGAAGTGGCTGGAAATCACACCCGCTGGTACGCCGGCGTCTCCTTCGAAGAGAACACCGACCGGCGCGGATGGAAACACGGTTGACTGAACGTTGGCTCTAAAGGTTCCACCCGTCCCGTCTCCGACAAAGGGATCGAATACCTCGTAACGCAAGCCGAGATTCAAGGTAAGGAGGTGCGTGATGCGCCAGTTATCCTGCACAAACACCGCTGGATCGTACATATGAGTATGGTGTATGAGCAGGTTGGTCTGGTTTAGGCTTTGCGCCTTACCGAGAATGAAATCCGCTAGCGCGTTCTTTGTGGTCGCGCCCGTAAACGTGAAGGTAATTCCGGCAATATTCCCGCCGTGCTCAGCGTATTTGTCCCATACGAACGAGGCGCCGATCTTGAGTGAGTGGTTGCCCCGAACCAGCGTTGCCGTATCGATCACCCCGATCGACTGCTGATCGATATCGCTTGGACCTGCACCATTGGGTCCCTGGTTCCAGTAGCCCGTGATCGAGAACCGTGGCGGCGCGTAGAGAGCCCCGCCCTCAGGCGCGTTGCTTCCCAGGTCGGCCAAGAACTGATGAGCGAAT
This sequence comes from Acidobacteriota bacterium, assembly GCA_040388825.1. Classification (GTDB taxonomy): domain Bacteria; phylum Acidobacteriota; class Terriglobia; order Terriglobales; family Acidobacteriaceae; genus Granulicella. Next base: position 15,773 of record JAZKBC010000017.1, on the reverse strand, counting down.
TCATTCGAGATGATGTACCGATTCTGCGTATAAAAGAGACGAACCGAATTGACAGTGCGATCCGATACCGTCCAGTTGTCGGCGAGCACTCCATTGATGCCGTTCTCGTGCTGCAACATTCCGCCGTAACCGATAATCTGGTTGGTACTAGTTGCAAGCGGATCGATCGCATCACCCATCGTCTGGAAGTACATTAACTCCATCGAGTGGCGAGCCAGGGCGTTGTAGTCGATGCGTGCGAGGCCCTGGTTGTACGACGAGTTCGCGAGGCCGTTCTGCTGCACGGTGCTTCCCGTGGCGCTGTTGTAGACAGGAACATACTTCAGCGCGTTTTGCGCCACAGGATCAAGATTGGCGGTGCAGATCACCGGCGCCGCCGTCGTTCCGCAGTTGGTGCCGGCAGGCAACGTTGGCTTTACCTTGCTGGCAGAGAAGTCGCCGGTACGTTCCTGCGCCGTGGCCGTGATGATCGCCGTCGGAAAGACGCTGGCGACCGTGTGCAATTGAAAGTGCTCATAAGAGAAGAAGGCGAACGTCTTCGCCAGCAACGGAGTTGGACCGCCGAAGGTCGCGCCATACTGGTGTTGCTTGAAGTTTAGGGGTACATTGCTGGCGGCAAAATAGTTGCGCGCATCAAACATGTTGTTGCGCAGGTACTCGTAGACGGAGCCGTGATACTTCTCTGTGCCCGAGCGCGTAATCATATTGACGATGCCGCCCGGTGTCCGGCCAAACTCCGCATCGAAATTACTCGTCAGGATGCGCATTTCACTCAACGCATCCGGGTTAGGAGCCTTGTTACCTCCGCCTGCACGATAAGCGTTGTCAAACGATCCATCGAGATAGAAGCTCGTCGAGTTCCCCGGAAACCCATTCACACTGAAATTGGTGGCGTCGCGGCTGCCAATAGCGATGTCCTGGGTATACGATGTGACGCCGGTCGCGGTCTGCAGCAGGTCGTAGGGATTACGATTGAGGGTGGGCAGCTCTGCGATGCGAACTCGATCGATAGTTTCCGCGATTTGCGCCTCGCGCGTGTCCACCAGGGTTGTACCTGCGGTAACATCGACCGATACGCTGGCCTCGCCGACCACCAGGCCGACATCTACGTGAATATTCTGGTTCGCGGACAATGTGATTCCCGTTTGCGTCTGGGTCTTGAATCCCTGCGCGGTGGTGATCACCATGTAATTGCCAGGATTGACGGTCGTGAACGTGTACTCGCCCGACGCGTTCGATGCGGTGGTCTGGAGAATGCCGGTGTCGACTGCTTTCAGCGTCACCACCGCTCCGGGCACGGCGGAGTGCGTTGGGTCGAGAACGGTTCCATAGACCGCTCCGGTAGTCGACTGCCCCCATCCCGGCGCTGCCACAAAGATCGCCGTCATTAGCGCCAACATGCACTTCAGTCTCAACTTTGCATTGAACATTTCGTACACACCTCTTGGTGGGTTGTGCCAGCGTAGAACCGCACCGATTCTTTGAGTGGAAAATCCAGAGAATCCTAAAGAGGACGATCGAGACAGTCTGCGTTCTGAATGCACTATTGACATTAGGATGGAAAGCGCGTAGATTCCCGCAGCATGCCCGTACATCAGACGCCAGCAGGTTAGCCGAAGATATGCCGGTTTCGCTGCGCTCAGCCATACCACAGTCGGCCCGGGCGTCTGTGTACCTCAGAATGGATCAGCGCCTACCTGCCCCGCGACCTCGTCATACTCCTTCAGAAATAGAAGCCTGTGCCTCGCCAAAATGCGATCAGCCCCAATTTGCACGGTCACTTCCCTGCTACAACGATCCCATGCCCCGGATGCTGAGCCTCTTCTTCGGACTGATGTCGTCTGCTTTCCGTTCCCAGCGAAATTTGCTCTTGGAAAATCTAGCTTTGCGCCAACAGCTATCGGACTTGAAGGCCAGACATCGGAAGCCGAAGCTCTCTGCCGCCGACAAATTCTTCTGGGTACTGCTGCGCCGGCTGTGGCGAGGATGGAAGCAAGCTCTGATTCTCGTGCAGCCGGATACGGTCGTCGGCTGGCATCGGGCAGGCTTCAAACTCTATTAGAAGTGGCTCTCGCGGCATCGTTCTCCAGCCGGCAGAAAGTGCGTCAACCAGCAGCTCCGCGATTTGATCTTTCGCATGGTTGCCGAGAATCACACATCGGGCGCGCCGCGTATGCATGGCGAGTTTAAGATGCTCGGATTCTAGATCTCGGAGCGAACGGTGTTGCGATGGATGCGGAAAGCGCCGAGAAATGCAGCGCGGCAGTGTCGAGCGTCAGCGTGCGATGCTTGCCGCTGCCGCTGATGTGCGAGTGGAACGCGGGCACAGGCAGCTTGCGGTTCAGAAAAGCGAACGAGGCGTGATCTTCGAAGCGGCTGTCTGCGGCCCACTCCATCCGGATGAGCTGCGGCGTCAGTACCGCGAAGCGGGCGTCGCCGAGCGTGACCACGGCGGGGGGATCGGCAGCCGGGTGATAGATCTCCGGCGATACTCGTGGAGTCTGCGCTTGCGTGGCGCAGACGCAGAGCAGCAGAGTTGCTGCAACGCAGGCGAAAGAGCCTCACGTGGTCGATGGACTGTTTCATAGCACTGTGTCACGCGCTTGTTTCAGACGGCGAGCCAAGCTGTCGAGGTCGAACTTCGATTCGTGCTCGTACCAGTCGCTGAGGTAAGGACGGCCGCGAGATGCAACCGTCCGGCGCATTAGCTGCAGTTGCGAAGCGGCGTCGTCAAGGTCGGCCTTGGCGGCATCCCTGTTCTCGATGGAGATATAAGCCTGCGCGATGTGTCGGAGGAATATGTTGGAGGCCAGCATGAAGCGGATGTCGCTGATCAGAGCTTCGTCGAAGAAGGCTGAGCGATCGGAGGGCAGGGTTTGCGCCATGCCTTGCACGGAAGCGAGCAGGCGGGTCAGCTTGTCGATGGCCGCTGACGTCCCGGCGACGATGGCGTGCGGTTCGTCGGCGGCGACGGAGTCGTCGGGGACGATTCGTAGCATATGCGGGTCGTGGAAGAGGACGTCCGCGGTGTAGCGTCCGCTTTCGATGCGGGAGAGTAGAGTTTCCGCCGCTCGAGCGTAACGCAGGTCGTGAAAGATGTACTGGCGGTCAAAGCCTTTAATGTCGGACTTTCGCTGCTGCCAGTAGGTATCGTAGAAGGCGTGGTAGAGACCGCGGAGGGATGCGGCTTGGGCGGGGTCGAAGTAGCGTGCGGCGAAGTCGAGCATAGCGTCGTCCGCGCTGGTGCTAGAGTCCCAGAGCATGGCGGCGGCGACGGAGATTTCCGTGCTGAACTCGCGGAAGTTGCCGACGTTGAGCACGACGAAGCGCAAGTTGCCGGGCCGGAGCGCGGAGGTGACCGAGCGCAGGTTCTGCTCGACCTTCCACGGGCCTTCGCCAGCGACGAGGTGGGAGCCAGTGGTGAAAAACTGCAGGTTGAGATAGTAGCCGAAGTCCTGGTGCGCACTGTGGTGCGTGAAGATTTCCGGGCGTGGGTAGTGGTCACGCTGCTCGTTCGCATAGTTCCAGAGCAGCATAGGATCATGAGGCGGGGTGAGTTTGCCTTGATCGAGGAACTCGCCGACCTCGTTGTAGAAAACGGTGCGCGTGAGCGGAATGGGGGCGTGGCTGACCTTGCGCAGCAGTTTCATCTCATGGTCGAGCATTGCCGAGATGATTTCGGCGCGCTGCGCGTCACCTTGTGGGGCATCTTGAAAGGTGCGCCAGAAAGGCTTGTCGCCATCGACGCGAAACTCGATCGATTGGATAACGTCGAGGTGCTCCTCTTCGCTGAAGTGGATCGCATAGGTCCAGAACTCGTCGAGGGCGGAGAGGTTGGAGAGCCGCAACGGAGGCGATGGCATGTGTCGAACGGTGTTCCAGTACTGATCCCAATCCCCGAGCAGGAAGCCGAACGGAGCGAGGTGGGTGAATGTGACTTTGATGCCTCGCCCTCGGCAGCGGCGAGCAAGCTCCAGACCCATATTGGGATGATTGTTCCAGTTGCTGATGTGATCGACGTCGAGGACGTTGAAGCGAAGGCGCAGAAGCGTTTCGAGAAAGAGATCGATGTGCGAGTCCGACGCGCTTAGCCAGGGGTAAAGCATGTCGGTGTCGTTGGGGAACCAGGCACGCCACTGGACTGACGGCCCATTGACGTTACGAAAAAGTGATGGCGAAAGGGTGATGGATGACTGACGATGTGGTTGCCATCCGCTCCAAAACCAGAGAGGAGGAATACCGAGCGCGCGGTCCGAGAACTCGTAGATGCTGTAGATCGTTCCGCGGACATCATGACCATGGAGGACGATGCGCTGGTTCGCAACAGAGGTTCTTGTGATCGAGTAACTTTCGTCGGTTGCGAGTTGCACGTCGCGAGAAGCTGACGCGCTTTCGGTGCGGGCGATGAGGATCGCAAGTCCGCTCGGAGCGGCTTGGTCAGAGTATAAGATTGGAGAGGAAGAGCCGAGGACTTTTTGCAAATCGCGACGCAGATCCGCGACAGCAGCGACGATTGCTGTATCCTCATTGCGGTCAACAATGATTGGAATTCCTGCGTGGATTTCGAGCGGCTGTTCCAGAGGCTGTGGTGGTTGCTGTGCTCCCGCCGCGATGGGGAGAGAGCACAGCAAGAAGACTGCGACACAGAGTCGCTGGGCCGAGAACGATGGCATGAACTCTCCTCCGGTTAGAAGCTTGCCTTGACGCCGACTTGCATCTGCCGGTTGTTGCTGGCTCCGGTGATGACGCCGAAGCTTCCTAGCACAGAGGAGTTGAGGCTGGGTGTTCCGTAGGTGGGATGGTTGGTTGTGTTGAAGGCTTCGCCGCGGAACTGGAGATTGAAGCGGTCGTGGACCTTGAAGTTCTTCATCAGCGCCGTGTTCAGATAGTCGCCGTACGGTGCGCGGATGTCTCCACGGTAGGGTGGCGCGGGTGAGACGCCGCCGGGCGTGAGGGACGTAATGCTGTAGTACTGGCTTGGGATCTGGATGAAGGCGCTAGGGTTGAAGTAAGGGTTGGTGGGATTGCCGTTGCTGCCCTTGACGTCGCCAAGCCGCTGACGGATGGGGCCGGACGTGCTGGGATTGCCCTGAACAATGGGGCGGCCGTTGGTGCCGGTGATAGACAAAGGGAGGCCGGATTCGAGATCAAAGGTATTGGAGATCTCCCATCCACTAAGCGCAGTTCGCAGGAGGGTCCGCGAAAAGCCTGGGCCTCGAAAGACTTTGGGTACGGTGTAGATCATGGTGAGCCGTATGAGCTGCGGCTGGTCGAGCGGAGAGATGGCGTGATAATTGACGAGGTCGTTATGGTAGTAGGCCTTATTGACAAGGCTGGTGATGTTGTTACGCTCCAGCTTCGACCACGTATAGGTGCCGAGAACATAAAGTTGTCCGCTGAGTCTCTGCTGGTAACGCGCTTGCAGGGAGCTGTACGTCGTTGTGCCAGAGTTGACGCCGTCTTCGGTGACCGTGGAGAACTGGGGATAGGCTACCTGCAGATAGTGCTGGGCGATGGTGGATGAGGCGCCGAGCGTCGTGTTGGTAGGAAGCTGGCCGTAGAAAGGGTTTGCCACCTGGTGTTCTGGCTGGAGAGATTGAGCGTCAGTGGCAGGTCGTTGAGGTTGAAGCTCTCGAACTCCTTGAGACTGATCATGCCGACGTAAGCGACCTCAAAGTCCGCGCCTTTGCCGATGCCCTGTTGTACGCTGAGTTGCCATTGTTGTGAGTATGGAACCACGCGATGCTGATTGACGAATGAGATCGTCGATCCAGTCTGCGTGAGGTTGCCGGCAGCGGTGCCAACGGGGGCGGTGATCCCGTTGGGGAAAGGATTTGAGATGGTGGTGGCGGCTGTGGCGCTGCTGTTGGTCGTTCCGATGTAGGTCGTGCTTGAGCTGAAGGTGGGGATGCTGCCCTGGTCGGTGAGCAATTCGACGAACGGGCTGTAGAAGAGAGCGTACCCACCGCGGAAAACAGAGTTGGGAGCAGGTGAGAACGCGAAACCGACGCGCGGGCCGAAGTTATTGGTGTCGAGGTTTCCATTGCGGCGCGGGTTTCCGTTGATACCTGCAAACTGGATGGCGCCAGTCAGCGTCTTGCCGGGGAAGGTGAGATTGACCGGAGCGTTGGGATCGAAGCCGTACGAGATGAGGTTGTGGCGCTCCGTGTAGGGCGTTTCGATGTCGTAGCGCAGGCCGAGCGAGAGGGTGAGATTGCGACGCAGGCGCCAGTTGTCCTGGATGTAGCCCGCGGTGTAACGGTCCTGCAGCGATAGGGGAGCCGCGGATGCGAGAGAACCGGAGTCGGCCAGACCCAGCAGCAGAGAGGCGGCCCCGCTGCCGGAGGTTTGCAGAGCCGAGGTGCTGGTGGGGTTGGAGGCCGTGAACTTCTGCGTGATGTTGAACTGGCCGGCCGCGGCGACGGCCTGGCTTGCGGTATTGAACTGGTACGTGCGCCAGTCGGCACCGAACTTGAGGCTGTGAGTTCCCTTCTGCTTGTCGAAAGTGACCACGGCGGTGATTCCGTTGTTGGCGATGAGATTGGCACGTGCGCCGAGGCTGACGCTGGTGTCTGCCGTGTCGATCGCGAAGTTCGGCCAGCCGATGATGGCTTGGTTCGAGGTGAGAATGCCGGGAAGCTGCCAGGAGGTTGGAGCCGGTATGCCAAAGGCTCCGTAGCTGTCATTGTTGACCCGACGCAGGAAACCGACGCTGAGGGTCCCAACAAGTGTGGGCGAGAAGATGTAGGTGTCGTTGAGGATGGCAGCGTGGCGCGACTGCAGATAGGTATCAATGTTGGAGCCGCTGCCGTTGTACTGCTGAGCTCCGAGTATGAGGGTGGTGGGACTCTGGTCCCGGGTGAGCAGGCTGTAGCGGGCGAAGAGACGTTGCTTGTCGCTGAGGACGTAGTCGATACGTTCACTGAGGTTGGATTGTCCGACGATGTAGACGGAGTCGGCATACCAGTTGTTGACGCCAAGTTCATCGGCGGTCCCGGCAATGTTGGGGCCACCGGATTCGCTGAGCAGTGTTTGGAGCACTCCCACACCTGTGGGGTTGAGCAGGGACGTCGGGATGATGGCGCAGTTGGTTCCTGTAGCCTGGGTGCCGTAGCTGGGACCGGGCGTGAGGTTTGGTGCAATCGGAACGCCGCCGGAGGATTGGAATTGCTTGCGGGCTGAAAAAGTTCCGGTTCCCGTGAGCGTGGTGGAGTAGGGGTTATAGAGCGTGAGCGCCGTTCCAGACTGGCTGAGGGTTTTGGAGAAGTCGCCAGCGGTTTCGGCGGCAGTGGGCACACGGGTGGTTTCGGAGAGGTCGCGGACGTCGTGGTCGCGCTCGTATGCGGATGCGAAGAAGAGACGGTCTTTGCCGTTGTAGAGGAAGGGGATGCGAACCGGGCCGCCGAGGAAGTAACCGGTTTGGTAATAGTTCACATCAGGGCGTGCGACGTGGTTGCGGTCGTTCGACCAGCTGTTGGCGTTGAGTCCTTTCCAGCGGCCGAAGCCGTAGATGGTTCCATGGAACTTATTCGTTCCCGCCTTGGTGACGGTGACGACTGCTCCGCCGGTAGTGTGGCCGAGAGAGGCGTCGAGCATGGTGGCGTTAACTTTCATTTGATCGACCGAGTCGACCGAGGGAACGACGACAATGGAGCCAGTAGAGAGCGGGACCGTATCCGGCATGCCGTCGAGCACCCATTCGTTTCCACCTTGGATGCCACCGCCGCCGTTGACGCTGATGGCAGTCTGATTGTCGCTGGTATAGGTTCCCTCCGCCTGTCCGGTGACGCCGGGAGCGAGACGCACAAAGTTCGCTGCGTTTCTATAAATAGAAGCCGCCACGTCTGTGACAACTTCCTGCGGAATGAGCTGACTAATATCGGTGTTGGTGGTTTCAACGAGGGGTGTGCCGGAGGGGACGTCGACGGTTGTGGTGGCCGCACCGACCGTGAGCGTGAGATCTACGGTGACGCGTGCGCCAGAATCGACCCGGATGTTCTGATGCACCGTCCGCTCAAAGCCGGCTGCCTCGACAGCGACGGTATAAGAGCCGGGCAGGAGAAAGGGAACTTCGTAGAGACCGTCATGATTGGACTTGGTCTGGATTGCGACTCCTGTGCCGGCCTCTTGGACGGTGATCTTCGCTGCGGGAAGTACCGCGCCGCCCGGGTCAGAGATCTGGCCGGTGATGACGCCTCGAACTTCCTGCGATGAGATTGAGAGTGGAAGTGCGATTAGAAAGGCAGCGAGAACGGCCCGTATCCAGAATTTGGAAGGCATGTTGATGTCGGTCTCCTTGAAGTGGCACGACAGTGTCGTTTGGCGTGGTCGCCAGCTGTAACGAGGTGAATCGTAGGCAGGGCGGGAGATCTCCGGTAGTCTTTTTACAGTAAATCGGACGAAATACACAGGCTTTGGGCTGAGGTTCGGATCTGGCGCGGCTGCAGCGGGCAGGCGCTTGCCATTGCTCGCACCGCTCATTTACCGTAAGGAACCGATCCGATCTTCGTGGCAACCGTTTCCCATACCGTGGTGAAAGCCGAGCTTCGTCCCGCTGCCTACCGGGAGCGCCACGCTCTGCTGCAGCGGCTTCTGTGGAGCCGGCAGTTCGAGCGCTCGGAACGGCTGCGGAGCTTTCTGGAGTACGTCACCATGCGCGCCCTGGCGGAGCCGGGTGTAGAGGTGCATGAGCAGGAGCTAGGGTGCGCCGTGTTTGAGCGCGGCCCGGACTACGACACCTCCGCTGACAACATTGTTCGTGTGTCGGCGTCGCAGGTCCGCAAAAAGCTCGAAGAGTACTTCACAAACGAAGGATCTTCCGAGGGTCTGGTGCTCGAACTGCCGAAGGGAAGGTATATCCCTGAATTTCGGGAGCGGAGAGTGGATCCGCCGACGGAGCCGAAGCCGGCAGCGTTCGCACCGGAGAAAATAGGAACGGGTCGTGAAGTTGCACTCCTTCGAGTTGCCGCTTTTGTGCTCCTCGTATCGACGGCCGCTCTGGGTGGTTTGCTCTGGCGTCAGAAGATCGTTGCGCGGGCAGGAGCCGACCGTCCGGCCCTGACGGCGCTCTGGTCGAGCATGTTTTCGCAGTCACAACCGACAAGTATCGTCGTTTCCGACTCCAGCTTGAGTCTCTACGAAGATCTGCTGGGCCGCCAGTTTACGCTCGCCGAGTACCTGAATGCTCCGAGTCACGGCGAGGACCCAACTCTCGCTTCCAACCAGCAACTCGGACAGTTTGCCCGGGTAGTGTTTGGCCGTGGACTGACCAGCCAGGCCAGCACCAGAACTGTCTATCGCATCGCTGAATTCAGTCGGTTGAACCACTCGAGCGTAGTGATTACAAGGCCCAAAGATTTCAACATGAACGATATGAAGTTCGGCAGCGTGGTCTTGCTCGGGAGTGACCGCGCCAACCCATGGGTCGAGTTGATTGAGAATAAGCTCAAGTTTCGATACGTCTATGACCGCGTATCGCATCACTCGGCGTTTCAAGACGTTTCTCCCGCCCCGGGACAGAGCGGTTTGTACCTCACCGACTCCAAGACTAGCTTCTGCCGGATCGCGTTCTTGCCGAATTTGAGCGGTAACAGCAACATCCTCAACGTGGCCGGGACGGAAACGGAGGGTACGGAAGGTGGCGGCGAGTACATTACCAACGAAAAAATGATGGCGCAGCTTCGGCAGCGGCTCGGAGCTGGCGGCCCGACTTTTCCTTACTTTGAGGCCTTGCTGCGTAGCGACCGTATCGGCGGGGCCACCCCCCAGTTGACTATCGTTGCGGTGCGCCTAATTCAACCGTAGTCATGTGCGGAGATGTGCGCATAAAGGCAGATCAGCCTCCCCTCATCAATCGAGTCGCTGTAGTCAAATTTGCACCCGTCAAATCCTCACCGATGTAGGCGTTTCAACAAAGATCAACAAGTGCGCCGATTCTAGGGAAGCTACAAGTCGCCTTTTATCGGTGATTTGCCGAATTTCAGTCTTTCTGTTTCGGGAGCAGGTGGTTGGCCTTACCATAAGTCATTTGGAATCAATGTGGAATATCTCCGAAGTTGTGGTTCTGTGTGGCTCCGTGATGGACTTGGAGGGTTCGACAGCTACAGAACCCTTGCCTCCATTCTTCTCTCCGTTTTGTCATTCCGCAGCGCAGCGGAGGAATCTGCTTCCCCCTCGCTGCCGCACCATCCGAGGGGCCCATCCTTGCGCACTTCTCGGCTCCCGATGCTGGCCTGAAGAAGTTCCTGAACATTCCTGCTATCGCAACTAAATATTTCCGTCTAATCGCGCGTCTTCCCCTGACTCTATTCCGTATCTGCCCACAGGTTGTGGGCACATCCTCGTGAGTGAGTCGCTGAGCCTGAGGCCAATATATGAAGACGACCGTTCTCTCTCTTGCTTTGCTTCTCTTCGCACCGGCCCTCCTCCACGCGCAACTTCGCGGCACCCCCACCTCTTGGTGGCCCGACCCCGCCACCGGCCTCTTGTGGACAGGTTGGCCCCGCGAAGCCGACATGAATTACGCCGATGCCCAAAGTTACTGTTCCTCCCTCTTGCTAGGCGGTTATTCGCAATGGCGCCTGCCAACCCTTGGGGAATTGGATCCCCTTATCGTCGAAGAGGAATTGGGCGAGGTTACCGACCCATCCCAGTTTCCAGTCATGTATCTTACTCTGACATTTGACCGGGACCCCCAGATATCTGGATGGCTTTGGTCCACCACGCCCTCGCAGTTTGGGAGCCTCACGACAGCCCGTATGGGACAACGTGGATCGCAGCTAGGCCGGTATGCCTCTTCCAAACCCACTGATTACAAGGGCCACTCGGCCCTCTGTGTTCGCGCCATGGATCCTGATCTGCTGGCATTAGCCACGGCAGCCCATCCCGTATCCGCTGTCAGAGACCTCAAACAGCTGCAAGCAATCTCCTTGGCTGCGAAGTCCCATGCCGACTTCGGAGCCGGTCAGTTTCAAAGCGCCATGGACGACGCGAGGCAGTCCCTGCTCCTCAATGCGGAACCAATCAACTTTCCGGCATACATTGACGCCGCATACAACATCGGTCTCGCCTACGGCCTGCTCGGTCAATGGGACGAGTCGCTAAAAACATTGCAAGCCATGCACAAGAAGTACGGAAACTTCAGCGATATAGGTGTCAATCTCAAGCTCACGAAACAATTCCAAAAGCAATCGCAAACCGACCCCAACGCCCTGCCCGAATGGAGGTTGGCAGCTGAAGCGAAAGAGGCACTCGAAGGGAAGGATTTTAAGCGCTGCATCGACCTCGCCAACCAAATGATCCAGATTGAACCTGCATCCCCGCTCGGTTATCAGTACCTCGGTCTCGCCCAGCAATCGCTTCAGCAATTTGATCAGGCTGTTGCTTCTCTCAAAAAGGCATGGCAGCTTGACAAGTCCGACAAAGGCAACTCAAAGTACCGGCTCAACGGCGCTAAATCCGAGCAGGCACGCCTCCGGAGGGCGGCGAAAGACAGCGCAAAATATGCAGCGAAATACGGCACTGCGACAGCGATACCATAAGCAGGTTAGCCGAGTGCCCAATATCTCGCTCCTGAGATGTGGGCGTTGGCTCCCCTGCACTATCTACGAAGCCCGACGGGACGCGACCAGCTCATGCGCTGCAAATACTGCCATGGCCCGGTCAAGCGCTCAAAGAATCGAGCCTCGGAGCCCGAGCCCACATCGAACACCTGCAAAGACACCCCAGTTCGAATCCAATCGCCCCGACCATTTCACAACATTTAGAATCAGGCAGATCCGGCGATCTTGCCTAGAGCATCTGCTTTTTCTGCATCTCAACTGTAGGCGAAACTGAGGCGGTCAAAGCCTCCAAGGTCTTCCCAAACCCTCTCAGAACCATGACTCAGAGATGGGATTTCATTCATCCTAAAGACTGTCGCAAGGTAAGGTTCTGCATTCCAAAGCGCAGGGGACCGAGATTCCTCCATTGCTCGCGAGCCCCTGAAGGGCACAGTCATGCAGCCCTTACTGACGGAGTTCCTGAGCGCATTGTCGGTAACTGCCGCAGTGACTTGCTCAACCATGTGATCGTGCTGAACGAGCATCACCTGATGCGGCTGATGACTGAATATGTCCACTACTACCATAACGACCGGACGCATCTGCCGTTAGAGAAGACGACTCCGGCGGGAAGGCTCGCGGCAACGGAGCCCCGTCCAACTTGCAAAGTCGTATCCATGCCACGACTCGGCGGCTTGCATCGCCGCTACGACCTCGCCGCCTGAGATCTTGCTTCGGCTTCCATTCAACGAAGTTGAGGAAAACTGGCGGGCGAGGTGTGCTCTCTCACTCCCAGCTGAGGCTTCAGTCTCGCTTCCGTCGGACTTCGCCATCACCGGCAGCCAGTTCGCGCTCTATATTCGATCCCCATCCATCACCGAGATCCAGGAGCGAGCCGATTCTTGATGCCGATGGCGTTGTGGCGAGGCACACCCGCTACGCTAGCGAATCACTTGCAGTGTGAGCACGGAGACTGAGTCCGCCGGCAGCACGACGCTGAAAGAGCGGCCCGCGAAAACTTTCTTCCGCCGCATTTCTACAGCATGAGGGCTCGCGAAGCTGTTGGCTGCGTCCGGCGATGGGGCCGCTATGCTCTCCAGTTCAGCAGCCCGTGCGACCGCCGTGGCCTCGAGGTGGACTCTGAGCGAAACAGTGTGTTGGAGGTTGTCATTCACTGCCTTGATGTAGATCAGTTTTCCGTCGGCGGAGCGAGTAGCAATCGCATCCACTACCTCGAAACCGCTTCCTTCCTTCGGGCTGTCAAACGTGGGACCATGCACCTCAGCGGCTAATCGCACCGCCCCCAGCCTGCGGTTATATAGCTCGTTCACGAGATATGTCGGCGTAACGAACAGGTTCGTGCGGCTGGCCTGGATGACACCACCTGGCCATCCGTTCGCGAGGTCCGACACCGCCGAAGCGGTCACCAGATCTCCGTTGCGCTCGAAGCCATTCAGAATGCTCCCGGCAAAGAGACCGGACTTCATGGTGTACTCCTCCGGGATCGGCAGTGACGTATTCCATTCATTTACATTCAAATGAATGCGATCGCTCAGATGCTGCCGTACGAGCATGGAACGCGTCTCCGCATAGAACCGGTCAAGTGTCCTCGGGTACGCCAGCAAGTTCCTCAGGTCGCCTGCCATTTCCTTGGCGCCGTAGTACTGGTGATTGGCTATCTCGTCGATGTTCTTGCCGGCGATGCGGACCAGTGTCTCATTCCACTCTGGACCGCTACCCACAGCAATCAACCGGATGCCAGGATCCACGGCTTTCATTGCAGCCGCATAGCGATTGACGTTCCGAGCATAGGTCGCTGCGTCGGTATGTCCGACCTCCCAGTCGCCGAAAATTTCGTTGCCAACCTCCCAGGTCTTGACGCCGTAGGGTTCCGGATGTCCGTTGGCCGCCCGCATCTTTCCATACTTCGAGCTGGCAGATCCATTCACGTACTCGACCCAGGCTGCTGCCTCCTCCGGCGTGGCTCCATCGCCATCCACATTGACAGTGATTGAAGCCTCCGTGCCCAGAGCCTTGCAGAACGCGAGATACTCGTCCGTTCCATAGTCACTGGTTTCCGTCTTATTCCACCACGCCCGGTTGGACCATGATGGCCGCGAATCGCGAGGGCCGACCCCGTTCATCCAGTGGTAAGCCTGCGCCACGTTGCCTCCCGGCCACCGTAGAAATGAGGGATGTAGCGCTTCGATTTTTGCGAACACATCTAGTCTCGCTCCGGCGACCGTGTTGCCCGGCATCAGCGAGGCCTGGTCGATCCACAAAGTCCCAGTGCCCTTCACCAAAATGCTGAACTTCGCGAGCGGATCGCTCTCTGAAGGCGTGAGCGTGAAGTCGTACTTCGCCCACTCTGATCCCTGGGGCCGCACATTGGCGGAGGAATACACACGCCCCTCGGTCCGATCCTCACCCAACTCCACCCTGACCGCGCCCTCGAACTCTTTGCCTCTTAGCCAGAAGGAGCCGTGATAGACCACGCCTTTCTCGACCGCAATGTGCGCTTGACTGATACCCCGATGCTGTTGCGCATTCCACTGTTTCGGACTCACTTCGATCCGCATCGAATGCCCTTCTCCCGGTGATGTTGAGCCTCCCGGATAAAAAGTTGCACCATCCCACGCAAAACGCACGGCTCCATCATGGTCGCGATCATCGGGCTCGCGATCCCAATCGCGAGAGAGCCCAATCTCGTTGGGTGGCTCTTCAAAGCCACGATTGCGCAGAAGCTCATCCCAAAGTATGCCGTCCACATCTCCGAACATGATCTCCGCGAACTGGCCATAGAGACGAGGGCTTATGCGATTTTCGATCTTGTCGGCGTGCACAACGAGAGTTGCCGATCGGGTCTGCGCTCTTGCCGGCGCGGGTGCAATCGAAACGAGGATGGTCCCAATCGCAAACAGGAATCGGTGGCGTATCAGCATGAGTTCTCCTGGGCGTCGATGTGCACTGATCCTATAGCGTGTGTGTGGCCAGCCATCGTCGCAACCATTCTGCAAGATAATTCAAAACTTCTTTCTCCTGGAACTAAAGGGGGCGATAGTCATTTCTCACTATTCGATTTCGCCCAAGGGCACCATTGCGCATGCCGGGTTCCGGTTTCTAGGATGGCTTCGCTTCTTCAGACGGGGAATTTCCGTTGCCAGGCCAGTTGAGGTACACGGTTACATAGTCCAAATTCATAGAGGGAACACATGAAAGTTCTTCAGGTACTCCACAAGCGTCTGCGGTATCGATCCATCGGCGTTGTGGCCTTGTTGGCTGCGGCGCTCGCGTGCACAGCCAGAGCACAAGAGCTCAGCGGTGAAATCGACGGTCGCGTTGCCGATGCTTCGAGAGCCGTTGTGCCGAACACCAACGTCGTCATCCGCAACGAGGATCAGAAACTTGTTGCCCGAACTGTGGAGACAAGCTCCCAGGGACAGTTCACTGTTCCCCTGCTACGGCTCGCGCACTATTCGGTCTCGGTGACTAGCCAGGGCTTTCGCCCCGCAACGATCTTCGTCGACGTGCACACCGGCGGCAATGCTACTGCCAACGTCACGCTCACGCCCGATGCTCCCTAAGCTTCACATCTAGCCGATGCATGACGCGGAAGATAAATCATGCGTGATCGTTTACAATCTGCCCGCCCGATTGCGACGCTTGCGGCACTCGAGATATGGCTCTCACTGTAACCAAAAAGCGGCAGGAGAGCCAAAGCACTTGCACCCACTTTGGAGGATTCATGCACTTTCGACGCAATCAAGGAATACGCGCTCTTCTCTGCTCTCTGGTATGGATAGCGTTCGCTCTGGGCGCTACTGCTCATGCACAATCCACCACGGGCAGCATTTACGGCGCACTCACCGACAGCACAGGCGCCGCAGTCCCCAACGGCATCATCTCGGCTAAGGACGTTCACACCGGCCTCGTCACCACCGTCACCAGCAATGCTTCCGGTGAGTACGTCATCCCGAACGTGAAGCCCAGTGATTATGTCGTTACTGGCACCGCCAAGGGGTTCAAGACCCAGAACGAGACCGAAGTCGCGGTTTCCGCCAACCAGAACGTACACGTCGTCTTTTCCCTCGCTCCCGGTGAAGCAAGCGAGACCGTGGATGTCACCGCTGCCGTTACACTCGTCGACACGCGCGGATCGGCCCTCGCCGAGACCATCGAGCAGGAACGCATCCAGAACCTCCCGACCCTCAACCGCAGCACCTATGACCTGGT
>JAZKBC010000016.1:0-6800 GCA_040388825.1 Acidobacteriota bacterium | reverse complement strand
ACTAACCCCGCCTACTTCTTCCCCCGCTTCATCGGCGCACAAGTCGACTCCCGCACCACCAGCTCCGGATCGATCACCAGTTGCTTCGCCGGAACATGCTCATGCGGCTCCGCAATCTTCCGCACCACCGTCTCCGCCGCCAGCATGCCCATCGTCCGCAGCGGTTGCCGCACGGTCGTCAGCCCGGGATTCTGAAACGCCGCCGACTGCACATCGTCAAACCCCACCACGCTCACATCCTGCGGGACTCGCAACCCCGCCTCGCGTAGCGCCCGTATCGCTCCAATCGCCGACACATCGTTGAACGCGAACAGCGCCGTGAACGGCACATCCGAAGCCAGCAGCCGCTGCGCCGCAAAGTACCCCGGCTCATGCGTCGGAAGGTCCCCCTCCAGCTGCACCATCAACTTCGGATCCAGCTTCAGCCCCGCATCTGCCACCGCATGTCGTATCGCCTGCCACCGCGGTTCAGAATCCGAACTGAACGCCTGCCCCTTGATGAACGCAATCTTCCTGTGCCCCAACCCGGCCAGATGCCCAATCGCCAGCTCCGCCGCCCGCTTGTGGTTCAGCACGATGTTGGTCATCGCCTCCTGCTTGTCCGGGCACGACACCGTAATCGTCGGCAGTTCCGTATGCGCGGGCAGCGCTGTGTCGATCGCCACAATCCCGTCCACTGACCGCTCCACAAACAGCGCCTGCGCCCTCTCTACCAGCTCACTGCGATGGTGGTGGCTCACCAGGTAAAACACATACCCCGCCTGCAGCAAACCCTGCTCCAGCCCCGCCAGCACCAGCGTCGCGTAGCCTTCAGAAACCTCCGGCATCAGCACGCCGATGGTCATCGATCGCCCCCGCAGCAGCGACCGCGCCAGGAAGTTCGGCCGGTAGTTGAACTCCCGCGCCGCCGCCAGAATCCGCTCCTGTGTCGCTTTGGGAATCGACTTCGCCGCCGGTGCCCCGTTGAGTACCCGAGAAATTGCAGCCGCTGACAACCCCAGATGATTTGCGATCATCTGCAAACTTGCGGGTTTGCGTTTGGCTCCGGATTTGCCGCTGGAAGTCATGCCCAAAGTCTGCCACACAAATCGCGCCGGCCAACTCTTTTCTCATGCCCCTTGACATCTCTTATGGTCAAGCCGTACAACACAAATCGGTTTAGGCAAAGGTTTGCCTACAGCGCGAACGCCACTCCGATTCAATTTTGATCCACCCTTTTTCCCCTTTGGAGGCTCCATGCACACATCCTTGAAAGCTTGGCTGCGGCTGCTTCCGGCCGCCCTGCTTCTGTTCTTCGCCGGCCTAGCCCATGCCCAGTTCAACGCCAGCCTCTCCGGCTCGGTCCTCGATTCCACCCAGGCCGCCATCCCCGGCGCCACCGTCACCCTCACCAACAACCAGACCAACTCCATCAAGACCGTGAAGTCCAGCGAATCCGGCACGTTTACGTTCAGCTCGCTCTCGCCCGGTACCTACAAGCTCGCCGTCACCGCCACCGGCTTCCAGCAGAACGTCATCCCCAACGTCCCGGTCGCCGCTGAAACGCCCGCCACCGTCAACGTCACGCTTTCGCCCGGCTCCGAGTCGCAGACCATCACCGTCGACGCCAACACCATCCCGCTCCTCCAGACCTCCGACGCCAGCATCGGCACCACCATCGACGGCGCCGAGGTCCAGCGCCTGCCCATCGTTGGCGCCGACCTCTACGAGCTCCTCCGCACCGCCCCCGGCATCACCGGCAACGGCGCCCGCGCCGGCAGCGGCAATGCCGTCTTCCTTCCCAACGGCGTCGGCCCCGGCGGTTCCAACTCCGGCATCTTCCAGACTGAAAATCAGCCGCAGATCTCCGCTGACGGCCAGCGCGTCGCCGATAACGACTACCTCATCGACGGCGTTAGCGTGAACTCGCTCTCGCACGGCGGCGCAGCCGTCGTCACTCCCAACACTGAAGCCGTAGGCCAGATGACCGTCGTCTCCACCTCCTACGACGCTTCGCTCGGCCGCAACACCGGCGCACAGATCCAGGTCGTCACCAAGGCCGGCACCAACCAGATCCACGGCTCCGCACTCTTCCTCTACGACGATCCCGGCATCAACAGCTTCAACAAGTACGGCGGCCCCGGAACCAACGTGCCGTTTGTCCGCAACCAGAACGCGCAGCGCACCTGGGCAGCTTCCATCGGCGGCCCCATCGTGAAAGACAAGCTCTTCCTCTTCGCCTCCTACCAGGCCTACAAGGAAACCAACCCCACCTACACCAACCTCTACGTCGAAACCCCGCAGTACCGCTCCGCTATCGGTACCAACCGCATCGGCGGAGTCTCAGCCGCAATCGTCGCTGCCAACTCCGCTCCGCGCATTGTCAGCGTGCTCGCCACGCCCTCCAATGCATGCAACGGCTACCGCACCTTCACGGTCGTCACGCCCTTCACGGCCAACGGCACCACCTACGCCACGGGCTCTCAAGCCCCGGCCTGCCAGATCGTCTCGGGCGGTCTGGACATCGGTTCGCTAACCCCCGGCGGAACCTCCCAGCGTGGCGTGTTCCCCTCAGGGACAGCCATCGGAACCGCGCCCTACTACGGCGCATCGCCGTTCCTCGTCGGTGGCGGCTTCGACGGCACACCCGACCTCGAGTACGTCCAGGTCCGCCTCCCCCAGCAGAGCCGTGGCAGCCAGTACAACGGCCGCATCGACTTCCAGCTCACCCCGCACGACCTCATCGCCGCCTCCGCCTACTTCACCAAGCTCGACAACCTCGGCGGCAGTGGTGCCGAAGGCTCACGCCCTCAGGGCGACGTTCCTTTCAAGCCATTCAACTCCGCCGCCACCCTCATCTACATCCACACCTTCTCGCCCTCGTGGCTCAACGAAGCTCGCGCCAACGTAACGCGCTTCGCCGACAACGAACTCAACGACGGCGGCAACACCGTCAACTACGGCATCCCCTACGTCAATGTCCAGGACTACCCCGGAAGCTGCTGCCAGTTCGGCGTCAACCAGTCCACCACCACGCCCGCATCCTTCGCCGAGAACACCTACGAAGTCCGCGACACCGTCACCCACAACTGGGGAGCGCACACCATCCGTGCCGGCATTGAGGCACGCTTCGAACAGGACAACGACAACCTCTACGGCGCCGAGCGTCCCGTCTACGCCTTTGACGGCCTCTGGGCCTTCGCCAACGACACCTCTGTCTACGAATCGCTGACCGTCAACCCCAACACCGGAGCGCCCGCCAACGAGGCTCGCTACTTCCGCGACGAGGATTACGCCGTCTTCGTCCAGCACGACTGGAAAGTCACCCCCACCTTCACCTTCAACACCGGCCTGCGCTGGGAAGAGTTCACCCCGCCGGCCAACAAGGGCATGGCAGTCAACAAGCCACTCCTTGGCCCCGCCGGCAGCGAACTCGCCGGCCTCAGCCTGATCACCACCAACCACCTGTGGAACTTCCAGCACAACAACTGGAGCCCCAAGGTCGGCTTCGAGTGGAGCTTTGCGCCGAAGATGGTCGTGCGTGCCGGTTTCGGCATCGCCTACAACAACCTCGACGCCGCCACCTACAGCCCCATGGTTGAAGACGGTCCCGGCGTTGCCAACTTCGGTCTCTGCTGCGGCGGCAACGGCAACACCGCCGGCATCATCTACAACCTCGGCACGTCCAACTCCCCTTCCAGCTTCCCCATCAACAAGAACGTAGCGGTCGGCACCAAGCCCAACGGCATCCCGAACCTGCCCAACAATGCGCAGATCGAGGTCTACGGCGTAGCCAACAAGATCAACTATCCCTCCGCCGATGAGTACTCCTTCGAAATCCAGCGCGAGTTCGGCTGGGGCACCACCGCCACCGCGGGCTACCAAGGCGCCAGCGGGCATCACTTCGCTCGCTTCGTCAACCAGAACTTCCTCTATAACCAGAACGGCACGCCGGCCTTCGCCGCCTACTTCCTGCAGACCGACTCGTCGATGAACTACAACGCGCTCAACCTGCGCCTCAACCACACCCTGCGCAACGACATCGGCTTCAGCGTCGCCTACACCTACGGCAAGGTGCTCGACCAGGTATCCAACGGCGACGGCGCCGACGGCCTCGCCAACCAGACCAACCCCGCCAACAACCGCAGCGAGTATGGCCCCGCCGACTACGACGTCCGCCATCACCTCACCGCGACCTGGCTCTACCAGACACCAAAAATCAAAACAGGCAACGCCCTCCTCACCTCGTTGATCAGCGGCTTCCAGTTCAACGGCACTTACACCTACACCTCGGGCTTCCCCTTCACACCCGTCACGTCGAACTACAACACTGTGCCGATCGTCAATGGTGCTGCCACCCAGAACATCGTCCGTCCGCTGGCCTACTTCGGCGGAGCCGGCAACAGCTGCTCCACCAACTCGTTTGAAGGCGCAACCGCTGGCAACTTCCCCAAAGGCGGCGCGGCCTACTTCCAGACCACGCTTCCCACCGGCACCACCTACACCCCCGGCATCGGACGCAACAGCTTCCGCAGCTCCTGCTACCAGGACGTAGACATCACCCTGGCCAAGGACTTCGGCTACGACTGGCATGAGCACCACACCCTGCTCCGCTTTCAGGCCAACATCTTCAACGTCTTCAACCTGAACGAAGCAGCGCCCATCACCAACGACAACGTCCACAACAACGTCACCAACTCGTTCTTCGGTCTCTCCCCTCAAGGCGATGCCGGTCGCGTCATCGAACTAGAAGGCCGGTTCCAGTTCTGACCGTCCATCCTCCAACGCGTACGATCATGGATGGCGGCCACCCCGGCGCCATCCATCGTCGTCTTCGGCCACAAGAATCACTTCAGCAACTGGGGCAACCGCCATCATGATCGACCTCCGCAAATCCTCGCAGCGCACCATCCTCTTCCTGCTCGCCGCCACGCTGCCCGCCATCGCCCAGACCACCCAGCCCGTCAACCTCAACATCGACGCGCGCGCCACCACCACTCCCTTCCCCCACTTCTGGGAGCAGACCTTCGGCTCCGGCCGCGCCATCCTCGCCCTCCGCGACGACTACCGCTACGATCTCCAGCAGGTCAAACAAGCCACCGACTTCAAATCCGTCCGCTTCCACGCCATCTTCCACGACGAAGTCGGCCTCTACGATCCCGGCCGCCAGCTCAAAGACCCCTCCCTCCCCGCCGAAGCCGCCAACGACCGCTCCGTCTACAACTTCTCCTACGTCGACCAGATCTACGACGGCCTCCTCGCCTCCGGCGTCCGCCCCTACGTCGAACTCAGCTTCATGCCGCGCAAGATGTCCTCCGACCCCACGGCCTCGCATCCCTTCTGGTATGCCCCCAACGTCAATCCGCCCAAGGACTACAAGCTCTGGGACGACATGATCACCACCTTCGCCCAGCACCTCATCGCCCGCTACGGCATCGACGAGGTCGCCACCTGGGACTTCGAAGTCTGGAACGAACCCAACCTCGACTTCTGGATGGGCTCGCCCAAGCAGTCCACCTACTTCACCCTCTACGACCACACCGCCCGCGCCCTCAAAGCCGTCTCTCCGCGTCTCATCGTCGGTGGCCCGTCCACCGCGCAGGCCGGCTGGGTGCCTGACTTCCTCAAGCACACCCACGACAACAATGTCCCCGTCGACTTCGTCTCCACCCACGTCTACGCCAACGACACCAGCGAAAACGTCTTCCACACCAGCGACCCCTCCGACCGCCAGACCATGGTCTATCGTGCCGTCAAAATGGTCCACGATCAGATCGCCGCCAGCGCCTACCCCAACATCCCGCTCATCTTCTCCGAGTACAACGCCACCTACACCTCCGAGCCCGACGTCACCGACTCCCCCTACATGGGCCCCTGGCTCGCCAACAACATCCGCCTCTGCGACGGCCTCGTCAACAACATGGCTTACTGGGCTTTCTCCGACGTCTTCGAAGAAGGCGGCGTCCCCCGAACACCCTTCTACGGCGGCTTCGGCCTCATCGCCAACGACCGCATTCCCAAAGCCAGCTTCAACATCTTCGCCGCCCTCCACAAGCTAGGCACCGAGCGCATCCCCGTCGACTCCGACTCCACCCTCGCCACGCGCACCGCCGACGGCCACCTCGTCCTCGCCCTCTGGGACTACGCTCCCCCCACCGGCATCGGCCACCAGTACACCAAGCCCAGCGGCCCCGCAGGCCCGTCCAAAGACTTCACCGTCCACATCGACCACGTCTCCGCCCACGCCGCCGTTACCGTCTGGCGCATCGACGACGATCACTCCAACGTCCTCAAAGCCTTCGACGCCATGGGCCGCCCCGACGGCTCTCTCACCCAGGACCAGATCCGCCAGCTCCGCATCGCCGGCCAGATGTCCCCACCCGAACACCTCCACCTTGACCACAACAACCTCCACCTAACCGTCCCCGCCCACGGCCTCGCCGTAGTCGTCTTCGAGAAGTAAGCCTTCTGCAAAATTCGACTCAGGTGCAAAATCGTTAAGGGCACGGCGCAGTCGCAAAATCGTCAAGGACACGGGCGCAGTCGCAAAATCGTTAAGGACACGGGCGCAGTCGCAAAACCGTTAAGGGCACGACTTCAGTCGTGCCGTAAGTGCCCCCATTGAACGGCGGCTTCAGCCGCTGAGGTCAGCTTGGCAATCTTCGAGGGCTTCTTAACGCATCCACCGGCTTTGAAGATCGTCAAACCCATTAGCAACAGAAGGGGCTTCAGCCCCGGAGGCACAGGCGTCCGCCTCACTAAAGGAGCGCAATGAACCGCCGCGAACTTCTGCAAGCCCTCGCGGGCACCACTCTCCTCAC
>JAZKBC010000015.1:38301-40131 GCA_040388825.1 Acidobacteriota bacterium | reverse complement strand
AACCTCGCCAAAGGTGGTCGATGTTGCCGACGTGCCAATGGTCGCTGCGTTGGGATGATTCGCCGCGTTGAAAGCTTCTCCACGCAGTTGGAAGGTGAGCCGGTCGTAGATGCGGAAGTTGCGGAACACGCCCACATCCAGGCGAACGTAACCGGGTCCATTGAGCGTTCCACGCCTTGCGGTTCCCGGGCGATCGCTGTTCGGGTCGGTCGCCACAAATGCACCGGTGTTTACGTAAAGGCTGGATGAGTTCAGGTACTTATGCCCCTGACGCAAAGCCTTTCCGTTACCGTCGTTCGGGTTGCCGACCTGATCAGGACGAATGCCGCCGTTGGTGCTGCCCAGCAGCGCAAGACCAGCGTTGTCGTTGGCCAGATTGCCAGGATTCGATGCATAGGAGATAGGCTGCGCGTAACCACCGTTGTACTGGATGGCCGTGGCGCCGCTCGAGCTGACGGAGTAAGGAATGCCGGAGGCCATCGAAAGGATGCCCGAGACTTCCCATCCGCCAACCAGACGGCCTACCATGCCACGCTGCTCGCGGAACCAGGGCAGTTCATACACGCCGTCAATGTTGAAGATGAGCTTGCGATCGTAGGCTGCACGACCGTAGTCTCCATTGACGTTGTAGATATCCTGAATGAACGTCGAGTTGCTGGGGGTATTGGTCAGATCACGCGACCAGGTGAAGTTGCCATCGATGTAGGTCTTGCCCTTGCCACGCAGTGTGATCTTGGCCTGCAACGCGTTGTAGTTGGCGCTGAAGATTGTCCGCAGCGAGTCAATCGCGTAATAGCCCAGGTACGGCTTGATCTGGTTCAGTACGCGATCGCAGGTGGAGTTCCAGAAGATTGGAATCGTTGTACCGTTCTGCTGGCAGGTTACTGCTGTGGACGGATAGTTCGAAAGCCGGGGATCGACCTTTCCACGCCATGCACCCGGATGCGGCTGGTTGATTTCTTCCTGGCCGCCCAAGTGGATACCGTGAGTGCCGAAGTAACCCAACTCCAGGAACAGCTTCGGACTGAATTGCTGTTGAAGTCCGAGCGAGTACTGCTGATTGTAGGGGGTCTTCGTGTTAAGCGGGACTGCGTAGAGATGCCCCGGCGTCGTGCTGCGGGTGCTGTTTGAAGCACCTCCGGAGGGGCTGTCCAGCGAGGTCTGGCTAATCGTGAAAGTGGACGCGCCCGGAGGGTTGACGCCGTAGGACTGACCGGGACCGACGGTCGTTTCCCAGGCGCTCACTTCGAGTTCGTCGTACGCGATACCGTAACCACCACGAAGCGCGGTCTTGCCATCGCCAAACAGGTCATAGGCGAAGCCGACACGCGGGGCAAAGTTGTTCTTTTGCGAGGTGCTGACAGCCGCGCCGAAAGGCGATGCCTGATTGTTATTGTTTGCACCGGGCGTACCGAAGATCATGCCGTTGATGTAATTCACGCCGGCATAGTCTGCCGCGGTATTGGCCGTCGTCTTTTGCCCAGCATTGCTGCCGTTCTGGTAGCAGGTGGCATCTGTCAGGCAGATCAAA
This sequence comes from Acidobacteriota bacterium, assembly GCA_040388825.1. Classification (GTDB taxonomy): domain Bacteria; phylum Acidobacteriota; class Terriglobia; order Terriglobales; family Acidobacteriaceae; genus Granulicella. Next base: position 38,600 of record JAZKBC010000015.1, on the reverse strand, counting down.
CCGTTATTGGCAATCGTGGGGGCATTGGCTGCGGAATAGGTATCTGGATCGAAGTTGTTCAAAAACCCGGATGCATCCGTAGGGGGAGCGTTGTAATCGTACCGGACGCCCAGATTGAGGGTCAGACGCGGCTTGATCTTCCAGTTGTCCTGGAAAAAGACGCCCCAGATGTTTTGGTTCATGTCAGCCGTCGGATTGCGGCTGGTTTGCGAGAAGCCGTTATTCACGTTGCCGATGAGGAAGTTGGCGAAGGCCTGGGCCTGGTTGATGGTCGCCGTCTGGGTTTGACCGGCAGGCAG
>JAZKBC010000015.1:34271-38291 GCA_040388825.1 Acidobacteriota bacterium | reverse complement strand
AGTACCCGGCGTCATTGGTGAAGTTGAAGGAGCCCTGAACGTTGGCGTTGGAGTTTTCCACTTTGTTGTAGTGGTGATAGGCAATGCCGGCGATGAAAGTGTGATTGCCAAGCACCTTCGTGACGTCGCCGAACGCCTCGTGGTCTTTGCCGAAGTCGAGGTAAACCGGCGTTGCGGTAATTGACTGGAACCCGGAAACAACGATCGATGGCTGAATGCCCGAGGTGTTGACGTAAGGCTCCGGGATGTTGATATCGGGGGACGCCGATTGCAGCATGCCGCCGGTCGGCCTCGTCACGATCTGACCGGTGGAATACGCGTAGCCGATGTTGGCGACGATAGTCGGGGTTGCGGTCCAGGTGACCTTGCCGAGATGCTGCGTTCCCGGAGCGCTCGAATACGTGCTGGAAAGACCGGGGATAGGCACGGCCGTAAATGTACCGGCACCGATGAACTCGGGGAAGGTGTCATGAACGTAGCGGTAGAAGGCCGTAACGTGCGATCCGAGCTGCTGATCGATGCGAACGACCGAATCCAGGTTGGGGTACTCGTTGCGGAGGGTGGCGTAGAGCGAGTGAGGGTCAATGCCCCTGGCCGCGTACGCTTGCTGCTGCGCCGGGGTGTTCTGGGGAATCTTGCTATAGACGTCCTTGAGGTAGGCCTGGGCGGTCGGAGACATGTTCGTCACCTTCGTGCCGGCAGCCGTGCAGGTGTTCTGCTGGGTCGCGGAGTTGGTTGTGAAGGCCGTGCAAACATTAACCGGACCCTGAATCCATTGACCTTTCGTCGGACTGCCGGTCGCGCCATCCAGGTACCACTCGCTGCTGAAGTCGCCCGCGACTTCAGCCGGCGTCGGGATGTTGACGCCCGTCGTGCCGGACGTATAGGTGATCTCTTTCAGCCAGTTTTCGCTCACGAACCAGAACGTCTTGTTCTTGCCGTCGTAGAGATGAGGGATGAAGACCGGACCGCCGAGCGAGAAGCCGAAGTCGTTGTAGCGGTACTTGGTGATCGGCTGGCCGAGATAATCCTGGATGTAGGTCTTCGCATCCATGAAGTCGTTGCGGAAGTACTCATACGCAGTTCCGTGGATGGAGTTGGTTCCGGACTTGGTGACGACATCGACCTGACCCGCGGAGTTGCGGCCGTTCGCCGCGCTGTACTGGCCGCGCAGGGTCTTGAACTCGCCGATGGAGTCGGACGAGGGATAAACGTAGAGCGTAAGGTTCGCGCCACGATCGAGGTTGTCGGCGCCGTCAATGGTCCAGTTGTTAGAGGTGCTGCGACCGCCATTCACCGAGAAGGCGACAACCGAGGATGCTCCGTTCACGCCGATCGGACCGCGCTGCAACTGGTCCGTTGTTCCACCAAAAGCGACGCCAGGCTGCAGGTTGATCAGCGTCTCGTAGTTACGCGAGACCATGACCAGCTCATTGATCTGCGTGCTGTTAATGAGGCCGGCGGATGTTGCATCCTGCAGGTTAACACCCTGCGACTCGGCCACCACCTGCACCGACTCGCCTTCGCTTCCAGCAGACAGCGCGCCGTTTACCGTGAGGGCGTCGCTGACGTGCAACTGAATGCCCGTGACAGTCTCGGCCTTGAAGCCCTTTTCGTCGATCTTCACTACATAGTGACCCAGCGGAAGAGAGGTGGCTGTGTAGAAGCCGGAGCTGTTGGTGACGAGCGTGCGCTGAACGGCGCCGCGATCGGTATTGGTGATGGTTACCGTTGCGCCAGCGATCAGAGCTCCAGTGGAGTCCTTGACCGTTCCGCTGATGCTGCCGGTAGACGCGTCCTGCGCGTACCCTGTGGCCGCAAACGCCAACAGCGCTACGGCTGCCAACACACCTTTAATCCACTTCGATGGAATATTCATACCCTTTTTGCCTCCCCGTTAAAAAGAAAATCGATGGCCGCATATTTGTCCCGCGGCGCTACTCAACCTGACACCTGTTGTTGCCCGCGGCCTTTTTTACAGTCTGGCCGGCTCACAATTCCGTGAGAGTGAAGCATTTGTTTCACTCGGTACAGCATTTTCACTATGATTGCGACGTTATTCCAGCTACATTCCAGTGTCAAGAGAAATCCGGAGGCCATGCCCTTCCCCGCCCCAACATTGGCCATTTCGCGTTCTGGGGGAATTGGCGAAACCCGCCACAGCGGCCCCGAACGGGCAAAATGCTGGCTTTTCCTGAGAGAGACAGGCGTTTCGCCGAGAAAATCCGCGTCTCGCCGCCCCGGACCAGACCCCGCCCGGTCAGTTTGATTCAATTGGTACGGTTGGTTCGGAATTTGTTGTAGGGTGATTGCAGCACCGCACCCCAACCTGCAAGGACTCGACCCCATGCCCGACCGGAAAGCCCCCAAGACCGCGCCGGGACACTTTGGGTCAGCCGTGCGGCTGCACGAACTCAGTGAAAAGCGCCAGCAGATCATCCGCCCGGTCCTCGAGAACCCGCGCGAGTTCGTTCTGCTCAACGTCCGCGACATGGCTTCGCGGCTGGCCACGGCGCCGGCGACCATTGTGCGCATCGTGCAGGGCCTTGGCTTTGAAAGCTACAAAAGCTTCCAGCGCTACCTGCATGACCTCTCCGTCACCAGCGCGACCATCCTCGACAGCATGCAGTCCGCCGGCGAAAACACTCAGACGCCCAAGTTCCTCAAAGGCTCGCGCCAGCAGATCCAGGAAAACCTCGACTTCCTTACACATCACGTCGATCTCCACCAGGTGCTCAACATCGCCGTGCGCATTCACAATGCCAAGCGGATACTTCTGCTCGGCGGCGACATGGCGTCCTCGCTGGTCGACTACATGGAGTACCACCTCACCATCGCCGGTCTTCCGGTACTCGCCGCTACAAATCCCGGCCGCGCGACGCATCTGGTGCGCTCCTGCACAGAGGACGATGTGGTCATCGGCATCAGCTTTCGCCGCGGCCTGCGCATGACCATCGAAGGCATTCAGAAGGCGCGCGAAAAAGGCGCCTACTGCATCGGCATCGCGGACTCCGTGCTCTCACCGCTGGCGCGTTTCTCAAACGAGCTGGTCATCGTGCCCATCAACAGCCTGTCGTTCGCCGCCAGCTACGTCGCTCCCATCGCCTTGATCGAGCTCATCACCGCCGGAGTCGGAAACCTGCGCCGCAAACAGGTAGTCGATCGCCTGAAGGAAGCCGACCAGGAGCAGAAGCACGGCTACCGCTGGTACCAGGCCGAGTCTTAGCTCTCGCCGTACACAGGAATCGCCGCTCCATGCACCACCTTCGCGTCGTCGCTGCAGAGAAATAACACCACCCGCGCAATCTCTTCCGGCTTTGGCCACAGATCAAAGGCCGCATCGGGCATCGCCTTCCGATTCACAGCCGTATCGATGATGCTTGGCAGAATCGAATTGACCCGCACGCCCATCCCCTTCACGTCAGCAGCGAGCGAGTCCATCATCGCCACCGCAGCAGCCTTCGACGCCGCATACGCCGACGCTCCCTTGCCGTGATCGAACGCCGCCTTCGCAGCCACATTCACAATCGATCCGCTCTTCTGCTTCAGCATCACCGGCACTACGGCGCGCGATAGCGCAAAACCTGAGCGCACGTTCATATTCAGCATCCGCTCAAAGGCATCCGGATCCAGCTCCCACAGGTTCACGCCGCCCACGTATCCGCCCACTGTATTCACCAGCGCATCCAGCTTGCCGAACTGCGCAACGATGGCCTCCACCAGCTTCGCCGCTGCCTCCACGCTGGTGACATCCGCCACGAACGCACTCAGCGTCGCCGCATCCGCACCTGCCGCATCCTTCAAGGCCGCGAGTTCCTCCTCGTGGCGATACGTCACCACCACCCGAGCCTTCTGCGCCAGGAACGCCAGCGCAACGCCTCGCCCAAGCCCGCCGGTTCCACCCGCCACCAGCACAACCTTGCCTTCGAAGTCACCCGCCATAGTCTTGCCCTCCACTTCCATCATGCGCCTTCAGGCCGCGACTACTTCGCCTCAATCAAGGCAGGTCGCCACTCGCTG
>JAZKBC010000015.1:32838-34261 GCA_040388825.1 Acidobacteriota bacterium | reverse complement strand
CGAAGGCTTCGCGCCCATCACAAATCGCAGCGTCGATCCAGCCTGAATCTGCTCCCAAGAAATCACCGGCACCTTCAGCGGCTTGCCGTCGATCGTCGCCGACTGAATATAAACATTCGTCGCCGAGTTGTTCTCCGCAACCACCCGAAACGTCTTTCCGTTCGCCAGCCGCAGGCTCATCTCGCGATACAGCGGGCTGCCGATCATGTACTCCCCACTCGCCGGATTCACCGGGTAAAAGCCCATCGCCGTAAACAGCAGCCACGCCGACATCTGCCCGCAATCATCGTCGCCGTCCAATCCGCCTTGGTCGAAGCCGTACTCCTTCGCCGCAATCTCGCGCACCTTCGCCTGCGTCTTCCACGGCTCTCCGCCGAAGTCGTACAGATAGCCGTAGTGATGACTCGGCTCGTTGCTATGAATGTTGTGCCGGCCGCTGAAGTGCTGATCGAGCTTCGCATCATAGTTCTCGCGCCCACCCAGCAACTCAATCAACCCGGCCTGGTCATGAAAAGGCGACCACGTATAGACCCACGCATCACCTTCGGTCCATCCCGAAACCGACCGATTCGTGAGCCCATCTCTCTCTCCGCCCAGCGGAGCCCACTTGCCATCGGAGGTCTTGCCGTTCATCAGCCCCACTGCCGGGTTATACAAGTGGCGATCATTCAGCGACCGCTGCAGAAAAATCTCGTAATCCTTCTGCTTACCCAGCGCCTTCGCAACCTGCGCCACGCACCAGTCGTCGTAGCTGTCCTCCAGCGTTCGCGACGCCGCCTCATCCGTCTTGTCCGTCGGAATAAATCCCAGCGCTTTGTAGTATGTCAGCCCACCCCGCCCCTCATACGGCGTATGCTCCTCGCGATCCAGCCACCGCCGCGTCGTGTCGCCATCCGGCGGCGTCATCGCATCCTTATACACAGCCTGCCACGCCACATCGCGATCGAAGCCATGGAATCCCTTGCGCACCGCCTCCGCCACCATCGAATCCGCATGCGTGCCGATCATGATGTTTGTGTAGCTCGGATTCGGCCACTTCGGCATCCATCCGCCTTCTTTGAAGTTCTGCAGCAGCGCCGTGATCATGCCATCCACGCGCTCCGGAGCCACCAGCGTCACCCAGCTATTCTCCGCGCGAAACGTATCCCAGATGGAGAACGACGTGTAGCTCGCCCCCGCATGCACGGCATCGTCGTAGGCGCTGTAGTAGTGCCCATCCTCGGAGAACTCCCGCGGATACAGCAGCGTGTGATACAGCGCCGTATACAGCCGCGTCTTCTCCAGATCCGTCGCTCCCTGCACGGCCAGCCGATTCAGCTTCTCGTTCCACACCGCCCGCAGCCGCCGCTGTGCGCCCTCAAAGTTCCAGTCGGGCATCTCCTTCGCCAGATTCGCGCGCGCCTGCTCCACGCTCAGGAACGAG
>JAZKBC010000015.1:3003-32828 GCA_040388825.1 Acidobacteriota bacterium | reverse complement strand
CCCACGCGCACCTCCACGGTCTCGCCCGGCGCAAACTCCGCATACGCTCCACGGCTCGCATCCGCTGCCGCGCTCTCCATCCCATACGTCTTCTCTTCCAGCGGAACCTCGCGAAACTGCACAACAAAGTAACCCTTGAAGTGCGGCAGCTTGAACGGCCCCAGGTGCGCATCCATGCGATGCGGGTTGTACCCCGTAATCTCGTGCGCCTTCAGATCGACAGCCGCAAACCCCTCGATCCCCGGCCGCGAAGCCTCCACCAGCACCCGAGCCGTTCCCTTGGCCGGAAACCGGTAACGCATCATCGAGCACCGCTCGCTCGCCGTCATCTCCACCCGGATCACCCCCGCAGCCTGCGCGTCCAGATTCACCGCGTAATAATCCGGCCGCGAAACCTCATCGCCATGTTTGAACAGCAGTTGCCGGTCCTCCGGCTTCACCTGTAGCTCGCCCACCTCCGGCATCAGCGTCACGTAGCCGTAGTCGCCCATCCAGATCGCCGGCTGGTGCGTCCCTATGAACCCGGAGATCGTCGGGTCAGCATAGTTGTAGCTCGTCACGCTGATCTTGTTCTGCCGCGTCTGCGCGGTCCAGTCCGTCATGCCGAACGGAGCCGCCACAAACGGCATCGTCCCGCCGTAGCCAATCGCGCTTCGCTGCGTTCCAATCCGCGGATTGACGTACGAAACACCATCCCGTTGCGCTCCACAAGCCACCGCGCAAAACATCGATCCCAACACAACGCAAACACCAAGCTTCCGCATGACCACCGAGTATATGGAGCCGCTCCCGCAACATGCAATCAGTCCGCAACCCTCTGTCACATCCACTTCACACCGTTAAGAATCAGCCCGCGCTCGCATCCGCGAACCCTTGATTTACGCGGCCTTTCCCAACCTCGCTCACTCCTTACGGTAAATTCCCTTGTCAGCGCGAGCCCCAGCCGCCAGACTCTTTGAGGTTGACCATCCACATCCTGCATCTTCCAGCGGACATCACGTCGCTGCCACTCCGCCCGGCGTGCTCCGCAACACCAACACCGCAGCCGCGCCCCAACACTTCGAGGTACTGATCCACATGCGGTTGATTCGCTTCGCCTGCCTGCTCGCTTTCGCTTCGGCCTTCTTGCCTGCCCTCCACGCCGCCACACCCATCGTCGAACGCGGGGGCTACTTCACCACCGCGCAGGATCTCGCCCGCCTCCGCTCCCAGGCCAGCGACCCTCGCCTCCACCTCGCCTACCAGCAGATCAAGACCGAATCCGCCGACGCCGTCGCCCGCTGGAACAGGCTCTTCCCCGCCACCCAGCCCGCGCCCTCCACCGACGCCATCATGGCCTTCGGCCAAGCCAGCGCCGACCGCGACCTCCACTACAACGCCCTCGCCATCCAGACCGCGCTCGATCCCTCTCCTGCCAACAAGCGCGTTCTCCGCGAAATGATGCTCGCCGACCTCGGCTGGCGGCAGAAGAAAAACTACTGGCACGGCATGGGCATCCACGACGGCGAAGCCACCACCGGCTTCATCGAGGCCTACGACATCGGCGCGCAGTTCAACGTCTTCACCGCAGCCGACCACGCCGCCGTCCGCGACGTCATGCACCAGGCCGGCCACTTCTTCGAGCTCTGGCTCCTCGACAACCCCTACAGCTTCGGCTACGACGACAAACGCGAGCAGGACTTCTGCCTCAACTTCCACGTCTTCTCCGCTTCCACCCTCAGTTGGATCGCCATGCTCTACCCTGACTTCCCCGAGTCCAAAGGCTGGCTCCGCCAATCCGAGTCGCAGCTCGTCGAGTACCTCATGAACGGCTACGGCGAAGACGGCGCCTACAGCGAAGGTTCCACGCATTACTGGAGCCTGTCCACGCGAGCCTTTTTCAACTTCGCCATCGTCAACAAAAATCTAGGCGTCGCCGACTATCTCGCCATCCCCGCCATCTCCGACCGCCTCCACGATACCCTCCACTGGCGTCTCCACCTCACCACGCCCGACGGCCACGTCTTCGCCGTCGGCGACGCCGACCGCAACAACGACGCCCACACGGTCCTCGAAACCGGCGGCGCGCTACTCTCCGATCCCGAGCTCACATGGACCGCCGCCATGATGTTCGATCGCGCCGAGCACGGCTCCTGGGCCGACACCAACGCCACTTACCTCGCCCACATCGATCTCAGCCAGCCCACGCGGCAACCAACCCAACTCTCCGCGCTCTTCCCGCTCTCCGGCTACGCCGCCTTTCGCTCCGGTTGGGACGATCACGCCGACGCCCTCTTCTTCAAATTTGGCAGCTCATTCATCGGACGCCGCGAAGCCCAGCGTGGGCCCGTCATCTCCGGCCACGCGCACGAAGACGCCCTCGAGCTCGAACTCCACTACAACGGCCAGCCCGTCATCGCCGACCCCGGACGCCACGGTCGCTACGAAGACTGGTCAGTCTACGGTGGCTTCTCCAAGGCCACCGTCGGCCATAGCACCATCGGCCTCGGCAACCCCTGGGGCTATAACCGCCTCGACGGCCAATACAAAAAACATCAAGCCGACCATGGCGCCGACTTCACCTACGAGCGCACGCAGCAGAACATCGACCCCGCCGATTCGCAACTCCACGCCTTCGCCGACCTCGGTGCCGTCGCCTACAGTTCCGCGCGCGTCCGCACCTACGACGCCGTGCAACACCAGCGCTCGCTCATCTGGTTCTCAGCCGACTCGCTCACCATCGTCGCCGACCACCTCGACAGCGCGCAGCCACAACCCTACGAGTGGTACCTCACTCCCGTCGGCACGCCGCTCGGCAAAGATGGCGCGCTCATCTTCGGCGACAACGTCGCGAAGGTGCAAGTCCTCCCCATCCTTCCCGCCGGCGAACGCATCACGACCGTCTCGAAGTCCACCGCGAACATCCCGCCCTACTACGCCGGCTTCGACGCCGACGCTCCTTTTCAGCACCCCACCGATCGCTGGGCCACCTTCTCGCTCCTCATCCTGCAAAAGCAGGCAGCCACCACCGACTTCCTCAACGTCCTGATGCCGTTCAGCACGGCAACCAACCCGTGGAAGATGGAGTCCCTCAGCTCCACCTCGCAGCGTCTTACACTCAACAACAAGCAGGTCCTCGTCACCGGCACCAGCACCACCGGCGCGCTCACCACCAACGGCCAATGCGGCGTCCTCTCTTCAAGCAGCGGCCACAACGAATCCTTCGCTCTCATCGAAGGCACATCGCTCTCCCAAGACAACCATCCGCTCATCACCACCAAACTCGCAACACCCGTTTGGGGTGATCGCTATCCCGCCACCGTCAACGCTCTCGTCTCGCTCACCGACAAGCGCGCCAGCTTCGACCTAACCCCGTGGCCGTTGGACACCACGCTGCTCCTCAACCCGCCACGCGCCGTTCCAGGCGAGGAACCCACCGCCCCGCTCTTCGTCTCCATCAGCTTCCACGTCGACGCCGCGCCCACAAAGATGCTCGTCCTCCACGCCTACAGCGGCAAGCTCGAGTTCAACGACCCTGACTGGGACAAGCAGATGGCCTGGCCGCGCGATCGCCACGTGCCCTACTACAAGCGCCAGCCCCTCGCCTTCACCTACGACGCCGCCACCAGCACAGTCACCATCCAGCTCGAACCCGGCGAACACCAGGTCGTCTGGCAATAACTCACCTGCACCGCTCTGCAAAAATAGGGACCACGCATGCGCTTCAACTCACTCGCCCTCGCCGCCACAGCGCTCACCTTCGCTGCACCACTCACGTTCGCGCAACAAACCACTATCCCGGTCACCGTCCGCTACCAGCAACCCATCCAGAACCAGCAGTACCCCGAGCTCCTCTACTGGTTCGTCACGCCAGAGACACTCGACCCCGCGCAGTACACGCGCGACATCCAGCACATCGCGCACGACACCGTCTTCGACTTCCCCTTCCTCACCGCGCGCGGCGGCGTCAACTTCTCTGACTCTCCCGAAGCCCACACTGCGATCTCTCACCTCGTGCGTCTCGCGCATCAGAACGGCCTCCGCATCGGCGCCACCATCCACATCCAGGACATCGACGGCCTCCGCAAGTTCCCTCTCGACGACGCGCAAACCGTCATCGCCAACGGCGAGTCCACGCTCGACTCTACCGGCACCGCCACCATCACCTCCACCATCAAGCTCCGCTCCACCCGCGCCGAAAAAACCGAGCTCCTCCGCGTCTTCGTCTTCCGCAAAACCGCACCGGGAGCCTACGACGCCACCACCCTCAAAGACGTCACCGCACTAGCCACCAGCACTTCCCCACAAGCCGGCTCACTCGCTGTCACGCTCCACCTCGGCCCCACCTTCGCCGGCTACACCGCCTTCACCATGTCCACCACCTGGTTCCGCGCCCTCGATCTCTTCAGCCCCGCCTACACCAGGTGGGTCAACGAAGCCATCGACCAGTACCGCGACGTCCCACTCGACGGCACCGCGCTCGACGAGTTCGGCTACGTCCGCGTCCCCATGACGCCCACCGAGCCCTACCGCGGCCAATTCAGCGGCAAGGCTTTCGCTGCGCAATTCGAAAAGCTCACCCACCTCGACCTCACCCAAACCCTCTTCGAAACCCGCTACGCCCCCTCCGGCCACCCCGAAGTCACCATCCGAGCCATCGACGAGTACTGGGACTTCCTCCGCAAAGGCCCGCTCCAGATCGAGCAACAGTTCTTCGACCACTCCCGCGCAGTCTTCGGCCCGCAAACCTTCGCCGGCATCCACAACACCTTCCACAACCACCTCACCAACGACGAGCCCTGGGCCACCGGCATCGACTGGTGGACCATCCCCCGCCAGTACGGCATGAGCGACGAAGACCTCTCGCTCCCCCTGCGCATGGGCCTGCTCGTCTCCCACCCCGGCAACATCATGTACGACCAGTTCTACGGCTTCGACATCCATCGCTTCGCTACAAAAGCCCTCAACGACGCCCGATTCAACGCCCGCCTCCACTACCACGGCTACAACGACACCGGCCGCTGGGGCACCGACCTTTCGCAGCAACCCTTCCTCTCCACGCAGATGCCCGTCGAGCGCAAGATCCGCCTCCTCAACCAGTTCAACCCCGCACCGCCGCAGCTCCCACTGCTCGTCGTCTTCGGCATGCCCGCGCTGCTCAACTGGTACCCCGACCACGACGCCCGCAACATCTTCGACATCAATGGCTCGCTTCACATCGAAGAAAAAGTCCAGGCCATCTGGGACGCCGGCTTCCGCTGCGCCGTCGTTCCCTCCGAGCTCATCGACAACGGCGCGCTCCACCTCGACGCCCACAACCATCCAACCCTCAACGGCCACACGTTCCGCGCCATCGTCTATCTATATCCGCAATACGCCAAGCACAGCACGCTCGCCTTCTTCGATCAATACACCAAAGCCGGCGGCGCACTTATGCTCGAAGGCACCGCCACCCGCGACTTCGACGGCCAGCCCATCGACGCCCTCTTCAACCGCATCGCCTCCCACGCCCGCTCCACCACCTTCAGCACCGCCGCCATTCCGAAACTCGGCATCCAGCCCTCCGCGCTAAAAGAGACCGGCGGCGAACTCGAAGACGGCAGCGTCATTCTCACCGATCTCCCTTCGCTCGAAAACAACCAGCCACAACCCTTCTCCATCGACCTCAACCACCATCGCTACACCGGCACCTACATCGGCGTCCTCGCGATTAAAGCCACACCCACCGGCACGATCGACAAGCTAGCCTGCGGCCACTGCGGCACCCTCTCCCGCGACGGCCACGCCATCCTCTCGCTCGCCACACCGGCCGACATCGTCCTCCACCGCACTCCATCCTCCGCGTACGAAGCCGTCATCGAAGGCGCCACCGACAGCAACAAAATCACGCTCCGCCGCTAGCAGTTGACGAGCCCCCACCGCACGCCGCACAATCGCAACGCTGCAGTTAAATCTTCCCTGGAAGTGTGTTGGACCTCCCCGATGCCTACGAACCTCACTCGCCGCAAGCTCCTGCAGACCGCTCCTCTCGCCGCCGCATCGCTCGCCGTCGCTGCGCGCACCGCCCCGGCCGAAACACCCGCGCCCTCCGCTCCTCTGCCCGTCCAGCTCTTCACCGCCGAGCAGATCGCGACCGCCGTAAAGCAGACCCAGGCCAACCCCGGCAACGCTTCGCTGGTCGACTCGCCCACCGTCACCATGGTCGTCACCACCGAAGTAAAAAAAGCCGGCAAGGAGTTCGAGTACCACGAGCACCGCGACCACATCTTCCAAATCCTCGAAGGCGAAACCACCTATGAGCTCGGCGGAACCCCGCAGAATCCTCGCAACACCAAGCCCGGCGAATGGCTCGCCCCCGCCTCCGAAGGCAGCAAGCGCTACACGCTCCGCAAGGGCGACTCGGTATTCATCCCACGCGGCACCCCCCACAAGCGCACCACTGAAAAAAGCGTAACGCTCATCCTGATTTCGCCGCAGGGTCTGTAGCCAGGCTTCTTCTTCAACCCACCATCTTACGGATGCCCCACGCCACCAGCGCCCACGCTGATCTGCGTGTTCGTGGTGTGCGTCAGCGCCACCGCCAGCACCGCGCCACCTGCCACGCCGCCACTGATCAGCACCCACTTCACCCATCCGTGATGGGCCACCGTCGCTGTTGCATTAGCCCCACTCGATGACTGCGAATTATTCGAGCCGCCCCCACCGCTGCCGTTCATTTGGTGAATCAGTGCAACCACCGTCAGCGCGCCGAGCGTCGCCGTCACGGTGATGGTGAAGTTCCCCTTGATCGCGTTCGGCAGCAGCCCCGTCCCAACCGCCTGCCCATTCGCATCCGTGCGCGTGCTGAACGTCGCCCCGCCATTGAATGTCGCCGACGCTCCGTTATAGCCCGGCCGCACGCTGAACAGGATCAGCGCTCCCGCCACCGGCTTGTGGTTCTCGTCCTGCACCTGCACAATCGGCTCGCGAGCCACGCGCTGCTTGATGTTATTCAGCGCGCCTTCGCCGTCCAGAATCGTAATCTCCAGCTTCTGCGGCCCTGCCGGCGATGGAGCCGACGGCAACGGCGCCGATGGCAGCGAGTCATCCTCCGTCGCCGCAGGAACCATCGCAAACGCCGGCCGCGTGCAAAACAACGCGATCAGCACCGCAGCCAGGAGCGGCCTTGCGGTTGCAGCAACGAATTGGAGGCGTCGATTCATCATTGAGCTGTCGCCGTCGCCGAGTTTCCGGCGGAGTTGGTAAGCGTGACCGTCACAGACGCAATGCTCGACTGATCGGTATTCAGGTTGAACGTCTGCGTGTACAGGAACTCCGATCCATAGGCCTGCGACGTGGGATCGGCGAACCACGTCGTAAACAGGTTCGTCACATTTACCGTGACGTCAGGATTGTCGATGTACGCATTCGGCCCGGCCACAAAGTGGAACACCGCCTGCGTCGCATTGCGCGTATTCGAGAACCCAATCAGCGTCACCGTGATCGACTGTCCGCTCCGCGCCAGCGTAGCGCTCGTCAGGCTCGGAGCCACCGGCGGAATCACAATCGTCAGCGGCACAATGTTGGCCGGCGTGATGTTCTTTCCACCCGCCGTCAGCACCATCGTTGCCGTGATGGTGCCAGCATCGGTTCCGCTCTGCAACTGGATCGTCGGGATCGTCGTTGAGTTCGCCGGAATCGTGAAAGTATACGTCCGCCCGCCCGCTGCAAACTGAATCGCCGGATCATCCGCTCCTCCAGTGCCTGCAAACGTCAGCGTCACCGTCGCTGTAATCGGCACCGGATACGCTGCTCCCAGCGTGAACGTCAGCCCCGGCTGCTGTGCCGGCTGCACTGTCGTCGGCCCGGTAAAGACCGCCGTCGCCGTCGGCGCATTCACCACAAAGTTCACCGCCGTGCTGGTCTGCCCCTGCGTCGGATCGACCACCGTCACGCTCAGCGTCTGCGCCGTCGTAAAGTTCGAAGCCGGAATCACAGCCATCAGCGTCGTCGCATTCACAAACGTCGTCGCAATCGCCGTCCCGTTCACCTGCACAACCGAGTTCGCCAGGAAGCCTACGCCCACCAGCGTCACCGTCTTCGCCGCATCACCCAGGTTCGCCGTCGGCGGTGTAATCGACGTAACCCCTAGCGTCAGCACATCGATCGTCGTGCCCAGCGTCGCCGTCGCATAGTCAACCGCATCGGTCGGCGTAAACGTAACGCTCAGCGGCCGTGCAGTTCCTGCCGCCAGCACCGTTCCCGCAGCCGGAGTGTATACAAACGTCCCTGCCAGCGCGCCCGAAACTCCCGCGGCGGTCGCATTCAACTGCGTCCCGGAAAGCGGTGTGCCCTGCACAATCGCCGCTGGCGGCGGCCACGTCAGCACCGGTGTCGCCTTGCCCACCGTGATCGACGTCCCGCCAATCGCTGTGCTGTAGTCCGTCACATCCGTTGGCGTAAATGTCACGCTCAGCGCCTGCGTTCCCGCGCTCAACACCGTTCCCGCGGCTGGCGTGTAAACAAACGTTCCCGCGACCGCACCGGAGATCCCCGTCGCCGTCGCATTCAACTGCGTCCCCGAAAGCGCCGTGCCATAGCTAATCGGCGCAGGCGCACTCCAGTTGATCGTCGGCGTCGCCTTGCCTACCGCGATGGTTGTCCCGCCGGTCGCGCCGTTGTAGTCCACCGCATCCGTCGGCGTGAATGTCACGTTCAGCGCTTGGCTGCCCGCACTCAGCACAGTGCCCGCCGCCGGTGTGTAGTTGAACGTCCCAGCGACAGCACCCAGCGTGCCTGTCGCCGTCGCATTCAACTGCGTCGCCGAAAGCGCGGTGCCATACGTGATGCCTGCAGGTGTACTCCAGGTGATCGTCGGCGTGGCCTTGCCCACGTTGATCGTCGTTCCACCCGTCGTCGCGTTGTAGTCCGCCGCATCGGTCGGCGTAAAGCTCACGCTCAGCGCCTGTCCATTGCCCGCACCCAGCACGGTCGCAGCCGCAGGCGTGTAAACGAATGTCCCTGCCACAGCGCCCAGCGTACTCGATGCCGTCGCATTCAACTGCGTCGCCGAGAGCGCCGTGCCATACGTGATCGGCGCTGGAGCGCTCCACAAAATCGCTGGCGTTGCCTTCGACACATTGATCGTAGTTCCGCCCGTAGCCCCGTTGTAGTCCGTAGCATCAGTCGGCGTGAACGTCACGCTCAGTGCCTGACCGTTCCCCGCACCCAGCACGGTCCCGGCCGCGGGCGTGTAAACGAAAGACCCCGCCACAGCTCCCGAGATGCCCGTCGCAGTCGCATTCAGTTGCGTGCCCGAGAGCGCTGTCCCGTATGTAATCGGCGACGGGTTGCTCCAAATCACCGTCGGCGTCACCTTGGTCACCGTGATCGACGCTGTGCCCGTCGCCGCCGAGAAGTCCGTCGTATCCGTCGGCGTGAACGTCACATTCAGCGTCTGCGGTCCCGCGCCCAGCACCGTTCCGCTCGCCGGTGTATAAGCAAACGTGCCCGCCACCGACGACACATACTTCGAGCTCGCCGTCGCATTCAACTGCGACGCCCCCAGCGCCGTCCCGTACGTGATCGTAGCTACCGTCGGAGTCCACGAAACACTCGGCGTCGCCTGGTTTACCTGCTGCGTCTGCGCCAGCGATCCGCTTCCGAGAAAGCTCGAGTCGCCACCGTACGACGCTGTGATCGAATGCGATCCCGCCGTCAATGTCGCGATGCTGAACGTCGCCGTGTTGCCCACCAGCGGCGCGCTGCCCAGCAGCTTGCCGCTGTCGAGGAACGCAACGCTTCCCGTCGGAGTTCCCGAAGGCGAAGTCACCGTCGCCGTGAAGCTCGCCGTCTGCCCATACTCGGTCGGCGTTCCATTGAGAGTCAGCGTCGTCGTCGACGAAAAATCATTAACCGTGAACGAGTTGTTCGCCGTAGTCCCGCTGAAGTTCACATTGCCCGGCCACGTCGCCGCTACCGGCTGCGTGCCCGCGCTCGCAAACTTCACCGGCAGCGTTGCCGTCGCGGATCCGCTCGTGATGTAGCTGGTCCACACCTCGCTGGGAGCTGGCCCAGCCGGCTGCGTGAGCACCACGATATCCGCGTCTCCATCAAAATTGATATCGCCCACCAGCCCGGCGGCCACCGGGTCAGTGGAGCTCACGGTGAGACCGGCATAGTCCGCCGCAAAGCCTCGGAAACCACTGTCGTAAACCACAACGCCCGTGCCATCCGTAACCGCAATGTCCGCCAGGCCATCGCCATTGAAGTCGCCCACAGCCAGCGACTGCGCAAAACCACGAATGGGGAATGCCCGCGAGTCGATAAAGAATGCCGGCGCGCCTACGTTGTAGGCATACACCACCTGGTTGCCGCCGCCTGCGGACTCCACCGCAAGATCCGGCTTGTTATCGCCGTTGAAGTCGCCGGTCACCAGTTGGAAGTACTCTCCCCCTCCACTGAGTGGGAACGTCGCATTCGGCACCTGCTCCGTTCCGTCAAAGTTGCCAAACGTTCCATTGCCCTGGTTCAGGTAAATATCAATCTCGGTGGAAGAGCCCGGCGACAACTCCGCAATGTCCATCTTCCCGTCGCCGTCAAAGTCCGCCATCACCATCTGGCTTCCGGGGTTGTTGGCGGTTTGCGAGTTGGCCGTCAGCGAGAAGTTCCCGGTTCCGTCGCCGGCGAAAACCTGGAATCCATACCCCTGCACGCAGGCACTCGCGCAGTTGTTCACCGCACCCATCAAAACAACGTCGAGAATCTTGTCGCCAGTCACGTCCATCAGCAACACCTGATAGCCGTAGGCTCCGGAAATCACCTGCGCCGCCCCCACCGTGCCGTCGCCCACGCCGAAAGCCACTTCAGTCTGATCGACGCTGCCTTCCTCGCAGGTGAACACCACATCCGGCAAACCGTCGCCGTTCAAGTCAGCCACCGCAAAATCATCCACAACCGAGCACGCTGGATCAGGCTGGCTGCTCATCGTGCTTCCGAACGTCCCAAAGGGAACCCCGGCGAGCTGCGTATAGAACACCCCTGAGCCGTCGAAGTACACCACATCCTTCAGCCCGTCGCCGTTCATGTCCACCAGCTTCGGCGTCGGTCCCGGCACGGCTGTCATGCTCCCCGTAAATGCCTGCGCGAGCGCCCCTGTCGCCGTATCCAGCACCAGCGGCGCCTGCCCCAGCGTCGTGGAGCTCTCCGTGAACGTCACCGACCCCGTCGGCGCACCTGCCGGATTCTTCGGCGGCGTGGTCGCTGCGAACTGTGCCGTCAGCGTCACCGTATCGCCCGGGTTCGATGGGTCCGGGATTCCGCTCAACGTTCCCGTCGAGGCCACCAGCGGATTGATCGGAATACTCAGCGGCGACGAGCAATACGTGTAGTTCGTCGTCTGGTTGCACACCGTAGCGCTCAAGCTCTTCGCCCCGGCCGGTTGCACCACCTGCCCAATCTCGGTACCCGAATTAATTTCGTAACTCCCAACGCCCCCAGGCCCAGTGCCCCAGTCGAGCGACACCGTGGTGCCCTTGATGTAGTCCGCTCCCAGCAGCGTCAGAAGCGACGGCGGCGCCTGCACCGAGGTCACCGTATTCAGCGCCTGCACACCCCCCTGCACGGTGCTGGCTATGCTCGGCAGCAGGATCGTTACCGGGTAAACATTGGTCGGCACCGTCGGTGTGCCCGTGCACGTCTCGCCGTAGAACGCCACATACAGCGACGCCGTGAACGTCCCCGCATTAAAACTGCTTGGCGGAATCGACTGGATATAACTCGCCGGAATGTTGATCGTCGTGCTGGTCGGGTTCAGCGACGCCGCGCTGGGACCAGGCACCGTGTAAAAGCAAATCGCATAGTTGCCCGACGGATACGTCGGCAGCGTCCCGCCAATCGTGATCTGCGCCCCCGGCGCTCCCGCCGAAATCGTCGAAGGCTTCGCGCTCGTAATCGTGTACTGCGCGCGCGCCGCCACCGGCAGCGCCACCGCTGCCAGCAGTGCAAGCCCTCCGCCGAGTTGGCGTCGCATCCCCATCACGGCTTCACCATCGCTGGAATAAACAACGCCTGCGGCGTAGCGGCGGATGCATCCACCATCCACACCGGCCCCGTCGAAACCGTCGTTACACGAAACACCGCGTTCCCCGTAAAGGTCGCAAGCTCGGTCGGCTGGCACGCGCACGCAATCCGCAGCGCCGCCGTTCCTCCGCTCAGGTCGATCCGCACCACGCTCGCATCGCCGCCGTTCGCCACCACGGCCCAATGTCCGTCACCCGACGCAGCCACCGCCACCGGAGCCGAAATCGCACTAGCGTTGAACGTCTGCAGCGCCGGCGAGCTCGCGCTGTTGCGAATCAGCATCACCGCTCCGCTCGATGCATCGGCCGCCAGCAGGTCACTGCCGCCCGGCAAAAAATTCATCCCGCCGTAACTCGCCAGCGAGGTCAACACACCCTTGCCGCCGGTCAGCGCGTTCAGCGAAAGTGGTCCACTCCCCGCCACCGCCGCCACCTGCGCTGTATCGCTCACCGCCGCGGCCACCAGCGCGCTCGGAGCCGCAATCGGCTGCACCTGCACCGTCGAACTCAATCCCGTCAGCAGCGTCACGCTGCTCGCGCCCTTCGCATAAACAATCGCGTTCTGCCCCGAAGGCGAAAACGCAATCACCGCGCCAGCCGCCACTTTCACACCCGCAATCGGAGCCGCCGCACCCGCCGGCAGAGCCATCTCGCTCAGCGATCCATCCGCCGCTTCCAGCAGCGCAATTGAGCTCTTCGCCGACGCCGCTCCAAACACATAAGCGCCCGCTGTCGTCACCGGCTGCCCACCCTGCGAAGATCCCGGCAACCCCAGGATCGGCCGCAGCGTCTGGCTCGCCGCATCCCACACATACCCCAGTTGTGGCCCATTTGAAACCGCTGAAGGCGCAGGCAACGTCGGCCCAGTCACCGCGTTGAACACACCTCCGCCGCACCCCGCCGCGATCAAGCAGGCAGAGACAAGGCTTGCTTTCTGAACAACAGCGCGTGCGGTCATCATGGCGGAAATCCGTCCAGGGCCCGGGTGCGTAATCAGAGTGTCAGTGAGGCTCTACGTTTCGATGGACTCTACGCTACCCCTATTTACGAGGTCAAGTGCCAAACGGATTGGTAACAGTTCGAAAGTAAGTCGGACTACACCGCAAATCGAAGCTGTCTGACGAGCGCTGTGGGCAAACCGCATGCATCCGCGTATCGTTGCCCTCACAGGCATCCCGAGCCTTCCGTCAGCTATCATCGCCATCGAATCGACGCGCACTCGGGCCCGTTCGTATCTGCAAGGTTGTGCATCAGGGAGGTTGTCCATGCTTCTCACCCTACCGCGAGCTTCCGCTCTCGCCCTCGCGCTCATCGCTCCGCAAACCGCGCCGCCCGCCAAACCCGCACCCGTCCGCGCCGCCGTAAAGATCGAGCTCGAGAAAAAATCCGCCGACGGCAAAGTCAATCCCATCGCCTCCGACCACGTCTTCACCACCGGCGACCAGATCCGCCTCCGCATCACCTCCGACTTCGACGGCTTCCTCTACGTCATGGTGCAGGGCTCCTCCGGCAGCTTCCGCACCGCCTTCCCGGCGCCCGACGCCGGCAACGACAACCACGTCACCCGCGGCCAGGCCATCCTCATCCCCTCCAACGGCGACTGGTTCGAAGTCGACGGCCCCCCGGGCTTTGACACCCTCTACTTCCTCCTCTCCCCCGAACCCATCGTCACGCCCTCGGCCAACGCCTTCGTCGCTCCCGGCCCCATCTCCTCGCTCAAGCCCCGCTGCAACGACACCATCTTCCGCGCCCGCGGCGAGTGCACCGACGCCAACGCCGGCCCCGCCGCTCTGCCCAAAGACGCTCCCCTCCCCGCTCCCCTTCAGCCCATCGCCGGCGCCGCCTCCCGCGACATCACCGTCGTCAAAAAGAAAGACAGCGTCACCGTCGGAGCATCCACCTCCAAAGTCACCACCGGCCCCGTCGTCTATACCTTCCGTCTCGCCCACCGCTAAAAAGAAAGGAGGCCCAACATGCTACGAAGACTTCTCGCCCTCGCAACGCTCATTGCCCTTCCACTCGCCGCCCAACAGCAGCAGCCCGACTCACGCGATCTCAAAACCGTCGGCCCCGCCACCAAAAACGCACCCGTCACCATCCCGCGCAGCTACGCTCTCGTCATCGGCATCGCGTCCTACAAAAACCTCCCCGCCTCCGCGCAGCTCGAGTACCCCAACCGCGACGCCGAGGACATCTACACCTCGCTCATCAGCGCCGAAGGCGGCCAGTTCCCCGCCGAAAACGTGCACAAGCTCATCAACGAAAAAGCCACCATCGCCAACATCCGCAACGAGCTCGAACACTGGCTCCCCTCCGTCACCAAGGACGACGACCGCGTCCTCATCTACTTCGCCGGCCACGGCTTCATCTCCGCCGGCAAAGCCTATCTCGCTCCCTACGACGTCGACCTCCACAACATCCCCGGCACCTCCTACCCCATGACCTCGCTCGGCGAAGACATCGGCGGCAAGATCAAAGGCAAGTGGAAAGTCCTCGTCACCGACGCCTGCCACTCCGGCGCCATCACTCCTGAAACTGATCGCGGCCAGGTCAACGCCACGCTCCTCGACCTGCAAAAATCCCTCTTCTCCCTCACCGCCTCCCGCGACCGCGAACAGAGCTTCGAGTCCGCCAACTGGGGCGGAGGCCACGGCATCTTCACCTACTACGTCGTCAAAGGCCTCCAGGGCGAAGCCGACACCAACGGCGACGGCGTCGTCTCCGCCGACGAGCTGGCCGAGTACGTCCACACCAACGTCCGTCTCGCCACCAACGCCGCGCAGAACCCCACCTCCGAGCGCGGCAGCTTCGACCCCAACATGGTCCTCGCTTACAACCCCACGCACGTCAAGAACGCCAGCCTCCCTCCACCGCAGTACGGCAACCTCATCATCGAAGCCAACATGGATTCGACCGAGGTCTTCGTCGACGGCAAGAGCGCCGGCATCGTCAACAAAGGCACGCCGCTCCGCCTCCCCGGCATCGAGCCCGGAGCCCACACCATCAAGGCCGTTCGCATGGGCTACGAGCCCGACGGCCCCCGCGAAGTCCAGGTCTACCCCGGCCAGGACACCACCGTCTCCGCTCGCATCCTCATCGCCCGCACCCACAACCACGCTGCCGTCGAGCACTTCGACAAAGGCATGGAGTTCTACAACAAGGGCTTCGAGCAGAACTACAAGAAGGCCGCCGAAGAGTTCCGCCAGGCCATCGCCATTGACCCCAAATACTCGCAAGCCCAGCTCTACCTCGGTCGCGTCCTCAACGCCCTCTACGAAGACCAGGACGCGCTCGCCGCCTTCAAACAAGCCATCGAGAACGACCCCGATTATGTCGAAGCCCGCGCCAGTTACGCCGCTGCTCTGCTGGACGCGGGCGACCTCGACGAAGCCGTTCGCCAACTCAACGTCGTCACCAACCGCGACACTAAAAACGGCATGGGCTGGTATCTCCTCTCCCAGGCCTACGCCCGCAAGGCCGACTACAAGGACGGCAAAGACGCCGCCACCCAGGCCATTGCTCTCACCCCAAAAAACGCCGAAGCCCACTTCTGGTTAGCCGAGTGCCTCCGCCAGCTCAACCAGCCCGCACCTGCCGAGGTCGAGTACAACAGCTACCTCGCGCTCTCCAACTTCGACTCCGGCTTCGGCGGCCAGTTGAACTACTACCTCGCCGGCTACCTCTTCGGCATGGGCCAGAAAAAGCGCGCCGCCCAAACCGACATCTGGCGCGAACTCCGCGGCCAGGCCAACCTCGGCCTTTGCGACTGCGAGTGGATGCAGAAGCGCTACGACTCCGCCATCACCTTCTGCCAGCAGGCGCTCCGCTACATGCCCAAAGACCTCTTCGCCAACTACCGCCTCGGCCTCGTCTACACCCTCAAATTTAACGAGCAGAACTCAGTCTCGCTCCTCGCCGCCGCCAAAGAACACTTCTCCGCCGTCATCACCGCCAACCCCGACACCGACGAAGCCGGCCGCAGCAAAAAATACGTCCAGATGATCGACAACGCCCTCGCCCAGCAATAGCCCAAAATCCTGTCAAGCCCCCCACGACGCCAGGAATCACCAAACCCCTACCAACACTGGCGATTTCTCTCCGAGAACCTTGGCCCACTTGGTATCCTGAACTCTCTACAATAGAAGTAGGGATGAGAAAGGGCTTCGACCCGGCAAACGTCCGATCGCAGCTCCGCCTTTTCACCTACCGCGACAAACTCAAAACTCTAGACTCTGAACTCTAAACTGGATTCCCGACGTCTTTGCGGGTTCCCGTACCGCTCAACAGCGCTTGGAATCACTTTCCGGCCACCTAACCCCAACAGAATGAGATACTTGACAGGTAACCCCTTTAGAATGAAGGGCGTACGGCAGATCCCCGCCTGTAATCGCAACATTCCAAAACACTTAGCCCCGGGCAACAGATTTTAGGGGGAGGGGGGGGTACCCCTATAAGAGCATCGCCGCCGCGAACAGCGCCACGGTCGCCAGAAGCGAAAACATCGCCGTATGCAGCCGGTCCGACTTCATCTGCCGGATCAGCGAGATCATCAGCACCTCGTCGCACATCGCGCACAGCAGATCCTCATCCGTCGCATGCACCATCATCGCGGTATACGATGCATGGTCCTCGCTCAGCACCTCGCCCGCCGAATCGCGCACCATGTGCCGCATCCAATGGTGGCTCAGGTGCTGGTGAATATAAAACTTCGGCACCCGCTTGCCGGAGTTCGCCGCCACACCCTTCGGCGCTTTCACCACCGGAAAGATCACCCGCAGGCAAACCACCAGCGAGATCGCCGTCGCTGCAATGAACGCCATAAACAGCACGCTGAACGCCGACGCCCGCCCCGCATGCACCTTCTGCAAAACAACGGCAGCCATCCCGCTCAGCAGCGTCACGCAGAACGCCGCCTTGGTGTCGATGAACCGAATCGTGTTCTGCGTGTCTTCCACCACGCGATAGAGAAACTCCAGCCGGGTGTTGTACTCTCCCTGCCGAACCAGCTCCGAGATATCGCACGTGGACATGCGATGGAGTCTAGCAGAGCACTCTTTTCTTGCCGAGCACTATCGATTACGCGGTACGCTCAATAGCGAATGTGCACTCTCTCCAGCGCAGGCGCAAACTGCGGACGAACGGCCACGGCGCTGCTCGCCCTCGCCGCCACACTGACTCACGCACAACTCCCTGCGCCGCCGCTCGACGCCCGCACCGCGCCCGCCCAGCAGCGCATCCCGCAGCAGCGCACCGCACCCACCGGAGCACTCCAGGGCATCCTCTACGACGAGCAGGGCCGCCCACTTCCCGCAGTCCGCATCCAGCTCCTCACGGCCTCGAACTCAACAAACTGGGAAGCCCGCAGCGAAGGCGACGGCATCTTCCGCCTCCTCAAAATTCAACCCGGAACCTACGATCTACTGTTCACGCCAACAAACGGCGCCGCAACCTTCCGCCGCAACAGCATCGTTATCAACCCCGGCGAAGTCCTCTCCATCGAAGTCCACCTCACCGGCTTCCACAACGCGGCTTCACCCAACGCACTCCCGCAGTCACCGCAGGAGACAACCACCACAAGCACCTACACCGAACTCAACCGCCGCCCCGACGCCGACGGCGCGGTCGTCGTCCCCCAAGAGCTCCCGCTGCCCGCGGACTCGCTCCTCTTCCAGCCCCGCCCCGACCGCTGGAACGCCGAGATGCCCGACTACCATCGCTACCCTTCGATGGAAACCCCCTTCGTCATGGGCCACTGGTACGACCCCTTCAACCGCAACCGTTTGAAAGGCGACAAGCCGCTCTTCGGCCGCACCTTCTTCAGCTTCACCGGCGACAGCATCACCGCCATCGACGCCCGCCGCCTCCCCGTCAACACCGGCCAATCCACACCGCGCCCCAACGATCCAGGTTTCTTCGGCGACGGCGGACAGTTCTTCCTCGCGCAAACCTTCCGCGCCACCGCCGACCTCTTCCACGGCGACACCGCCGCCTTCCGCCCCGTCGACTGGCGCATCCGCATCACCGCCGCCGCGAACCTCAACGACCTTCGCGTCCGCGAAAACAAGATCGTCAGCCCCAACGTTCTCGATGGCACCACGCGCTTCGACACACGCATCAGCCTGCAGGAAGCCTTCGGCGAAGTAAAGCTCGCCGACGTCGGTCCCAACTACGACTTCATCAACCTCCGCGCCGGCATCCAGCAATTCGTCTCCGACTTCCGCGGCTTCATCTTCGCCGATGAGCAACCCGGAGTTCGCCTCTTCGGCAACCTCCGCTCCAACCGCTTCCAGTGGAACGTCGCTGCCTTCGACCTGCTGGAGAAGAACACCAACAGCGGCCTCAACACCTTCGCCCGCCGCGGCCGCGAAGTCGCCCTCGCCAACCTCTACGTGCAGGACTTCCTCGCGCAGGGCTACACCACGCAGCTCAGCTACCACTTCGTCCGCGACGACGGCGACACGCACTACGACGACAACGGCTTCCTCGTCCGCCCCGCTCCGATCGGCCTCGTGCAGCGCCACCGCATCGACGCGCACTACCTCGGCTGGACAGGCGATGGCCACATCGGCCGCTACGACATCACCCACGCCTTCTATCAGGCTTTCGGCACCGACACGCTCAACCAGATCGCCGGCCGCGCCACCAGCATCAACGCCCAGCTAGCCGCCGTCGAGCTCTCCCGCGATTACGACTGGCTCCGCTTCCGCGCCTCCGCCCTCTACGCCTCCGGCGACAACGACCCACGCAACGGCCAGGCCCGCGGCTTCAGCTCCATCGTCGATGGCGAAGCCTTCGCCGGCGGCGAGTTCAGCTTCTTCAACCGCGAAGGCATCCGCCTCACCGGAACCGGAGTCGCGCTCACCGCCAACGACAGTTTTCTCCCCGACCTCCGCTCCAGCAAGGACGAAGGCCAGTCCAACTTCGTCAACCCCGGCATCCAGCTCTTCAACGCCGGCGCCGACGCCAAACTGCTTCCCACGCTCAAGCTCATCGGCAACGTAAGCTTCCTGCAGTTCGCCCGCACGCAGCCGCTGGTCTTCCTGCTGCAGCAGAACGCCATCCGCCGCACCATCGGCACCGACGCCAGCCTCGGCGTGATCTATCGCCCATTCCTGTCGGACAACATCATCAGCGGAGGCGCTGCCGCCTTAGTCCCAAGCAGCGGCCTCCGCGACATCTACACCTCGCAAACGCTCTTCTCACTCTTCACGACAGTTCGGTTCCAGTTCTAAATAGTCTTCCGATCGACGCACCGCATGCCTATACTTCGCCTCATGCACCTCCGCCAACCGCACTCGCGCTTCGCCACAGTCATCACGTGGATAAGCGCCGCGGCTGGCTGCATCGTGCTCTTCACAGCACTGCACCACACAACCATCGTCCGAGCGAGACAAGAGCCGACCCCACCACGAGCATCAACCCACAACTTCACCGGCCCGCACTACGGCGAATCCCCCGAGCAAGCCGCCGCAGCCTCCACCGGCTGCATCACCTGCCACACCGGCCTCGAGCACCCCAACATGCACATCGCCGCGACGGTCATGCTCGGCTGCACCGACTGCCACAGCGGCGATGCCTCCATCACCAACACGGCCGCAGCAGCGTCACCTGAATACGAAGCCGCTGAACGCAAGGCCCACATCCAGCCGCGCCTCAAGGAGAACGCCGCGCACGGCGGCCATCCCGTCCGCGCCTACACGCACTGGATCGAAGAGAGCCCCGAGTTCGTCCGCTTTGCTAACCCCGGCGATCTCCGCATCGCCGCAACCACCTGCGGCGTCTGTCACGCTGCCGAAGTCCGCAACGTCAAGTCCAGCATGATGACCCACGGCGCCATGCTGTGGGAGGCCGCGCTCTACAACAACGGCGCCTTCCCGCTCAAGAACGCGCACTTCGGCGAGTCCTACGACATCAACGGCAAGCCCGAGCGCCTGCGCACCTTTCCTCCGCCAACCGCCGAGGAAACGCGCGCGCATGGCATTCTTCCCTACCTCGATCCACTACAACGCTGGGAGGTCTCCGAGCCCGGCAACCTGCTGCGCGTCTTCGAGCGCGGCGGCGAAAAGCGCAGCGAGATCGGCAATCCCAACACCGAAGAATCCTCCGGCCAGCCCGATCTCAAGCTCGGCGACCGCGGCCTCGGCACCGAGCTCCGCACCGACCCCGTCTTCCTCGGCCTGCAGAAGACGCGCCTGCTCGATCCTCTGCTCTACTTTCCCGGCACCAATGACCAGCCTGGCGACTTCCGCGCCAGCGGCTGCTCCGGCTGCCACGTCCTTTACGCCAACGACCGCGACCCAGCCCACTCCGAGCAGATCGCCGCCTTCGGCAACAGCGGCCACACGCAGTCAACCGACCCCGCCATCAACAAGTCCGAGAGCGGTCATCCGCTGCAGCACGTCTTCACCCGCCAGATTCCCTCCAGCCAGTGCATGACCTGCCACATCCACCCCGGCACCAACATGGAGACCACCTACTACGGCTACACGTGGTGGGACAACGAAGCCAACGGCGACGCCATGTACCCCGCGCACCAGCACAACCCAACCGCGCAGCAAGCGCACGATGTTGCGATGCGCAACCCGGAAGGCTCAGCCGCGCGCGGTAAGTGGAGCGACCCAAAGTTCCTCGAACAGATCGGCACACCGCAGTTCAACGCAAAGATCAAAGACACGCAGTTCGCCGACTTCCACTCCCACGGCTGGGTCTTCCGCGCCGTCTACAAGCGCGACCGCCACGGCCACCTGCTGGACCAGGACGGCAAGCTCCTTCCCAACGACGAAGACCTCGGCAAAGCCGTCCACCTCAAAGACATCCACCTGGAAAAAGGCATGCAGTGCGTCGACTGCCACTACACGCAGGACGTCCACGGCAACGGCAAGCTCTATGGCGAAACCCGCAACGCCGTCGAGATCGGCTGCGTGGACTGCCACGGCACCATCGAAGCCAAAGCCACGCTCAAGACCAGCGGCCCGGCCAGCGCCCACGACGCTTCCAGCAACCTGCTCCGCCTGCGCACGCCCTTCGGCCAGGCCCGCTTCTACTGGCGCGACGGCAAGCTCTTCCAGCGCTCCAACGTCGTCGACCACCGCGAGTGGGAAGTCGTGCAGGTGCTCGACAGCATCACTCCCGGCAACGCGCACTACAGCGAAAAATCCCGCCTCGCGAAGACGCTACAGAAGGATGGCGTCACCTGGGGCCACGTCGCGGACATGAAGCAGCTCGCGCACTCCGACCAGCGCATGACTTGCTACAGCTGCCACTCTTCGTGGACTACGTCCTGCTTCGGCTGCCACCTCTCCATGACCGCCGATCAGAAGACGCCGATGCTGCACAACGAAGGCCAGACCACGCGCAACTACACCAACTACAACTTCATGGTGCTGCGCGACGACGTCTACATGCTCGGCGTCGACGGCACCGTCACCGGCAACCGCATCGCGCCCGTTCGATCAGCCTGCGCCATCGTCGTCAGTTCGCAGAACGCCAACCGCAACTGGCTCTACCAGCAGCAGCAAACCATCTCGTCTCCCGGCTTCAGCGGCCAGGCCTTCAGCACCTACGTTCCGCACACCGTTCGCGCCAAAGAAACGAAGGGCTGCACTGACTGCCACGTCGCCCGCAACGGCGACAACAACGCCTGGATGGCGCAGTTGCTCGTTGAAGGCACCAACTTCCTCAACTTCATGGGCAAGTACATCTACGTCGCCAACGGCAAGGCTGGCTTCTCTGCCGTTCCCGTCGCCGCCAGCACCGAGCCGCCCGCCATCGCCGGCAGCGACCTGCAGCACATGGCCTACCCCAGCGACTACGCCAGCTTCGTCGCCAACGGCCGCAAACTCCGCACCGCCTACGAACACGGCGGCAACGTGCTCGACCTCCAACTCCGCGGCGAGTACCTCTACGCTGCGATGGGCCACGACGGCTTCCGCATCTTCGACGTTGCCAACGTCGACGTCAAGGACATCTCACAGCGCGTCATCACCGCTCCCGTCTCTCCACTCGGCCAGGAGTTCTACCTCAAGACCAAGAACGCCGCAGCCATCGCGACGCCTTCAACCCTCGCACTCGATCCGCTCCGCAAGCAACTCCCCGAGAACGAAGAGCAAGCCATCGCTCCGCTCTACGCCTTCCTCTACGTCGCCGATCGCGAAGAAGGCCTCATCGTCGTGGGCGACCCGAAGAGCGGCGTCGGCACACTGCTCGACGGCAACCCGCGCAACAACTTCCTCAAGCGCGCCGCAACGTTCAACCCCAACGGTGCACTCACTGGAGCCCGTCGCATCACCATCGCGGGCGACTTCGCCTACATCCTCTGCAACCGCGGCCTCGCAGTCGTCGACCTCTCCGATCCGCTGCACCCGAAGATCACCGCTGAAGTCGGCGACCTCGTCGCGCCGCAGGGCATCGCCATCCAATTCCGCTACGCCTTCGTCGTCGATCGCGAAGGCCTGAAAGTCTTTGACGTCACGCACCTCGACCACCCCATCCGCACCGCGGCGACGCTGCCTCTCGAAGACGCGCGCAACATTTACGTCGCGCGCACCTACGCCTACGTCTCCGCCGGCAAGAACGGTATCGCCATCGTCGACGTCGAGCATCCCGAACAGTCGCACCTCGAACAGATGTTCAACGCCGGTGGCCAGCTCAACGACACTAACGACCTCAAGATCGGCATGGTCAGCTCCAGCCAGTTCGCCTTCGTCGCTGACGGCAAAAACGGCATGCGCATCGTGCAGCTCTTCAGCTCCAAGTCCGAGCACACCTTTTACGGCTTCAGCCCGAAGCCCACACCGGAGCTTATCGCCACGCACTCCACCAGCCAGCCGGCGCTCGCCATCTCCAAGGGCGTCGACCGCGACCGTGCCGTCGACGAAAGCGGCAACCAACTAACCGTCTTCGGACGCCGCGGCGCACGCCCGCTCAATCGCGAAGAGCAGGAGCGCATGTACTTGCACGCAGGCCAGCTCTACACCGTGACTGACGCTCCACCCAATACGCCGCAGTAACCTCACCGCTTCGCCATCTGCTCCAGCTTGAATCCAGCCGGAGTCAACCCGGGTTTCTGCCGCCCATGGTACAAGTGGCAAAGGAAGCATCCACTCTCCGCATGCCCAGCCTTCAATGCCGGCCCCTCAGGGCTCGACCGCCCATCATGGCAGCGCCTGCATGTCGCAATCTCCGGCATCAACACATCCGTCCCATTCGAACTCGTCAGGGCCTTCGCATGGCACTCCTCGCACTTCACCGCGTCGTGCGCCGCATGGCTGAACACCGCCGCCGTGAACCAATGCTGTGGCTGCGCCGAAGCCTCCACCTTCATCAATGGAATCGCGCTCGGCGCATACGGCATCCGGCTCTCCGGGTTCAGATCGCGATGGCACACACCGCACTTGCCACGCCATAAAATCATCTCCGCGTGCGCCGTGCGATTGCTGACCCACTCCGCGCGAGTATGCGGTGGAGGCAGCACCACACTCGCCGGAAGAACCGTCTTGCCCGGCAGCGGAGCTTCCGCAGGCCAATGCTTCAACTCCGCATCGACCACTTCAGGATGCTCCTGCGCAAACGACGCCACCGCCTGCGCCACAAACGCCCGCACCTTCTCCGGCGTGTCGTGCGGAGCCTCCGCCGCCACATGCGCGTCGAACTGCAGCGAGTGGCACGTCCGGCAGCTCTTCTCGAAGTTCACCGGAGCCATCACTCCCGTGCTGCGTCCATTGGCATTGAGCACAGCCACATGGCACGTCGAGCACTCCAGCGTCACCACTCCATGCGGCCCCGTCAGACCGGCCTTCATATGTCCCGCATGATTGAAGCGCAACGCGAAAGCCGCCGACCGATCTGCATCCGCCGCCTCACGCAGCGGACGAAACTCCGGATGATCGTTGCCAAAATTCTTCACGCTCGCCGCCACCCGCAGCACACCGTCCCGCGGCTCCAACTTCGCATGGCACTGCGTGCAACTCGAATCCGCCACTGCCGCCAGATGCATCGCTCCCGCGTGCTCCACATGGCAAGATCCGCACGTCGGCTTATCCGCTGTCTCCATCGGATGATGCGGCTCGGCGATATGGCACGCCAGGCAAGCAGAGTCCGGCACCTTCCGCCGCATGCCGAATGAAGGCGTCCAGCTCGTCGCCTCCACCACCGGAACGTGGCACAGCTCGCACCTTTGCCCCATCACCGCGTGCGACGCCGACAACGGCCCCGCCGAAAGCGCCGAGCTTCCCTGTACCAGCGTGCTCCCGCCAAACCACAATCCCGCTCCCACCAGCGCCACTGCAGCCAGCCACCACTGCCACGCCCGCAATGGCGACATCCGCTTGAAGTAGTTCAAGTCGTGCCGCCGTGCAACGAGTTTGGTCGTGCGCTGTCGAATGGCCATGGCTAAAAGCGCAGCGCTCCTATCGCGTGAATAATCGCCAGCAGAATCAGCGCAGCCGAACACGGCAGATGCACCAGCAGCCACGCGTGCAGTAGTCGATGAAGCCGCGCCTGGTGATCGAGCTGTCGCTTCTCATCGCAAATCTCTTCAATCGCTGTAATCGGATCCCACGCCGTCTGCGGAAACTGCCGGCGGAAGTTATCGAACTGCTCGCGCGTCC
Source organism: Acidobacteriota bacterium (assembly GCA_040388825.1). Classification (GTDB taxonomy): domain Bacteria; phylum Acidobacteriota; class Terriglobia; order Terriglobales; family Acidobacteriaceae; genus Granulicella. The sequence continues at coordinate 8,182 of JAZKBC010000015.1, read as the reverse complement.
ACTCGCGATTGCGTAGCGACGACCTTCGCGCCTGTTCCACACTCAGGTACGGCCCAACCTCGCGTTCCACGAATCGCTGAAAACCTTCCGTCTCGGCTTGCAGATCAGGAATCCCCAGCAGCGTGTCCACAACAGTCGCTCCCGGCCCCACACCCGGCGCCAGCCGCTGATTTACTTCCGTCGCCCGATCGCGGGCTTCCGCTGCAAGTTGTCCGCGTATTACCGGAATCTGATCGTAGATCGTCTCGAATGGAACCTCACGATACATCTTCGTCGGTAGCGTGTGCTGCAGCCACGCGCCCGCGATGCCGCTCCCCACCACGATGATCGTCAGCCACATCAGGATCGCAGTCAGCGTCCCGCGCGCATGGAACGCCGCATGAAATAGCACCATCGGCAGCGCCAGGAATCCCAGCCAAAGATGCGCGCGCATCCATATCTTCGCTCGCCCAATGCGCCAGATCGGAAACCGCTTGCGCACGCTCAGCAGCGCCGCAAACAACATCAATCCCAACGCCAGCGCACCAAACATCAACCCGATCGACGTTCCACCGCCGGGCACAGCTGTGTACCGCGCATAAGGCACGTAGATCGCCGCGCCCACGAGCATCGCGGCCACTGTCACTATCATCCACGGCTTATGAGTTTGATCTATGCGCATCAGCGGTTCTTGCCGACAAAGGCCGCCTCCTTGTCGAGATCAACACCCAGCACCTGCGTAAAGAACTCGTTCGGCTTCACCCGATGTGCCGCATCATGCGGACACGCATACACGCAGCTTGGCTCCGCCAGGTCGTGGCACAAATCGCACGACGTCGCCTTGCGCACCTTGTTGGTGTTGCTCGAATCCTTGTCCGTCTGCACGCTCTGCAACGCCGTCGCATTGCCTGTTGCGTCGAACTCGTGGATCGTGATGTTGCCGTAAGGACAGTTCGTCGCGCACAGACCGCAGCCCACGCACCAGTCCTCGATAATCACCTCGAGCGAATTCCGCCGCCGGATCGAACCCACCGGGCACCCGATCATGCAGCGCGGATCGCGACACTGCCGGCACGATGTTGCGACAAGGTAATTCTCAAACCGCACGCCGTCCCGCAGCAACCGCGTAACGCCATCATGCGCATCCGCGCAGGCCTTTACGCACTGATCGCAACGCGTGCAGCGCTCGAGATCGAGCACCAGCAGGCTCTGCGCGTCCATCAATCCCTGCTCGAGGAACTGCTGCAGCGGCGTACTCTCCGTCTTCGCCGAAGCCCGCTGCTGCAGAATTACATTCTCGCGAGTCCGCTGCGCTGCCGTCGCTTCAATATGCCCGCGCACATCCGGAAAGCGGTCCAGCATCTCGTGGAAGTCCGGCGCAAGAATCCGCACCACCTCCACGTGATCGAGCGCAACGCATGATGCCGTGCGCACGCCTCCCTGCAGCAATCCCATCTCACCGAAATATCCGCCACGCGGCAAATATGCGAGCACCAGGTCATCCAACCCACGTCGCTGAAACACCTTCACGAAGCCGATGCGGATCAGATAAAACGCATCCGCCGGCCCACCCTCTTCGCAGATCACCTGCCCAGGCGCAAAGCGCAACAACTCCACGCGATCGCGCAGCACATCCACAAACTCTTCGCTGATGTTCGCGAAGATCGGAACGCTGCGCAGATGCGTCCCCAGCGCGCGGCCGCGATAGTTGGCCTCCAGTTGCGCGCGGAACGTCTTGTTCTTCTGCATCACGTCCAGCACGTTGCGCAGCATCTCCAGCATCACGCAATCGGTCTTCGCCCGCACCGTCGCCGAGCGCGGATAGAAGCTCATGCACGTCATCTCGCCGAACAGGTCGCCCGTGTGCAACTCTGCAATCGGGTCGCCGTACGGCAAATCCACCGGAGCATCGATGCGAATATGCGAAGGCGTCGCACGCTCTTCCTCGCGCGGCTGCTGCGACTTCGGCTGCAGCAGACTCCGCATCTTCGTGAACAATCCCGGTCGTGCCTTCTCCGTCGACACGTGCTCCCGCGGCGCATTGATGAAAATGTCGACGGTGCCGTCAAGAATGTAGAATGCCGTCGATCCGTTCTCACCCTCGCGCACGATCGTCTCGCCGGCCTTGAAGACACGTTTCACCACCGAGCCCGCGTTCAGCTCAAGGAACGTTCCCGAAACGCCCTTGAACACCGGCAGCTCCAGCAACTCTTCCGTCTCCACCGAGTACACATTCGGCGTGTCTTCCGGATACAGCCGTCCACCGCCCAGCACCTTCTTGTTGGTCAGCGCACCCGTCGGGCAGCTCACCATGCACTCCCCGCACGAAACGCAGCTCGAGTTCCCCATCGGCTCATTCGCGTCAAAGCCAATCGTCGTAAAGTACCCCTTGCCCTGCCGTGCAATCACATTGTTGTTGCGAATCTCGGCGCATCCGCGGATGCAGCGGTCGCACAGGATGCACGCCGAAAAATCCACATGAATCGAAGCGGAAGAGTCATCCGCCGCCAGCACCGGCACTGCGCGCTTGTTGAAACGCACCTCCGTCACGCCCGCCGCCTCGGCCTGGTTCTCGAGCTCGCAATCGCCGCTCTGCTGCTGCCGCAAACACGGCGATGGATGGTCGGACAGCATCAGCTCATAGAGCGTCTTGCGCGCTTGCACGATCGGCTCGGTGTCGGTCTTCACCACCATGCCTGGCTCGGCCTTGAAGATGCACGCCGCCTGCAGCGCGCGCTCACCCACATCCACCACGCAGATGCGGCACACCGCCACCGGCGTCTGGTTCTGCTGATGGCACAGCGTCGGAATCGGCACGCCGGCCAGCCGCGCCGCGTCAAATACCGTCGTCCCATGCGGCACCTGCACCTCGTGCCCATCGATGGTGACGCTCATCAACGCATTCGGATCGTGCGCGTGCTCACTCAAACCGCACCTCCGAAGCACACGCCCGCTCGGCAATGGCGATCCTCAAGATGCTCGCGCATCATCTCCGGAAAGTGCTTCATCACCGACTGGATCGGCGCCGGCGCAATCTGCCCGAGCCCGCAGATCGAGGTCAGCCGCAGCACCTGCGACAGGTCCTTCAGCATCGCCTGGTCGCCCGCGCGAACCTCGCCGCGCGTCCAGCTCTCCAGCAAGTCCACCAGCTTCTGCGTACCGATCCTGCAAGGCGAGCACTTACCGCACGACTCATTGCGATAGAACCGCACGGCAACAAGCGCCATGTCGAGCATGCAGGCGTTATCCGCGCACACCACCACCGCGCCCGAGCCCAGCATCGAGCCCAGCCCCTTCACCTTGTCCCAATCCAGCGGCGTCTCCAGCAGCGATGCCGGCAGATACCCCGACGACGGCCCCGATGGCGCAAACGCAATCACCTCACGCCCCGCCGGAGGCCCACCGGCGTAGTCATAAATCAACTCGCGATAGCTCACACCCATCGGCACTTCAAAAATCCCCGGCCGCGTCACATGCCCGGTCACACCCACAAACTTCACACCCGGCGACCCCGGCCGCCCCGCCGCGCGATACCAATCGCCACCCTTGCCAAGGATCGTCACCGCATGCGTAAACGTCTCCACGTTGTTCAGCGCTGTCGGCGACTTCCACAACCCCGAGTTGATCGTCCGCGGTGGCTTGTTGCGCGGCTCCGCGCGATGTCCTTCGATCGCCTCCATCAGCGCCGTCTCTTCACCGCATATATATCCGCCGGGCGAGACGAACACCTCCATGTCGAAGTCAAAATCCGTGCCGAGAATGTCCTTCCCCAGCAGCCCCATCGCGCGCACCCGCTCCAGCTCTTCGCGCAGAATCTCCGCCTGCAGTTCGTACTCGTGGCGAATGTACAAGAACCCTCTCTGCGCCCCGACAATCCTCGCGCAGATCATCATGCCTTCAATCACCATGTGCGGAAGGTACTGCAGGATGAAGCGGTCCTTGATCGTTCCTGGCTCGCTCTCATCGGCGTTGCACACCACATACTTCTGCGGTCCGATCGAGCGCTTGCATCCTTCCCACTTGATGAACGTCGAAAACCCCGCGCCGCCCATTCCGCGCAGCTCGCCTTCCTTCAGCTTCGCCAGCGTCTCATCCGTGTTCCGCTTCGCCACCAGGTCGCGAAACAGCGCATAGTTTCGCTCTCCACCCGCATACGGATCGCACTGGATCGCAAACCCGCGCTCCTCCGGGCTGCGCGGCGGCGCACTATGGTGCCCGCGTTCCGAGTCCCGCAGCGCAATCTCGTGATCGATCAACTGCGTCGCATCGGTCAGCGACAAATTTTCGTAGTAGCGATCGTTCAGCGCCATCACCGGCGCATGATCGCAGCGCCCCAGGCAGGAAATGTCGCGCACCCGCACCACCTCAGGCAGGTGCGCATACTTCCGCTCCAGCGTCGCCTTCAGCGCATGCGACTGGTGCAGGTGGCACGTCATATCGTCGCAGATGCGCACATCCACCGGCACCGGCGGCTTCAGCCGAAAATGCGGATAAAAGCTGGCCACCGTGTGCACATCGCGCACATGCACCTTGCGCCGTTCGGCAATTTTCAAGATCTCAGCAGCGGACACATATCCATGCGCATCCTGCACTTGGCGCAGATCCTCATACACACCGGACAAGCCGGTAGTGTCGCTCAAAACGGACTGCGATTGCATCGTATCCATGCGAACAAGGGACCCTAACCGGCCACGCGATCTCTATGGCAACACTGTACATCGGGCGCACCCGTAATGGCTCCGCGAAAAAGATTCGGTTGCAATCGCCGGTTCACCGGAATATAAACACAGCGAATAGCGCATCCCGAACTCACTCCCGGAGAACAGCATTGGCACACGAGGTCAGACGAGCAGGTTGGAGCTGTCTGGCAATCGTCTTGTCGCTGACATTCGCCGCGCACGCGCAAAAGCCAGCCGATGATGCTCACATGCATGCGCTCCTCCGCGCGTCTTCTGAAGAAATGCACGGTGCCTCCTTCAAATACGTCGGCCCGGGATCGTGCAGCGCCGTCGCCTGCCATGGCGGCATCATGGCGCGCTCCGTTACAAAAGTCATGCAGAACGAGTACAGCACCTGGATCACCGCGGACAAACACGCCCAGGCCTACAACTCGTTAACGGGCCCCCTCGGCCGCCAGATTGCCTCCGTACTCAAGATCGGCCCCGCGGATAAAGCTCCGCGCTGCCTCGTCTGCCACGCC
>JAZKBC010000015.1:2474-2993 GCA_040388825.1 Acidobacteriota bacterium | reverse complement strand
GTTTCGGTTCGCTCCTGATCATGTTCGGCGGCATCGGGTTCCTGATCTCGTTCGACGTCGCCGACGGCGTCAGCTGCGAAAGCTGCCACGGCCCCGCGTCGCAATGGCTCGGTCCGCACATCCAGCCCACCGCTCTGCACGCCAAGATGGTCTCGCTCGGCCTGTTCGACAACAAGAACCTCGCGCACCGCGCAGAGAAATGCCTCACCTGCCATCTCGGCGCGCCCGGCATGACGGTCGACCACGAACTCATCGCTGCCGGCCACCCTGACCTCACCTTCGAGCTCGACAGCTTCTCCGCCGTCGAGCCTCCGCACTGGGTCGAGAAGGGCGCGGACGGTCACGCCTCCACCGACTCCCTCATCGGCGTCAAAGCCTGGGCCGTCGGCCAGGCCGTGCAGCCCGTTACCGCACTACAAAGCGAATACTCCTTATGGTGGAGAGAGCCGGAGCTAGAGATTTTGCCTACGTTAGAAGAACTTGGGATCGGCTTCGTACCGTTCAGCCCGCTGGGCAAGG
>JAZKBC010000015.1:0-2464 GCA_040388825.1 Acidobacteriota bacterium | reverse complement strand
GGCCGTGCAGCTGCGCGAGAGCATGCTGCGCCTCGCCCGCCACGCCCACAGCGGCCCCTGGCCGGAGTTCAGCGAGATGGACTGCATCGCCTGCCACCACGCGCTCACCGGCCCGCAGAGCTGGCGGCAGCAAACCGGCTACAAGGGCCATCGCCCCGGCGACCCCTCCTACAACCTCTCGCGCTACGTCCTCTTTCAGCACTTCGCCAACGAGGTCGACCCGCAACTCAACGCGCAACTGCTCTCTGAAGCCAATCGCGTCAGCGCCCTCGTCACCAGCATGAGCTCCGACCGCGCGGCTGTTGAATCCGCCGCCAACCGCGCCGCCGAACTCGCCGCGCGCCTCGTTGCTGAAGTCCAGGCCGCCAGCTACGACAGCGCCCGCACCCAGCGCCTCATCGCCAGCATCGCAGCCGACGCCGACACCATCGCCGCCGACGGCGAACGCACCGCCGAGCAGGCCACCATGACCGTCGACTCGCTCTACATCGCGCAAGCCAAAGCCGGCTCCACCAGCGCCGAAACGCGCTCGGCCATCGACGCCCTCTTCAAGCTCGTCAACAATCCCTCCGCCTACAACGCCCCGCAGTTCGCCGCACAGCTCAAGCGAGTCCGCAGCACGTTGCGTTAGTCCGTCGGATTCTCCGGAAACGACTGGTACGGCAGCCGCACGCCCTGCACCAAAATCTGATCTGCGCGAATCGCCGCCGGAGCCATGAATCCCACCGCGCCACCCGCCGCCGCGTAGTCGTCCTGGTCCACGCCGTCGCCAGAAACCCCCAACCCACCCGCCAGCTTCCCATCCACATACAGCGGCACCGACCCGGGAAAGAACACCACGCCATTCCGATTCGCACTCGCTGCCTGCGATCCCTGCGTACACGGATGCGCCAGATCCTGGAGGAAGAGCGAAAAGAACGGCCCCGGCGCTGTCCCGTCAATTCCGCCCGGATACAACGGCTGCGCCGCATAACCAATCGTCCGGTTCGTCACCGCGGTCCCCGCAGGAATCCCCGGCAGATCCGCCGCAGCCGGCGTTCCGCTGAAGTACACAACGTTCCGCGACTTCGCCACCGCCACGTCTATCGAGAACACCGTCGCATCCGGCATCCGATACAGCGCCAGCAAGCTCCCGTCCAGATCCGCCACCGCAATCACAAACCGCGCGCGACTCCCCGGCGGCAGCCGAATCGCCGCTCTGGTCACATTCCCTGTCGCCACGGTCTGCTGCACAATCTGCTGTACCTGCGCCAGCGTCAGCCCACCCGCAAACGTCGACCCATGCTCCGCAATCAAGTCTCCCTCAGGCGCCGCGCCTCCCGAAGCCACCGGCCCAAGGGTGAAAGCCCCATTCGCCGTTCCGGCGCTTACTCCCGCCGGCAACGTCGTCTGCGCGACAAACGGCAACGCCACACCACCCACCACCACCTCCCCCGGCGAAGGCAACGTCGGCGCAAACCCATCGCCCAGCGTGCCCACCACGGCCGCATACTCCGCAATGGCACTGGCATTCGCTCCCGTAGCCACAATCCCAATCCCACCCGCCACGCGATTGTTCTTGAAGATCGGCACGCCCCCCGGATTCACCGCTGCGCTCTCCGCATCGCCCGTGCTCACCTTGCCTGTCTGGATCCCCAACCCCGGCCCCGCCGCATGCAGCAACCCGGGCACAGGCAGGCTCTGTCCCGCAAGATACGTCGCATTGAACCCGCAACCACGGTTCGTATTCTCAATCCCGTACAGCGGCCCCGACTCCGCATTGCTCACACCCGGCGGAAAGTGAATCTCGCTGATGAACCGCACCGTCCGCGTACTCAGCGGAGCCTGATCATTCGAAAAGAAAGCCGCCGTCCGTGCCAGCGCCGCCGCCTCTTCATCCGCAGCAACCGTCGCACCAAAGTTTGAAACCGCCGTAACCGGCGCTCCAGCCTTCGCATACACCGCGAGAACCTGCCCCCGCCGGTCGCTGATCGCGATCACCACCGGCACATTCACGCTGGCTGCGGCCGCCGTCGCAATCGACTGCACCTCTGCCTGCGTCAGAACGTTATTCCCCATGCTCGGCGGCACAATCGGCACCGCCGCAGGATTATTCGCCGTCCCGCAACCCATCCCCAACGACGCAGCCAGCAGCCCACCTGCCGCCGATCCAATCCACTTCGTCGCTCTGCGCGTATACAACATGATTGCGCTTCAGCCTACCGCAATCTATCCGGCAATGGTATACAGAACCCAATGCGATCCGGTCTCAAGCGCGCAGCCAACACTCTCGCCATCGCTGCCGTCGCAACTCTGCTCGCCATCTTCGCAGGCCGACTTACTTCCTTCCAAGACCTCGACTGGTGGAGCTACGACTTCACCGTCGACCACGCCGGCCTCAGCTCGCCCTCCCAGCAAATCGTCGTCGTCGACTTCGACGAAGCCACTTTCCAGCGCATTCACCAGTACCCCATCCCGCGCGGCA
>JAZKBC010000014.1:19605-21914 GCA_040388825.1 Acidobacteriota bacterium | reverse complement strand
GCTAGAGGTTGCCAACCTGCTCAAGGACGAAGGGCACGGTGAGGAGGCGATGGCAGCGTACAAGCAGGTTGTCGCCGATGCCCAGCGGCCGGGCTACTTCATCGACGCTCGGCTGCAGATGGCGTGGTTCGGGCTGGCCGACACGCAGCGCGGCTGGGGCCAGGTGCAGGCGGCGCGGGACAACTACATGCAGGCGGCTCAGCAGCCGCTGTGCAGCGACTGGCTGCGCAAGCGGGCGCAGTTGAATGCGGGCGAGATGGATGACCTGCTGCATGACCGCGCGCAGGCGATTCGGATGTACCAGATGGTGCTCATGCCGGGCGGAGATCAGTCGCAGGCGGAAGCGGCTCGCAAGTACCTGCGGACGCCCTTTGCCGGGCACTGATTCTTCCTTCGCCACTGATTGATGGAACCGCTCCGCACCCATTCGCGTATGGATGAATGTGTGTTTGAGGAGGCGAAAATGAACTGCACCGTATGTGGCAAGCCGATGGACGCGACAGCGCGTTTCTGCAGCCAGTGTGGCAGCGTGATGTATAACCAGCCGGTCTATGCCGTGCCGCAACAGTTGGTCCGACCGCGTTACGGCCGCATGATTGCCGGCGTTTGCGCCGGGATCGCTCAGCGTTATCAATTCGACGTCACTCTCGTGCGCCTGGCGCTCGTGCTTTTGACGGTCTTCACCTGCTTCAGTGGCGTGCTCGCGTATATCATCGCTTGGGTGGTGATTCCCAACGGGCAGCATGCGTTGCCGCCCGAGATGATGAGCCAGCCGGCCCAGCCCGTGGGGCCAACGACTGACCAGACAGGTGCAACCGCTTCGTGAGTTCGACTTCTTTGCCCAAATCGAATGCAAGACCGTACGTGTACAAAGGCTCACACCTCGAGGTTTCGGGTGTGGGCCTTGCTGCGTTAGCCGACAAGTTCGGAACGCCGCTGTATGTCTACTCCGCCGACAACATTCGCGAGCGCGTGGGCCTGCTGCAGACCGCGTTCGACGGCGTGGAGCACACCCTTTGCTACGCCGTGAAAGCGAACTCCTCGCTCGCGATCCTGCGCATGCTGGGCGAGATGGGCTGCGGCTTCGACATCGTCTCCGGCGGCGAACTGGAGCGTGTGCGGCGGGCTAGTCCGCAGGCGCTGGGGCGCGTGGTGTTTTCGGGCGTCGGCAAACAGGCGTGGGAGCTGGATGCTGCGCTTGAGGCGGACATTCTGCTGTTCAACGTTGAGAGCGAGGCTGAACTCGAGCTGCTTTCGCAAAGGGCGATGGCGCTGGGAAAAACCGCGCGCATCGCTCTGCGCGTGAACCCGGACGTTTTCGCGAAGACGCATCCGTATATCTCGACGGGATTGAGTGCGCACAAGTTTGGAATCGCCATCGCCCGGGCGCGCGAAGTTTATGCGCGGGCGGCCACGTTGGAAGGCATCGAGCCCGCCGGCGTGAGCGTCCACATCGGTTCGCAGATCCGCGACGTGGAGCCCTTCGCCGAGAGCGTGAAGCGTGTTCGATCGCTGGTGGAAGAGCTGCGCGCGGATGGCATGGATATCCGCTTTCTGGATGCCGGCGGCGGCTTCGGTATCGAGTACGGCCAGGAGAGCTTCGACCCCGCAGCCCGCGTCGCCGACTACGCCGCCGCGATCCGCACCGTCATGGAAGGCCTCGGCGCACATCTGCTGCTGGAGCCTGGCCGGTTCATCGTCGCTCAAGCCGGAGCCCTGCTCACGCGCGTCATCTCGACCAAGGAGAACGGCGATAAGCATTTCGTTATCACCGACGCCGCGATGAACGACCTCATCCGTCCGGCGCTCTATCAGGCGCACCATGAGATCTGGCCGGTCGAAAAGATCGACCGCCCGCTACAGATCGCCGACATTGTCGGCCCGGTGTGCGAGAGTGGCGACTTTTTCGCCCGCGACCGCGAGACACAGGAACTGCGTGCCGGAGACCTCGTCGTTCTGCTTGACGCCGGTGCTTACGGCATGTCGCTGGCGTCGCACTACAACACACGGGCGCGCGCCGCCGAGGTGCTGGTCGGGGGCGGGGAAGCGAAGCTGATCCGACGCCGCGAGACGCTGGACGACCTGCTGGCCGCGGAAATCCTCTAGTTGCTGGCGAACTGCATGGGGTCTGCCGGGCGCCTGTCCGCAGGCCTCTGCGTGCTACAATCGGCAACGACGAAGATGTGCAGAGAGGCCTGATTGCAGGCTGGTTCCGCGCCGCTACGATTCCAAAAGCAGCAGAGGTTTTCTCGATGTCCGGCCATTCAAAATGGGCAACGATCAAGCATAAGAAGGGCGCGCTGGACGCC
>JAZKBC010000014.1:5877-19595 GCA_040388825.1 Acidobacteriota bacterium | reverse complement strand
GCAAGATTTTCACCCGCCTCATCAAGGAAATTACCGTAGCCGCCAAGGGCGGCGGTGGCGACCCTGACGGCAACCCCCGCCTGCGCGGCGCGATTGCTGCCGCCAAGGCTGAGAACATGCCGGCGGACAACATCAAGCGGGCCATCCAGAAGGGAACCGGCGAAATTGAAGGCGCCAGCTACGAAGAGATGACCTACGAGGGCTACGGCCCCGGCGGTGTGGCGATTCTCGTTGACGTGCTGACGGACAACAAGAACCGCGCCGCCAGCGAAATTCGTCACGCGTTCTCGAAACAGGGCGGCAATCTGGGTACGCCTGGTTCAGTGGCGCACATGTTCACGAAGAAGGGTGTCATCGTTGTTGCCAAGTCTGCGGCGGACGAAGACAAGCTGACCGAGACGGTGCTCGAAGCCGGTGCGGAAGACCTGAACGACGAAGGTGAGAACTGGGAAATTATTACCGCTCCGAACGACTACGAAGCGGTAACCGAGGCGCTGAAGTCCGCAAAGGTTGCAACGGAACACGCCGAGGTCACGATGATTGCCTCGACGTACACCAAGCTCGAAGGAACTCCAGCGGCAGCGATGATGCGTTTGCTGGAGGCGATCGAAGACCTGGACGATGTTCAGAATGTGTACTCGAACTTCGATATGGATGAGGAATCGGTTCCGGCTTAGCAAGATTCGAGATAGCAGATTCGAGAATGCGAAAGCCGCCACGCTGATGGCGGCTTTCGATTGTGAGGACTGAGGAATGACTTTGAAGCACGTGCTTTCGGGATTGGTTGTGGGTGCTGGTTTGCTGGCGGCATCGTCGCAAGCCCAGGTGCAGGCGCAGGCTACGCCGGTGAAGGCGCTGGCTTCGAGCACACCGTGGAACGTGGGTGTGCTGGCGCAGGGCGGCGTCGGTGTAACCGATGACCGCAGCAGCTTCAAGTTCCTGGTGGTGGGCGTGCATGGCGGCAAGGTCCTGACGTCGGAGATCGGGCACGGCGTTCTGCAAGGCAATTTTGAGTACGGCGTTGAGGTGTTTCCGCTGTGGCAGGCCTATACGCCGAAGTTTCAGCGGGCCAACTGCTACGCGACTCCGACGACCGGGACCACACTGGTCTCGCCGGGCCTGTATTGCTCGCCGCTCTACACAACCGGAGGAACCTATACCGGCATCTCTATAACGCCGATGATATTGCGCTGGAACCTGACCCACGGAACTCGATGGATGCCGTGGGTGCAGGGCGCCGGCGGCATGATCTGGACCAACCACAAGTTTCCGGGGTTTGGTTCGTCGACGTTGTCGCTCGCGCAGGACGGCCCCGGCACGGATACCAGCGTGTGGAACTTTACGCCGCAGTTTGGCGTGGGCGCGCACTACTTTTTACGGCCGCGGCGGTCGATCGACTTTGCCGCAAATGCCGTGCACATTTCGAGCTCCAGCCTGGGCGACAAGAACCCGGGTGTGAACGCCAGCGTGCAGTTCTCGGTGGGCTATAGCTGGTGGAAGTAGAACGATGAGCAGTGCATCGACCCCACAAAACGGCGAAGCGACGGTAGCAGCCAACGCAGGCATCGTTGAGTGCGTTCCGAACTTTTCTGAAGGCAGCGACCGGAGCAAGGTCGAGGCGATCGTCCGTGCAATGCGCGTGGACGGTGTGCATCTGCTCGACTGGTCGCTGGACCCGGACCACAACCGGTCGGTGGTAACCATTGCGGGTGCGCCGGATGCGGTTTGCGAGGCGGCGGTTCGCGGTGCAGGCAAGGCGGCCGAGCTGATCAACCTGACCAAGCAAAAGGGCGAGCATCCGCGTATTGGCGCGGCCGACGTGATTCCGTTTGTGCCGGTCAGCGGGATTTCGCTGGTGCAGTGCGCGATGCTGGCGCGGCAGGCAGGGTTGGCGATCTGGCGGCGGTATGGTGTGCCGGTTTACTTTTACGAGGCTGCGGCAGCGCGGCCGGATCGCGTGAATCTCGAAGACGTGCGGCGTGGGCAGTTCGAAGGCCTGTTGCGGGATTCGGTGCGGGACACCACCCGGCGGCCGGACGTGGGCGGCCCGGAGCTGCACCAGACTGCCGGAGCGAGCGCCGTGGGTGCGCGTAAGTTCCTGATCGCGTACAACCTGTACCTGGACGGTGGCGATGGATCGGCGGATGTCGGCCTGGCGCGGGCGATCGCGCGGGAGGTCCGAGCGTCAAGCGGAGGGCTGCTGGGCGTGAAGGCCATGGGTGTTGTCGCGAACGGACGGGCCCAGGTCAGCATGAACATCACCGACTTCCAGATCACGCCGATGGCTCGGGTTCACGCCACCGTGACCGACATTGCGGCGCGGCACGGAGCGACGGTGGAGGCAGGAGAGGTCATCGGGCTGATTCCTGAACAAGCCTATGAACCAAACGCGGATTGGGTACGTCAAACAATTCAGTTCGACCCCGAGGAGAAGGTTCTGGAGCGGCGGCTGCGGCATCCTCTCGCGTGGCCGTAGCCTGATGGACGCCCGGCGCGCAGGTTTTGCTTGCCGACAGGCTCGATTCGGGGAAGAATGGAAGTATCGACTTTAGATAAAGAGACGGGCAGCGCGAAGCGCGGGCCTCAGGAGTTCAAAAGGTGACGATTTTCAGGTTTGGGCAGCATACCGCGGCGATGGCAATGGCGGCCGCATTGGCCGTTTCCCCGCTGATGGCGGGCGCCTCCCAGTTGAGCAGTGACGCACGGGCCTCGATTCCAAAGGACGTGCAGCAGATCATCGTTGTGGACTACAAGGCGATCCAGGGATCGTCGGCGGCGATGCAGTTGAAGGACCGCGTGCTTCCTCCGGAGATCAAGCGCCTGGAGACGGCGCTGAAGACCAGCGGGCTCAAGGTGGACCAGGACACCGATACGGTCGCATTTGCGGCTTTCCGTGCTTCTGGCAGCGACGGCACCCGCATCATCGGAGTGGCGCAGGGTCAGTTTCAGACCTCGGCCATTCTGGGCAGCTTCACCAAGTCGAAGACCAAGCCTTTCATGGTGCGCCACAACGAGGTGTATCCGATGGGCTCGGCGGGCATGAGTGTGGCGTTCCTGAACCAGACGACGATGGTGTTTGGCGATCGCGAGGGCGTGAAAGCAGCCCTCGACGCGCGCGATGGCCTGCAGCCGAACTTCCTGCAGAACGGCGACATGATGAACTCGATGACGTCGGTGGACAGCAAGCAGGTTTGGAGCCTGCTGGACCAGCGCGGCACGCAGACGATGATGAAGGGCGTGCTCGGACAGGCATCGCAGCTGGCAGACTTCGACACTGTCAAGAACTCCATGAAGAGCGCGGCGTACACGATGGACTTTTCCAACGGTGTTCGCTTCAACATGTCGGTCGTGATGGCTGACTCGATGACCGCGGCGACTGCGGCGGCCGTCATGAAGGGCGTGATGATCCTGAAGAAGAACGGCGGGTCGCCGCTGGAGAAGTCGGCGCTGGATGAGACTCAGGTTGAGTCGAACTCTGGAACGCTGTCTGTTGACTACTCGTCTTCCGACCGCGATTTTGCTGGTTTGCTCAGTTCACCTCTGTTCCAGCAGGTGGTAAAGTAAGCCATCGAGTTTCCAGTAGAGAGCTCCGAGACACATTACTAAAGGCGGCCATGATGGCCGCCTTTAGTGTCTTTGGTAATGTGTGAGCCGCTAGGCTACAGGGCGCTGGCGGTCGAAGTGGCCCAGTACTACATAGGTGAGGCCGAAGACGGAGGCTCCTACTACGGCGTAGGGGAGATATCCCAGGATGAAGCTGACGATCAGGTCGTTGCGGCTGCGCAGGGCGACGTTGATGGACGCAAACATGGCGTCGATCATGGGGATGTCGCCGAGCGAAAAGAGCACGATGACGATGACGAAAGCTGAGAAGATCAGGCCGCCGGCTATGGTTCTGCGCTGGCGGGGAAGGTCGGGGTCAATTGGGACGATTTCAGCCATCTGCGGCTCCAAGGAAACGAACTACCCTTGGTTTTATCGTCCGAAGACGGGGGCCGGATATTCCACGTTTGGGTTAGCGGGTGGGGGTTTTACTGGCCGGTTCTGCTGCAGGAGCGGCGGCCTCGGGGGTGCAGGCGCGGCAGCGGTCCATGATGGCCGAACGGAGACGGGTGGAGAGGTCTTCGGGGAACTCGTAGGGCTGGTGGCCGCGGTAGACGTCAATGGTCTGGCGGGTGGTGTCGACGACGACTTCACAGTGATGGCAGGTTCCGAGGTGCTCTTTGACCTCGGTCAGCAGTTCGGGGTCGATCTGGCCATCGAAGTAGTCGGTTAGTTTCGCCAGGAAGTCGGTGCAGTTCACTTGGAGCCCTCTTTAGGTTGCCGGAAGTACCGGCTGAGGCGTTCACGCAGTTGCAGGCGTGCGCGCAACAGTCGAGACTTTACCGCGGGTACGCTTAAGCCAAGCGCCTCGGCCGTCTCTTCGGTCGACAGGTTTTCGATGTCTCGAAGTGTGAAAACGGTTCGAAATCCTGGGGGGAGACCGGCAATTGTTTTTCTGAGTATCTCGGAAAGCTCGGCTTGCGAGAAGTTCTGCTCCGGGTTGGGGCGCCACTCGGCGAAGTCGCGGGGGATGGAGCCCTCGTCGGTTTCGACGTCCTGGTCCATGGATACGGTCTTGGAGGTCTTGCGCTTGCGGAGGCGCATGAGGCTCTCGTTGACGGCGATTCGGACCAGCCAAGTGGAGAACTTGGAGTTGCCCTGGAACTGGTGGAGCTTCTGGAAGGCCTTGAAGAAGACGTCCTGGGTGATGTCTTCGGCGTCTTCGCGGTTCTGGGTGATGTGGAGCGCGGTGCGGAAGATCTGGCGATCGTACTGTTTTACGAGGACTTCGAAGGCTGCGGTGTCGCCGGCCTTGGCTTTTTCAACCAGGGCTACGTCGGGGTGCTCTTCGACCGGTTCGGCAGGGATGCCTGCGAGCGCGGGGTCGAGGAGATCTTCGGCGATGGATGTGGTGGTGGCCGCCATATTACTTGGACTCCAGTGTACAGGCTGCGAGGCCTGCGGTTCGAACGGGCCGTTGACGGGGTGGCCCCCCCTCCCCCTGGTACTTTGTAGCTAAAATCCTCAAACAATGCGACTTAGATCCAGACTTGGGTATAGATACGGTCTGGACTGCGCTGTGGTTCCGGGGCCCGGGAAATGGGTTAAATGCGAAGCCCGGCGGGTGGCCGGGCGGCGGTGAATCTTCTGTCTCTATTATACGAGGGCTGTCAAGAGGGGGCTGCGTTTTGGGACGAAGTGAGGAGGGGAACGTGACGGTTGAGGTTGCGAGGAGGTTTAAAGCCTTTGCGGGTATGCTGGGCAGGTTGATTGTTCGGCGGCGAACGACGTGGCGTGAGCGGAGAGGTTCCATGGTCCAGTTGAGGTGTGGATTTTTGCTGCTGGTGGTGACGGGGCTGGCGATGGGGAGGGCAGGTGGTGTGGCTCCTGGGCAGGGCGGGACGTCGAGTGGACTGGGGAAGGCTGCGGTGGGAGAAGCGAAGCCGAAGAAGCTGGCGTTCGAGGTGGTTTCGGTGCGGACGGGTGAGCCTGACCGCAAGCGGTTCATGATGCAGTGGGGGCTGCCGGACCGGTTTCGAGCACAGGGAATGCCGGTGGAGTCGATTGTGGCGCTCGCGTACTTCGGTCCGGTGAAGGCGATGGCAGCGGCTCGGTCGGAGAAGCTGGTTTCAGGGCTTCCGGATTGGACAGAGAAGGTGGCGCTGGACGTTGAGGGGACGGTGCCCCCAGAGGACGTAGAGGCTTACCAGAAACAGGGTCCTGACAAGCCTATGCTGCAGCAGATGCTGCAATCGATGCTTGAGGAGCGGTTCGGGATTGTGGCGCGGCGGGAGATGGTGGATGGTCCGGTGTATGTGCTGGAGGTGGGGAAGAAGGGAGCGCAACTGAAGGCGAACAAGGAAGACGAACCGAAACCGTTAGGCGGGATGAAGCTGGCAAATGGAGGGTGGGTGATACCATTAAGTCGCAACGAGGAGCCGCGGATGCGGTTTGTGAGTGTGACGATGACAGAGTTGACGCAGTTTCTGTCGAACTCCGCGGACAGGCCAGTGGTGGACCGGACGGAATTGACGGGGAGGTATGACTTTGCGCTGCTGCGGCGGGATTTAGGAGAGGCGGGGGATCCGGAGCCTTCGGTGGTGTGGAATGTGGAGGAGATTGGGCTGAGAGTGGTGGCAACGACGGCTCCGCGGGAGAGGCTGGTGGTGGAGAAGCTGGAGAAGCCGACGGTGAATTGAGGGGACGGAGCGTTAAACGCCGGACGACCCTAGTGGCCGCCGCATCCGTGGCCGCAACCGTGGCCACCGCAGCTATGACCGCCGCAACTGTGGCCGCTATGGCCTGCGTCTCCAGAGCCGTGATCGCTGTGGCCGGAGCTGGACGTGTCTACGGAGCCGCAGGCGGAGCAGCCAGAGAGGAAGACGGGGTCGGGCGGTGCGCCGTTGGTTCCTGAACCGAAGGTGCGGGCGTAGAGGCGTTGGGTCTTGAGGACGGCCTCGGCTTCGTGCTCCGAGCCTCGAACGACGTGGGGGTTGTGGTGGATCATGCGGCCGAAGAGGCGGTCGCAGTCGGCGGAGTAGCGGGCGGTATCGAGGATGTGCTGGTGCCAGAACTGGTCGAGGTCGTCGTGGCCTTCAGCGGTGGTCCAGGGGACGAGCATGAAACCGGGACGTTTCTGGAGGAGGGTGAGGAAGCGGAGGTATTCGGTGCGGGCGGATTCGGCGCGCTCGAGGCTCCAGCCCTGCTTTTCGATGAGGGCGTCACGGACGGAGTTGAGGTCGAGGTCTTCGGGGATGGGTTTGGGGGAGATGGAATACTGGCAGAACAGCCAGATGGAAAGGACGATTCCCGTAAAGAGTGCGGGGTAGAGAAGGAACATATTCACTTCTTCCTGGGGCCGACAGCCGGCACCCGTTTCTTTTCCTGTATATGGCTTGGATCGTAAGCGGGGGCTGGGATTTTGCCAAGGGTTGAGCGGGAAATTTCACGGAAGGTTCATGATAGGGGCGCGAGGGATGCGGTTTGAGGTTCGTAGTGGAAAAGGGGCTGGCGATTTGCCGGGGCTCGTCAGTATGGCAGGTCCTTCGACTTCGCTCAGGATGACAAATTTGTGGTGGGGCGCTGCAACAGGAGAAAAGTGGTGTGGCTGTGGGTTACCTGCTGTGGTTCCGGCAAGGCGATGGGGATGGGTTTTCGACCGGTGTGGGCGTCTTAGATTCAAAGCATGTGGGCTGAAGTCGATGCGGCGCTATTGAGCATCGAACGGATAGGGCCGCATGCAGGCTGTTGGGCCGGTTTAGAGGAGATGGATGGGATTGTTGCGCGGAGTTGCGGTGGGGTGTGTGCTGCTGGGAGTGCTGGGCACGGGTGCGTTTGGACAGACGAAGAAGAAGCATGCGGCTACAGGGCACACGACGGCCGGGCATACGGCAAGGAAGTCGACAACGACGAAGGCGGGTGCGAGCTCTCATGGGACGGCGCACCGTACAACGTCGAGGAGTTCGAAGACGAAGGGGCGTGCGGCGGGGCCCGTAAAGAGGCGGCACATTGCGCAGGTGAAAGAGACGGCGGAGAGCAAGCGGCTGCGGATGGCGTTTGTGGCATCGGCGCAGTTGCGGCCGATGGCGCAGCAGTTGATCAAGATTCGGAGTGCGGCGGCTTATGCGGGGGTGAAGGGATATGCGGCGTCACATCCCGGTGATGCGGCTGCGGCTGCGGAGTTGGCGCTGGGGCATGCGTACATGCTGGATCATCGGTATGACGAAGCGGAGGAGTCGTTCCGCGCGGCGAATGCGAAGGGTGCGCAGCTGGACGATTATGCGGAGTACCTGCAGGCGCAGGCGGCGGTCGCGGGGAATCGTCCGGGGGATGCGGTTCCGCTGCTGAAGGGGTTTGGAGACCGGCATCCGGGAAGTGTGTTTGCGACGAATGCTCCGGTGCTGCTGGCGCAGGCGTATCTGGAGAACAACGATCCCGGCGATGCGCTGCGGCTGCTGGAGCCGCTGGCTCCGCCGAACAAGGGCGAGCCCGCGGTGGCTTCGTCGATGCAGGCGGCAAGGGGGCCGGCGCAACTGGAACTGCGGATGACGCTGGCGAAGGCTTATCTGGCGGCGAGCAACGTGCCGAGGGCGGCGGAGCTGTATCGCGGCGTTTACCTGGGGAACCCGGTGAGCAGTGAGGCGGCTACAGCGAAGACGCAGTTGGCGGCGATGGGTGTTGGGCTGACCGCGGTGGAGCGCAAGCAGCATGCCGATTCGATGTTCAATGCGGGGCAGTATGCGGTGGCCGCGGAGGAGTATTACGCGCTGCGGAAAAGCGATGCCGCGCTGAGCGAAGCAGACAAGAATGCGCTGGAGATTTATGCGGCGGTTTGCGATCTGCGGTTGAAGAAGCTGGGACGCAGGGATGTGGAGCGGTTGCCGATGACGGGGGATGATTCGGCGGCGCTGAAGATGTATCTGGAGAGTGAGCTGGCGCGCAATGAAGGCAATGCACCGCTGCAGGATGCGCTGACGCAACAGATGATTGCGAAGTATCCGCAGAGCCGGTGGCTGGAGGAAGCGCTGCATTCGGGTGGGAATATGTACCTGATCGCGCGTGATCAGCCGAATGCAATCAAGGATTTTGTGGCACTGGTGGAGCACTTTCCGCACAGCATGTATGCACCGACGGCGCATTGGAGAGCGGCGTGGTTGAGCTATCGGCTGCGGCGGTATCCGGATGCCGCGCGGTTGATGGATGAGCAGGTGCAGAACTATCCGGCGAGCGGAGAGGTTGCTGGGGCGCTGTACTGGCGCGGACGTTTGTATGAGGATGTGGAGCACGACTTTGGGCAGGCGCTGAATTACTACTCGGCGCTGAATGCGGCGTATGTGAATAGCTATTACGCGATGCTGGGGCGGCAGCGGATGAGCGTGATCGGCAAGCGCGATGCGGTGACGCCGGCTCCGGTGCTGGCTTCGGTGAAGATGGTGGTGAACCCGGAGCTGACGGATGAGCTGCCGGAGAATGATCCGCACTTGATCAAGGCAAGGCTGCTGGCGAATGCGGGGTTGAACGAGTACATACGGCCGGAGATTGAGTTGAGTGCGACCGCTGGTGAGTGGGGAGCACTGGCGGAGGCGCAGATCTATGAGAGCTTCGGGGAGGACTCTCGCGCGCTGCAGTCGATGAAGAGGAGCAAGATTCCTTACTTGTCGCTGACGGTGGACCAGATTCCGATGGCGTACTGGAAGCTGATCTTTCCGAAACCGTACTGGGGAGCGCTGACGGCGGATGCGCGAGAGAATGGGCTGGACCCGTTCCTGGTGGCGTCGCTGATACGGCAGGAGTCGGAGTTCAATCCGAATGCGGTGAGCCGGGCGAATGCGTATGGGCTGATGCAGCTGCTGCCTTCGACAGCGAAGGGGATTGCGAAGCGGCAGGGCAATCGGCACTTTCAGACAGGGGAGCTGCTGAATCCGGAGACGAATCTGAAGTTGGGGACGGCGGACCTGCGCAGCGCGATTGCGAAGTATGGCGGGCAGGTGGAGTATGCGCTGGCGAGTTATAACGCTGGAGATACACCGGTGCGGCAGTGGATTGCGGAGAATAATTACAAGGACCTGCCGGAGTGGGTGGAGTCGATTCCTTATACGGAGACGCGGGAGTATGTGGAGGCGATTGTGCGGAATCGGGAGCTTTATCGGGCGTTGTATGGGAAGTGATGGGTGGGCCTCGGGCACAGGCGGCTGCGCGGGCTGAATACCGAGGTTCTTCGCTGCGCTCAGAATGAGGGAGTTTGAACGGCGGTGGTTTCTGACTGGATGCGTCACCCGACTTCGGATTACTCGTGGCGGAGGGCTTCTACGGGGTCCATTCTGGCGGCTCGGAGGGCGGGGATGATGCCGCTGACGATGCCGATGATGGCGAGGATGATGAAGCTGGCGAGGAGGGTGACTCCCTCGGGGCGGAGGATGATGTCGCCTTCGTGGTTGGCGGTTTTGTACATCTGCGAATAGAACGGCATGGGTGGGATGAGGTGCGCGATCACGATCGCGACGACCATGCCGATGAGGCCGGCCATGAAGGTGAGCAGGAAACTCTCGAGGAGGAACTGCGAGAGGATTTCGCGGCGGCGGGCGCCGAGGGCCTTCATGAGGCCGATCTCGCGGGTGCGCTCGGTGACCGAGACGAGCATGATGTTCATGACGCCGACACCGCCTACGGCGAGCGTCATGGTTCCGATGATGCCTAGCAGGACCTGGAGGCCGATGCCGAACTGGGTGATCTGTTTGGAGTCTTCGATGGTGTCCCAGATGCCGAGGGCTTTTTCGTCGTGGGGATTGAAGTGGTGGCGCTGGCCGAGGACGGTGCGGACGGCCTGCACGGCGGCGAAGTGCTGGTCGGCGGAGCTGGGCTGGAAGACGATGGAGCCGGGGTCGCGCTGCTGGCGGAGGGTGCGCAGGGTGTCGAAGGGGACGAAGACGTTTTCGTTGTCGGGGCCGTTGTTGGAGGAGTCCTGGATCTTGAGGCGGAGGACACCGATGACGGTGAAGGGCTGGCCTTCGACCTGCACGGTTTCGCCGACGGGAGGATAGCCGTTGAAGAGTTTTTCGGCAGCGTGGACGCCGAAGATGATGACCTGGCGATGCTCGGAGAAGTCGGCGGCTTCGAAGTAGCGGCCCTCGCCGATGTCGAGGCGGCGCATCTCGCCGTAGGGGAGGTCGACGCACTTGGACTGGATGTTGACGACCTTGGGGCCGTACTTGATGGAGAAGGCGTCGTCGGTTTCGCGAGAGACGGCGCGGAGGTTGGGGAGGGAGTCGCGGACGGCTTCGGCGTCGCCGTCGACGATGTGGATCTTCTGGCCGGAGCGCTCGCCACCGGCCTGCATGGAGGTCTGGCCCCCCCAGACCATGATGACGTTGTTGCCGATGCCGAGGAAGCCCTGCAGAACCGTGTTGCCGAGACTGCGGCCGTAGCTGATCAGCAGAACGACGGTGACCAGTCCCCAGATGATGCCGAGCATGGTGAGGCCGCTGCGGACGCGGTTGCGGCGGAGGGAGTCGACGGATTGGGTGAAGGCTTCTCGGAAATTCATAGGGGCCAGGGTTCTGGGCTTAGGGAAGGCTTATTCGTTGTGGAGGCATTCGATGGGGGTTAGGCTGGCGGCGCGGAGGGCGGGGTAGGTGCCGGCGGTGAGAGTGATGAGGGCGAGAGTGACGAGTGAGGCGACGACCGCGGCTGTGGAGACTACGGGGTGGGGGACGAAATCGGGCAGAGGGACGAGGCGGAAGAGGAAAATGATGCCGATACCGCAGGTGAGGCCGATGGCACCGCCGAGGAGGGTGATGATGGCGGATTCGGCGAGGAACTGGCGGCGGATGTCGCGGGCGGTTGCGCCGAGGGCTTTGCGGACGCCGATCTCGCGGGTGCGCTCGGTGACGGCGACGAGCATGATGTTCATGACTCCGATGCCGCCGAGGGCAAGCGTGAGCACGGCGACGATGGCGAAGAAGAGGGTCATGGTGCTGAAGAGGGAGTCCAGGAAGGCGGCGCCTTCGAGGGTGTCCCAGACCCAGAGAGCGTCGAGGTCGGTGGGGTCGAAGTGGTGGCGAGCGCCGAGGACCTGGCGGACCTGGAGGAGAGCGGCTTCGTGGACGCGCGGAGAGATGGGCTGAACGACGATGTTGTTGACTGAGTTGGCGACGAAGTTTCTGCCGGTGGGGGGAAAGTCGCGCTCCATGGCGGAGAAGGGAACGAAGAGCTGCGTGTTGTCGCGGCCGGACCCGTAGCTGCCGTTCTGCTGCTTGTCGGCGAGGACGCCGATGACGACGTAGGGGTAGCCAGCGATCTGGAGGGTCTGCCCGATGACGGGCTTGCCGGGGTAAAGCTGGCGGTTGGCGTCGGCACCGAGCAGGACGACGCGGGCGCCCTGAGCTTCGTCGTCGTCGTTCATGAGGCGGCCCTGATCGACGTAGAGGGAACGGAACTTCTGGTAGTTGGGCCAGACACCGCGGACGGGGCGGCTGGATGCGTTCCACTGCGAGACTTCGGCAACCGTCGAACGAATTTCGGGCGAGACGGTTTTGACGAGCGGAGCGAGCTGCTGGATGGCGATGGCATCGCCGACGTCGAGGCGGAGGTCGCGGCCGGCGGCGTAGCCTCCGGAGGGCATGGCGGTCTTGCCGGCGAAGCAGATGGCGATATCGGTGCCGATGCCCTGCATGCGCTTGTGTTGTTCAACGCTGAATCCGATGCCGAGGCCGACGAGCAGGATGACGGAGGTGATGCCCCAGACGATGCCGAATAGCGTGAGGAAGCTGCGAAGCTTGGTTTCCCAGAGCGCGGCGAGGGTCTGCTTGATAATTTCGCGAATCGGCATGAGGGAACCTGCCCGCTGGAGCGGTGTGAGAGGGGATACGCGAGGACGGGTGCGATGGTTCCCCACGGGCAGGAGAAGGGGGTGATCCGGTAGGATGAGGAAGCGATTCGAGAGATGCCCGGATGGTGGAATCGGCAGACACAGCGGACTTAAAATCCGCAGACCTGAAAGGGTCGTGGGGGTTCAAGTCCCCCTCCGGGCACCAATGTTGAAGCGGATTTTCTGGCAAAATGGCCACCCGGATGTGGTGGCCATTTTACGTCAGGTCGCCATTCGAGTCGCCATCGTGTACCTTGTTCGTGGGAGGTAGGCAGATGCCGCGTAAATCAAAGGAAAAGAAGCATATCGGAGTCTTTGAAAAGGTCAAAGGGTCGGGCATCTTTTGGATTCGATTCAAAGACACTGACGGGAAGCGGAAGGCTCGCTCTGTCGGGACATTCGGCGATGCGTGTGCTGCTCAGGAGTGTGAGAAGGTACGCATCCGTAAGGGTGACGCAACGGCAGCATTGCCGCGTCGTGACCGCGTGAAGATGGCCACGCTATGTGATGAGGCACTGAGCTTCTCGGCTGACAACCACCGCGACTCACGCAACTTTACGCAGCGCGTTGAGGTTATCCGTGCGCGGTTTGGAGACCGAGTTGCCGACACACTTAGCACTACGGACGTTCGGGATTTCCTTACATCCAACGTGAACTGGTCACCGGCTACACGCAACCGCTACCGTGCGACCCTGAGCAAGGTGCTTCAACTTGGTGTGCGTGAGGGGAAGGTTCAGCGTAACGTCGCGCGTGGTGTGCCAGCGGCCAAGGAACCCGGCGGGCGTTTGCGGTACCTGTCAAAGGAGGAAGAGAAGGGAATCCGTGAGGGGCTGAGTCCGTGCTACCAGCAACAGCTTGACGTTGCTCTGCACACCGGCATGAGGAAGAGCGAACAGTTTGGGTTGACGTGGGATGACGTTGACCTGAAGCAGGGGTTAATACATCTCGACATCACGAAGAACGGCTCGTCCCGCGTCGTGCGGCTCAACTCGACGGCGCTTGCGGCCATGAAGAGCCTCAAGATTGACCACAAGCGGTTGAAGCTCGCCGAGAACGCAAAGCTGTTCCTCAATGACCGTAGTGTGCCAATCGCCGACCCACGTGAGTGGTTCAGCAAAGCGGTTGACCGTGCGAACGTCAAAGGTGTCTCGTGGCATACCCTTCGCCACACCTTTGCAAGTCGGTTGGTGATGGCAGGTGTTGACCTGTCAACCGTTATGGTGTGCTTGGGACACAGCAACATGGCGATGACTCTGCGGTATGCGCACTTGGCCCCGAGCCACGTCACGAAACAGGTCCGGAAGCTGGA
>JAZKBC010000014.1:0-5867 GCA_040388825.1 Acidobacteriota bacterium | reverse complement strand
CAACACAAGACCTGATGGGACACACCAACATCACGATGACTGTTCGCTATGCCCATCTGTCGGACACTCACAAGGATGATGCTTTGGAGAAACTGGCACGATAGGCTCCGTGTGGTGGGCTCGTGCGAACTGCACAAGCTCACCGCGTGGGATGAGGACGCGGCCACCGATACGACGTGACCTCAACTGTCCCCGGCTCATGAGGTATTCAAGTGACCTGAGCGAAATCCCCAACACATAGGCTGCATCCGGCTTGGGATACAGCAGCCGTTCTTCTTCGCGTACCGTTCTCCTCTCACTACGTTGTGTCTTCTCCGCCATTCATCTTTCCGCTTTCCCTATCGCCCTTCGTCGGGTGTTGGGCAGCGAAGCTGCCTGTTGCGGTTGCGGTGGTATGTGCTGTAGGGGTCGTCATGTCTTGGTCTCCTAGTTGGTTCTGCATTCGGCGTCGGACATTCCCTCAGCGAACTGCGGGTATGCTTCGTCAACGAGGTCATCAATCCGTGAGCGCAAGATTGCATACGCTTCCTGCGCCGTATCTCCGCGATTGATTTTCGCCCACAGGGATTCGTAGTTCGTCAGACAGTGACGGATGGTATTCCTCGCCTTGCGGTTCGACCAGATGAACTCACCGGGTTTGCCAGCGTAGTTCCCACCATGAGTAATCAACGCAAGGTCGCGAATCTCCGCAACCGATTTTCCCCTCACGATTGTTAGCTGGGCAGTCTCCATCGACCGCTCCATGTTCTCAATACGGGTTTCAAAAGCCTTCGCGGCTGCTGCTTGCCGCTTCTGCGTGGTGGCTGCATCCACCCTTTGAGCCTGCTTAGCTGAGAATAAGTGTCTATCTCGGTAAACCGTTCGGTAGCCCGGAACCAGATATGCCTCCACCTTTGCGGGAACCGCAGCTTTGGGCACGACATACCCATCCGCCTTCCACCGCGCTCGTGTACGAAGCTCACTCATGTTCGCCCTCGTTCGCCCCGTACGCTCGTTCAAGACCTCATCAATCGTGTTCTGACCGTCACTCATAATGCCCTCCTATCTCATACTCTGTGAGCCGTTCGGCGGCTTCGCTCAGTTCGTGCGGCGTTTCGTCTCCGTCCGCGCTCTCTCAGTCTTGGACGTGTTGAGGTATATCGCGAGGTAAGGCAGGTGCATGTCAAAGGACGATATGAGCTTCCCTGTTCCATTGTCTCGGATTCGTGAACGAGACGTTGCGAACTCGCAAAGCTGAGCGGTCGCGATGGTTCTGTGGGCATGGCCGCAGGTCTCACCACGGCGATATACCGAGAAACTTCCGCGTTGATTCAGCCACAAGTGAGACTCCGTGACGGCTTGCGAAGGCGTCATGTTGCGGTCGAGGTTCAGCGGCCTAAGCATTCAGCAACTCCGAATCTTTATGGCGAGCGAGTGCTGTCTCCACCGGTTCCAATTCCCGCAGTACCTGATGGCGGGCATCCCAAACACAGGACTCTAGACAGGCTGCTTCATCTCCGTGTGCCTCCCCCGCCTTATAGATGTCGT
Source organism: Acidobacteriota bacterium (assembly GCA_040388825.1). Classification (GTDB taxonomy): domain Bacteria; phylum Acidobacteriota; class Terriglobia; order Terriglobales; family Acidobacteriaceae; genus Granulicella. The sequence goes on along the minus strand of JAZKBC010000014.1, from coordinate 4,340 downwards.
GTGCCGTGCAAATGAGCAAGCCCAAGGATTCAACGTCCAACACGCTGGCGAGTTCATCTGGAATGCTCTTGCGGACAGCTTCGGATGTGCTCCGGAACGGCGCTAGTCCTGACAACTGCAAGCCGTTTTCCCACTTAGATTGGTTGCATTTATATACTCCTCTATTGTGATTGTTGGTCGTCACCACAGCCCTAGATTAACTCGCGATTGTGATTCATGCAAACATAAACCCGGCGTCAAGCATCTGAAAGCAGATGGTTTAGGTACAGTAATTTCGTAGAGTTTTCAACTAAATTTTTTACGATTACGCTGTACTTGTTTCTTAGTAATGACTTAGCCACATCGAGTGCTAACGGCGAAGGCCAGTGATACTTGTTGAAAAATAAATATTCGGCTGAGCGGAGGTGCGCCTCCCCTCTGTCGTTGCATTCTGACCTTTAGGCGAGTTCGTCATCGAGTTCTTCCTTGCTGACCTCGGTGGCTTCCTCTGCCTTCGCCTTGCGAGTGTAGGTCTTGCCTTTGTGCTTTACGGAGCCGTCAGGCTGCTCACCATCGAACTTCTTGCGGCAATTGGGAACGCTGTAGCTGTACTCTTGCATCTTCGACGACCGGTGGCGTTTGACCAGTCCCACATTCACGAGGTGCTTCATGTTTCGCTGCACTGACGACCATGAGATGCCCAGATTTCCGGCGATGGTCTCGAAGTCAATAGGTTTGTAGCCGATTACGAACCCGTGGGGAACTCCGTCTATTTCTTCAATCTTGGTCACCTTGTCATAGCACCACATATAGATGAGGAAGGCATCCGCACTCGGTTTCCGCCCTCCGTTGACAGGCTTCCACCATTTGGCATCCATCAGCCAGTTCGGGAGCGCGGTGTTGTATTCCCGTTTGATATGAATCCCGGTTTGCGGGAACCCCGGCATCGGGGATTGACTCGTCTCCGTCATGGTTACCGCCCCACCGCTGCGGCGATGGCCGAGGCATTGATGGTGTAGGTGTTGGAGAGGTTCCCTCCGCTCTCAGCGTCCACATGGCGGCACTTGGCGACGTATCCGAGCTTAGCCAGCACATTGAGGGACTTGCCAATACTAGCCACCGACGCCAACGAATACTCACTGATGGACTTCCGACTAGTCCGTATCCCCAGCCGTTGGCAGTTGTATAGAGCGATGAGGACGCCCTTCTCCCGCGATTTGAACCCGACAGGCTGACCGTCAACGATTTGAGTGTGTGCCTTGAGGCTGTGGATGAGGTTGTGTAGTGCAGCGGTGTTTTCCATGTTTCGTCTCCTTCGGTGGGGTTGCCCACCGTATGTAATAGGGAGCCGATGTCAGGAAATATCTAACCTACGATTATTTATCGCGTTTAGCTTATGACGGAGAGGCATAGCACAAACGAATCGGGTCATGCGTTTGTGCGATGAGGGTATTCGTTTGTGACATGAGCCCTCTAGCACAAACGAATACCCTCGCACGTTTGTGACATCAGGGGTATAGCACAAACGCATGACCCTATTCGTTTGTGCCGCACCTTCTAATGTATTTCAGGAGTAGAACAGGGTATGACAAGGAAGTATCTCTCTTGTCTCTCACGGTACATTCGGGCGGAGGTTCGCTACGCTCTCCAGAGACAACTGCAACGACAAAGACAAAGACTCCGGTGTATAGAGTCGGAACTAAGGGATGGAGTGTAGTGTTCCCGTCCCACACGTATGGTCTTTGGTTCCTTGTCCCACCTTAGGACGCGCCCCCCAACACGCGCCCCCCCCACGCGGCGATTCCACTAGTAGAGTCCCACCCCGTTCCGTCCGCCCCTCCCACAACGTTCGTCCTCTCAGGTCATCACGTTGTAGCCTTTTGCCGAAAACATCCTGACGGCGAAACCCGTCTTTCCCTCGCGATGCACTTGCCAGCAAAACCTCGTTTCATGCACTGCATCGCTGATGGTGTCCTCGTAGCGGACGAAGCCTTGAATCAGGAGAAAGTCATCATCAGCCTCCGCCAGTTTCGACCGCATGTGGAGTCCGCCATCGAACTCTTGAACGAGGAACTTATCATCAGGCAGCCTCCATTGCGGTTCATCGAATCGACCGTCTCCCGAATACTGGGGGCCGCTCTCTGTCTCTCCTATCGGCACAATGACGAGTTCTGCCATATACATCGTCACCTTTGCAGGTGACTTCCCCCTATTGGTGGCAGTAACGATGAGGTTGCCTAAGATGGCGTTCTTCAAATCTGGTTGCACTGACATCCACGGACGGTCAGAGTTAATCGCGTGCGTTGTCTGCCTCAACGCCTGTGTCGCCGTGTCCTGCGCGGCTTTTGTCTGCTCCCCCACCTTTGTCAGCGTCCGGTTGGCAACGATTACACCGGTGGTTCCAATGACGACGAGGGCAAGGGTCATCGCAAGCCCACCGCCAGCAAAGATGACTGCCGCTTTATCCCACCCATCCTTCGGCGGTGTTGAAACGACGCGCACTTCATTAGACGGCTGCGGTGGCTTGGCTTGTTCGGCGAAAACGGCAGCAGCCCCACCGTTGGCCAGCAGAGCCGCGAGGATGAGGTGTTTTAGAAATGGCGTTCGCATGATGCACCACTCTACCAGCCGTTAGCATCCCGTCTCAAGGTGACAGAGGGAGTCTTGAACATAAGACACCCCTCCGTCTTCCTTTCGCCTTATTGGTTCTTGACGAACACGCCAACCACGGCTCCGCAGTTGGTGCAATAGACAAGCGCCGTTTTGGTACCTGCCATCTGTTTGGACGTGTATGTAAACGATGTGCCACTACAACGAACGCAATTTGGTGATGCCATGATTCTTACCTCCGCCACCAAACTACTACGCCGTACTGGAGTCGCCAACAGCCTACACATGACGGACACGTTTCTTGAGATAGGCGTTGACCGACCTGACCTCCTCATTAGACGGACGGGGACAATCAATCGAGTCGCCAATTTGGATGGCGATGTCTGACAGCTTGCGGTCGAATCGTGGGTCGAGACGGAAAACCGCACAGGTTTCGCCGTCTTGGTCGGTGTGAATGTGGACGGTGCCTCGCAGAGCGAAGGGGTCTGAAAGCAGACGGACTTACTGACTGTTTGTATTCACTTGGTTCCTTTGTTGTGGAGATGCGGGGCTCTAGTAAAAGCCCCGTCACAGTCACTAGATTCGGAATCACGGAATTTCTTACCACGCCTTACCGAAGATTCCCGAAAATAGTTTCACGTGCCTCGCAAATTCCAGTTCTGGACAACTGCATGGGCTCAGGCACTGCGGGCGCGGCGTGTGAACACGGGGAGGAACTTCATTGGAATCAAGATGGATGCGGGTTACTTTGCCGTGGCAAAGGAGCGAATCACTAAAAGTGATGTCCAGTCTTCCACCAATGAACCACGAGAACAACAAGGTTCAGAAGGAGCGTTCCGAGCGCAAAATGGAACGTCCAGCGGAACCGACGTTCCCCCTTCTTGACTCTCGACCATGCCTCATCAAGAACAGCCGTTGCCGCCAGTCTCGTCATATCAATCCGGTGGGTCATCTTTGCTTTCGGGGCATCCGCAGCCATCGCAGAGGTATCACTGCAAGCTACAGCTAGTGCCTTTTGCAAGGGCTTGCTTTCATCGAGCCGTAGTCTAATCTTTGCGTTAAGCTCATTCGACTCAAGCACCATGCCAGCATAGAATTCAGTGCCAGCAGCAGCGAACGATTTCTTTTCATCTGAACGTGCGGCACTGTTGATGTGAAGTGACAGGGCAAGGAAACGTGATATGTCCGCTCGTAGGGCATCCACCCACGCTTGTCTAAACTCCGAAATCTTGGAGTCCTTCGTCACGACGACGCCGATGGTAGCAGCACTGGCTCCGATTACTGAGGTAAGGATGGTTAGATTGTCCATGCGGGCAATTGTAAGCGGTAGTTACCAATCTCGATACGAGTTTTCGGTGACCCCTACATCAACCGACATCCGTCGCGCCTGAAAATACTCTCGCAGGGAACGTCGAGTAACTTCCTTGTCAGCCGTAGGCCCCACCCACACTTCGGCGATGGCGTCCCAACCAGTCTTGATGTTCTTTCCTTTAGCATCCTTCTTGTCAAACTCTCCATCCTCATGAGGGACTCTCAGGTTCACATATGGGATTAGAGTCCACTTATTGCATCTGAAGTGAACCACGCCCGGATAACTCTCCATTTCGGGGATGACGATTCGATATTCGTTTTCGCTACTAAACGCCTCGTTCTTGTACAAAGTCGCTCTGTCGTGCAAAGCGAATTTTACTTTCGCACTGGGAGAAAGGGAGAAGACTTCATATAGGCCATCCGAGCCACTCAAGTTTTCG
>JAZKBC010000013.1:0-8104 GCA_040388825.1 Acidobacteriota bacterium | reverse complement strand
GTCCCGCCGACGCCCTCCACCGGCTTCCCGAAAGCCCCGGTCGCCATCGCGGCCTCCGTTGTTGTCGTCGTGGTGGCGGTCCTCGTCCTGCTTGCCCGCCGCACACCCCCTCCGCCTCCCAACACGCTCCAGCCCGAAGCTCCCTACGCCGCCAGCCTCGCCCTCAGCGGAGTCGCCATGAGCCAGGCCTCCTCCTTCTCCGGCATCCAGTCCGTCTACATCGAAGGCCATCTCGCCAACCACGGTGCCTCCACCGTCACCGGTGTCACCGTCCAGGTCGTCTTCCCCAACGACGTCCAGATGCCGCCCCAGATCCAGACTCTCCCCATCGCCCTTATCCGCACCCGCGAGCCCGCAGTCGACACCGAACCCATCAGCGCCGAACCGCTAGCCCCCTCCGCCCAGGCCGACTTCCGCCTCACCCCCGACCCCATCTACCAAAGCTGGAACCAGCAACTCCCCCAGATCCGCATCATCCACGTCAACACACGCTAGATCCCCTCACCGCGCGTCCCACCGGCATCACCAATCAAAGCGGGGAAACTCCGCACGGTACCGAAACATCGATCGCCAGGCTTCGGCACTCTCTGAAGCGCGAAGGGCAGCCACGGACTGCCGCCAGGCCCCGCTCTCCATCCACACCCCGACCCGCTTGCCCAGCGCCATTCCCGGCCGCTCAATCAGCGCATAGCTCGCAATCGACACCGGAATCAGCACTTCCACCCCAATAAACCCCCAGTGCAGCAGCAGCAAAAGCTCCTGCCACACATAAACGCTGTACGAAATCACTCCCAGCATTTTCAGGTGCCGGTACTCCAGCGCTCGGCTCACCAGATGCGCAGGCGCCAGCGACGTCGCCGTAAGTACCACCGCAACCGCGACCGACTCCCTCAACGGCGGAAAAGCCTGAAAGCTATAAACGCACTGCAGAAATAGCCCGGCACCGCAGACCAGCAGTGCCGTCGAGTGCCGTTCGACGAACCCGCGGATCGCTTCCGACTCCAGCAGAATCCCCATCGCGCATCCCACCAGCAACGCATCGACGCGTATCCCCGGAGTCACCCGAGCGCTCAGTGCCTGCTCCCAGTGCAGCATCCGAAACCCCGCGCACGCGCCTGCTCCCAGAACCGCCAGCACCAGCGCTTTCCGCTTCCCCAGCCCCATCAGGATGCACGGCCACGCTATGTAGAACTGCTCCTCGAGCGACAGCGACCAGAAATGACTGGTCAAAGCGTTGTGGTTGTTCTCGGCGATGCAGTTCCGGAAGAACAACACGCATCCCCAAACTTCATCGCCAATCACGCGCATATGCAGAAGCATTCCGGCGACCGGCAGAATCGCAAGGTAAACCCACGCCACCGGCATCAACCGAAAGAAGCGGCGAACGTAAAACGAGAACAGGGGCTGGTCGTCCACCAGCAACCGGCTCGTGATCAGGTACCCGCTCAGCACCATAAAGATCCCAACGCCATGCTGCCCAAGGTCCATCCAGCGATACCGCCACGCATGCCCCAGAATCCCCGATTGTGCGTGCGACACGATCACCAGCAGAATGGCAATTCCCCGCCATCCATCCAGAGTTGGTATGCGTTTCATTGGCGAATCCTCAAGAACCGGATTCGACAACCGTACCCGTTCGCAGCTACTTTGCGAATGGCCTAAGCGTGTGAGGCTTTGTCGCTTAAGTATAAGAAAATAAAGATACTTATATCGCAATTCGGTGTGGCGGCAAACACTCGTGACATCTGCGAGACATTTGCGGGAAAAATTTGAAAGAATTTGTTTTCCACCGGACATCCCAAACACACCCATCCAGCTTCTTAGCAAGTGTTGGGGTTTGTGTTGTCATTGCGCACAGTTGAGCTGAAAAGCTCCACGCGTCGCGCTCAGTAACAACCCAAAGTCCGGCACACGAGAAGCCACAGACAGATTGGCCCCCAGCAATGGGGGCCCTTTTTTGTCTCCACCGCAGCGGAAAGCCTGCTTACCGCTCCACTCCTACCCGTGCGCCGCCTCGTGCACCGCCAGCAGCCGCTCCAGCGTAGCCTTCAGATGATTCAGGTGCAGCGCATTCGCTCCATCCGACTTCGCATGCGCCGGATCATCATGCACCTCGAGAAACACTCCATCCACTCCCGCAGCTACCGCCGCCCGCGCCAGCACCGGGATGAACGCCGGCTGCCCTCCGCTCACCCCATTCGCTGCACTCGGCGTCTGCACACTGTGCGTTCCATCGAACACCACCGGCGCGAACTCCCGCATCGTTGGGAGCGCGCGCATGTCCACCACCAGGTTGTTGTATCCAAAACTCGCCCCACGCTCCGTCAGCGAAACCCGCGCCTGCCCCTTCGACGATTCGCGAATCTTCTCCACCGCATATCGCATATCCCACGGCGCAACGAACTGCCCCTTCTTCACATTGATCGCCCGCCCCGTCTCCGCCGCCGCGATCAGCAAATCCGTCTGCCGGCACAGAAAAGCCGGAATCTGCAGCATCACCTCAGCCGGCCCCAGCGCATCACTCGCCGCCGTGCACTGCTCCGGCGTATGCACATCCGTCAGCACCGGCAGCCCGTTTGACTCCGCAATCCCGCGCAAAATCCGGCAGCCTTCCGCCAGCCCCGGTCCACGAAAGCTCTTGAGCGACGTCCGATTCGCCTTATCGTAGCTTGCCTTGAAAACATACGGCACGCCCAGGTCAGACGCGATCCGCTGAATCGCATCGGCCATCGACCGTGCATGCGTTTCCGATTCGATCACGCAAGGTCCTGCAATCAAAAACAACCGGCCGTGTCCAACCGGAACTCCACCAAGCTGAAACCCATGAGCATGAACCATGCCCTCTAGGATATCCGTTCAAAGCACCCACCAACAGCATCCGCACCAAAACACAAAGGCCGCCGATCATCTCGGCGGCCTTCGTCGTCTATTCCCTACTCCCTATTCCCAACTCCCTGTTCTTACGGGTTGGTCACGATGCTCGAGTGCGCACCGTTGGCCACCGCCACCACACAGGACGGAAGCCCTGCCGCGGGGAACGGGCTATCGACCACGCCGGTCAGCTCGCCCGTGTTGGCGCTCAGCTTCGCGCCCGAGATCGAGCCGTCCAGCTTATTGGAGGTGTACAGGTAAATGCCCAGGGCCGGCTCAATCGTTACGCAGGTCGGTCCCGTACGCGTCGTGAACGCGGCCACGGAAGCCGTGCCACCCAGCGCACCCGTAGCGGAGGTGATCGCATATCCGCTTACGGTGTTCGAGTTGTAGTTCGACGTGTACACATAATCGCCGCGAGGATCGATTGTGATCGCCACCGGATACAGACCCGTCGAGTACGGGCTGCTGACCAGCGGGGTCAGAGCTCCAGTGGTCGTGTTCGCCGACTGGTAGCCCAGGATCTGGTTCGACGTCTTGTCCGTCACATACACGTAACGGCTCGTCGGATCAATCGCAATCGCGCTCGGCGTCACACCGGCGTGGAAGCCCGTGCAGGTCGAAGGCGTTGTCGCTGCGCAGGTCGTGCCAGCAACCGTCGTCAGCGCGCCGGTCGACATGTTCTGCGCGAAGCCCAGAACTGTCGCATTCGGCGATACTTCCTGGTCCACGATGTACACGAACACATTCAGCTTGCCCGCGCCATACGGTCCCGTGCAGGCCGCGTTCGACGTGATCACCGCGCCCGGAGCGCAGGTCGGTGCCGAAACAGCGATCGCTACCGGATTCACGCCCAGGTTCACGTTCGCCGGTGTGCCCAGCGTGCCGTCAGCGTTGATCGGGAAAATCGTCAAGCCGCCCGGCCCAGGCGAAGCCGGGGTGTACAGCTTCTGGTACTGGTAAGTCACATAGAGGAACTTGCCCGTCGTGTCGATCGAAGCCGCCGTCGGATACGTCCCCGTGATGTTGTACGTGTTCGCGCCATACAGCTTGCCGTCGGTGCCAATGCCGAACTCTTCCACCTCGGCGTTCTGCGTTCCGCCAATCACGTAGATGTACTTCTGGTTCGGCGCGGCAACCAGCGTGACCGGGTTGGTAAGCTGGCTGGCAAACGGCGAGCCGCTGATCTGCGTCAGAACACCGCTCTGGTAGTCCACGCCATACGCGGAGATCGTGCCCGTGGAGGCGGAGGTGGCATAGACGTACGCCGCGGTGTAATCGCGGCTGCAGGCCGAGAGGCCAAGGCTGATGGCCAAAGACGTCGCCGCTGCCAGTGCGGTGCGAACCATCGTGTTGAACTTCATGTGCTTCCCTTGCGTCGGAACGCTGCTGCGATCCCTGTTGTTACCGGCCACGAGCGCCGGTGAATGAAAGTCTGCCGGAGGAGGTGCCTGAAATCCTCCGGGAATGAATTTAGTCAACCTGTCCACTGAGGGTTAGGCACGATGCCTGGCCCACGGCGGGGAACGTCGATCCGCGCGTCAGCGACGAAAGGATGCCCGTCGTCGGATCCAGGAGCTTGCCCGTAACCGTTCCGTCGTTGTAGTTGGACACATAAATGTACTGGTGTGTCGGATCTTCCACCATGCACACCGGCCCGGAGCCCACCGTGTACGGTGCACCCGTAATGCCCTGCAGCTGCCCGTTAGTCAGGTTCACAGTGAACGCCGAGATCGAGCTCGCCGGCTGGCTGGTGCCCGGAGGCGCCGACTGGTTCAGCACGTACAGATACTTGTTCGTGCTATCCAGCAGCGTGTAAGTCGGGTTATAAGCCGTCGCCAGGTTAGGAGTATTGCCGCCCGTCACAGGGGTCAGCACGCAGCTGCCCGCCAGGCTGAACGGGTCAATCGTGTTCGCGCCGGAGTCTGTCAGGAACACATAAGAGCCGCTGCCATTGATCGAGCTGATGTGGTTGGCGCCCGTAATCAGGTACCGTCCGGTGCCGCCCGCAAAGCTCAACTGGCCGCCGCCCGCGAACTGGTAAGGCGAAATCGAGTTGTCAGCCGAGTTGACCGTCAGCAGGCAGTTGCCCAGCGTCTTCATCTGGAAGGGCGATCCGCCCACCTCGAAGAAGGGCGTGTTCACGCCGTGGTTCAAAATCTGCGAGTTCGTCACCAGGCTCAAACGCCCGGTCGTGCTGTCGATCGCGAACGCCGTGATAGCTCCGAAGCCATCCGTGTTGGCGGTATCGTACTTGCAAACCAGCGTCACCGGATCCGGATCGCAGCCCGGAGAATACTTGTCCAGCACGTAGAGATAGTTCCCCGTGCTGTCCAGCTGCATCCACTGCGGAACGTAGCCCTGGCTGGAATAGCTGGCCTGGTACACCAGCACGCCATCGCCGCCCACCGTAAACACCGAGACGCCGCTCGACGTGCCGCGGCCAGACGCTCCGCCGCCCGTGCCCTGGTTGAGCACAAACACAAACCGTCCCGTGTTGCTCACCTGGATAGAGACAGGCTTGGATCCGTTGCTGGCAAACGGGGAGTTGATGATCTGGGTGAGATTGCCGGTATAGTCATCGACCTTGAAGCCGGCAACATTGTTGTATTGCTGCCCCAGCACCCACAAGTAGGCGATCGTGCCGCCACCGCAAGCCGTCATACCAAGACCCAACACTAAAGACGCGAACAGGGCCATTGAGAACCGGCCGTACAAACTCAACTTCATGCGTTTCCTTCGTTGCCTGTCAGGCCCAGCAGTCGAAACGCCGGGCGGACAGGAAAACTCTCTCGGGGAGGAGATACAAACCTTCATCCGATTGTAGAAGCTAAGACAGCTTTCTGCCAACGTGGTTAGCGGATTCCTCGCCTCCGGGCCAAGAAAAAGAGGCCCCGGACCGTCTCCGGGGCCTCTTTCGGGGGATTACCACCCCATCTACCAGACCCGGCACCCTCCGCTCTTCGGCATCATCGGCTGCCCAACATGGCAGCCAAAGGCTTTGCCGAACGCGTCGAAGTTCTGAACGCTGCCGTTCGTCCGCCATTCGCCCGAGCTGTGCGGGTCCGTTTTCGCCAGCAGCCGGGCTACCTGCTCGGTGCGGTTTTCGCACCACACCTGCCCAAAGCTGATGAAGAACTGCTGCGCCGGCGTATACCCTTCCACCTTCGCCTCCTCCGCCGGTGCGCCTTCCGAGTCCAGCACGCTCATCAGCGCCTGGTACGCAATCCGCAATCCGCCGTTGTCGGCCGTGTTCTCGCCCAGCGTCAGGTGCCCGTTCAGGTGCGCTCCCTGCGCCACCTCGAACCCCTCGTACTCGCTGGCAACGCACTCCGTCCGGTCCTCGAACTTCTTCAGGTCCTCATCCGTCCACCACTGCCGCAGGTTCCCTTTCAGGTCATACTGCGCGCCCTGGTCGTCGAACCCATGCGTCATCTCGTGGCCAATCACCACGCCGATCCCGCCAAAGTTCACCGCCGCATCCGCCTTGTCGTCATAGAAAGGAGGCTGCAGAATCCCCGCCGGGAAGTTGATGTCGTTCATGCTCGGGTTGTAGTAAGCATTCACCGTCGGAGGTGTCATGCCCCACTCCGTCTCGTCCACCGGCTTGCCGTACTTCGCCAGGTTGCGATGCGACTCAAAGATCACGTTCCGCTGCACATTGCCCAGGTAGTCGCCGCGGCTCACCGTCAGCTTCGTGTAGTCCCGCCAGTGCGCCGGATACCCAATCTTGTCGCGGATCGCGTCCAGCTTCTTCTGCGCCTGCTCCTTGGTCGCCGGGCTCATCCAGTCCAGTTGCGCAATGTCCTGCCCCAGCGCCGCTTCCAGCGCATGCACCAGCTTCTCCATGTTGCCCTTGGCGCTGGGAGGGAAGTTCTGCTTCACCCAGTCCTGCCCCACGGCCTCGCCCAGTGCGCGATCCGTCACCGCTGTGCACCGCTTCCAGCGCGGCTGGTCTTCCTTCTGCCCAGTCAATGTCCGCGCGAAGAAGTCGAACGTCTCATCCGCAAACGGTTTGGCCAAAGCCTCCGCCGCTCCATGCAGCACATGCCACCGCAGGTAGCTCTTCAGCGCCGGCAGCGGCTCCTTCGCCAGCTCCTCGTTCACCGCCTTCACATACCCCGGAGACGCCACATCCAGCGTCTCCGCCTGCGCCATCCCGATCCCGCCCAGGTAAAGCTTCCAGTTGTACTCCGGGCTGATCTTCTCCAGCTCCGCAATCGTCATGATGTGGTACCGGTTGTTCGGGTTCCGCATCATCACCCGGCTCATCGACCCCTGCGCCAGCGCCGTCTCAATCCGCATCACATCGCTGGCTTCCGTCTCAGCCTTCTCCGCCGAGTCGCCCAGCAGCACAAACATCTTCACCACGTGCGCCTTGTACTGCTCGCGAATCTTCTGGCTCCGCGCATCGTCATTCAGGTAGTAGTCGCGGTCCGGCAGCGTGATTCCGCCCTGCCCCGTCGACAGAATCTGCTTGCTCGAATCCTTCTCGTCCTGCGTCACGCCCACGCGAAACAGCTCCGCCCCGCCAAACCGTTTGAACATCTCCAGATTCAGCGCCGCCAGCTCCTTCGAGCTCTTCAGCGTAGCAATCGCGGCCAGCTCCGGCTGGATCGGCGTCGCGCCCAGCTTGTCGATCGCCGCCGTGTTCATGCACGCGGCAAAGTAGCTCCCATACTTCACCTGTAGCGGAGTCTTCGGATGCTCGCTCGCCGCCTTCAGCTCCGCGTACAGCGAATAGCGGTTGTAGTCCGCCAGCTGGTTGAACCGCCCCCACCGCGTCTGATCCGACGGAATCGGATTGCTCTTCATCCAGTTCCCGCAAGCGTACTGGTAGAAGTTCGTGCACGGATCGGCCGTCTTGTCGATCGCCTTCACATCGAAGCTCAAAGGCTTCGGCGGAGCCACCGGTGCCGCAGTGCCAGTGTCAGCGGGTGAAGCAAAGCTCTGCGCAAAACAACAAGGCGCAAGCATGGCAAACAACGTAAGGGTGATCAGATTTCGCATAGGTCTCCTGGAAAACAGCAGTATTGGGGGCCACAAGCCTGCGAACGATACATCGCAGCATTCGCACTCATAAATCCGTGCTGACAGCATACGCGCACACCCAGACAGCTTCCCAACGCAAAACAGCGGCAAGGGCTTAAACCCATGCCGCCGCTTCCCACCACCCAGCTACTCCCTACTCCCTACTCCCTACTCCCTACTCCCTACTCCCTACTCCCTACTC
>JAZKBC010000012.1:3288-4185 GCA_040388825.1 Acidobacteriota bacterium | reverse complement strand
ATGCATGGGCGTGACCTGCCGCGGCGCAATGCGGTAACGCGGCGCGGGTTTATGCGCGGCGGAGCGCTGGCGCTGGTGGGTACAAGCGTGATCCCGAGCTTTCTGACGCGGTCGATCTATGCCGAGGTGGAGCGCGCGGCGGCCAGCAAGAAGAAGCTGGTGGTGATCTTCCAGCGCGGAGCGTGCGATGGATTGAACGTCGTGGTGCCGCATGCGGAGAAGAACTACTATGCGATGCGGCCGAACATTGCGATCAAGCAGAACGAAGTGATCGACCTGAATGGGTTCTTCGGTCTGCATCCGGCGATGGCTCCGTTCAAGCCGCTGTATGACCAGGGACACTTGGCGATTGTGCATGCTGCGGGATCGCCGGACACGACGCGGTCGCACTTCGATGCGCAGGACTATATGGAGTCGGGGACACCGGGGATCAAGTCGACCGCGGATGGATGGCTGAACCGCGCGCTGCAGGCTGATCTTGAAGCAGTGAAGGCTTCGCCGTTCCGTGCGGTGGCGCTGGGGACGCAGGTTCCGCGGACGCTGCAGGGCAAGGTCCCGGCGGTGGCTGTGGCGAACCTGGCGGACTTCTCAGTTGCGGGCAAGGGCAAGGAGACGTCGCCGATTTCGAATGCGTTCCAGGCGATGTACGACCAGAGCTCGGACACAGTGCTCCATGGCACGGGGCAGGAGACGTTTGAGGCCGTGAAGATGTTGAAGGCGGCTGACCCGGCGCATTATCAGCCGGCGGCGGGTGTGAACTATCCCGGCACGGCGTTTGGCAACAGCCTGAAGCAGGTGGCGCAGTTGATGAAGGCGAACCTGGGCGTTGAAGCGGCGTTCACCGACATTGGCGGATGGGACACGCACCAGAACCAGGGAAATGCGAATGGGAAGCTG
>JAZKBC010000012.1:0-3278 GCA_040388825.1 Acidobacteriota bacterium | reverse complement strand
AGGGTGGAGCGACCGGGCAGTTGGCGAATCGGCTGACGGAGTTCTCGAACTCGATTGCGGCGTTCTGGAAAGACATGGGCGACGATGCGGAGAACGTGACGATCGTGACGATGTCGGAGTTTGGACGCACGGCGCACCAGAACGGAACCGGCGGCACCGATCATGGCCACGCGAATGTGATGTTCGTGCTGGGCGGAGCGGTGAAGGGTGGCAAGGTTTACGGGCAGTGGCCGGGAGTTGGCAACGATCAGTTGAACGAAGGCCGCGACCTGAAGGTGACGACGGACTTCCGCAACGTGCTGGGCGAGGCGGCGTACAAGACGCTGGGCTCGCGCAATATGGAAGCGGTGTTCCCGGGAGCGAAGGTTGATCCGCGGACGTTCCTGAACTTCGCGTAGGACGCAATTGCGCTGCGCGAGTTGCATGGGTGACAAACAAATTACACAGAAAGCCGGGACGAATTTCGTTCCGGCTTTTCTGTCGTTGTGCGCAGGAAAGTTTTCCAGAGTGTGCCCGAAAAAGAAACACTTACGTCACTCGATCGAGTGATGGCGGACACAACTTTTTTACGCGATAAACGTCATAGTAACTGTGAGAGGCGAAAGCTTCTCACAAAGCAATAGCCGGACCAGCGGTTCCTACGGCAACCGGCTTCCCCTATCCGCATAAACCCTCCCTCCCTTTCGTAAGGCCCCCAGAACATCGGGGGCGTTACGCCTTTAAGAACAAGAAAGCAGTAAGCAGCGCGATGCGGCTACTGAGTGAGTGTGGGCGTTGGGGCGGGGACGTAGGTGTCGAGGAAGCGGCGGAGGGAGTCGTGGAAGGCTGCTGAGTTGCTGGTGGGGAGGTGGAGGATGGTTTTGGGGTCGGATGCTGATTGGTAGGGCTGGGGTGTGGCGTCCGATGAGGTGATGAGGAGCTTGGGTGTGGAGAGTTTGCTGAGTGGGGTGGTGAGAGGGAAGTCCTGAGTGAAGAGGAGTTGCACGGGGACGGCTTTGGCGTGCTGGTCGTGGATCATCTGCTGCTTGAAGTCGCCGGTGGCGGAGTCGAGGATGAGGGCGGGGATTTCTTTGTGATCGGCGCAGAGCTGGATGGCGAGTGAAGCGCCGGCGCCAATGCCTTCGACGAGGATGCTGGTTGCGGGGATTTTGCGGGAGTCGGTGAGGTAGGTGAGGGCGGAGGCGGCGTCGGTCTGCATGAGTTGCTGGGAGGGGTGCTGGCCGAGGCTGTGGCCGTAGCCGCGGTAATCGAAGAGGAGGACGCTGAGGTTGGCGTCGTGGAGCTGATGGGCGGTGGGGAGGGCGTCGCTCATGCTGCCGTCTCCGGAGTGGAGGAGGAGGACGGTGGGCGTGGTGGCGGAGTCGGCGGGGATCCACCAGCCGTCGAGCTGGGGCTGGCCGGAGGCGTCGGGGCCGAAGTGGACTTCGGAGAAGGCGAGGCCGGCGTTGGCGGGCGTTGCGGCGACTGTGCGCGAGGGGTGCAGGACGTACTGCCACTGCGTTTTGATGAAGACGAAGCAGAGGAGCAGCCAGGCACAGAAGATGGCGAAGACGATCATGGCGCCGAGCGCGTTGAGGATCCAGCGGGCGTCGATCTGCTCGAAGGGCTTGGTGCCGTACTGGGAGTTGGGCGGTGGCGGACGGTAGGCGGGAGTGCGGCGATTGCTGGGCTGCGGCTGCTGGGTGGAGCGCTTCGGCATGGTCCTTTTTAGCATCTCACGCGGAGTGCATCGGGTGTGAGGCGACGTTGCCTGGCTTGAACGGAATATGTTTTGCGGCGGATGCGGCTTATTCAGAAAACCTGTGTCGCTGGTGGACCCTCTCATGCAATGTCGGGGATTCGACAGAACGCGATCTTTCCCGCGACCGGAGAAGACGAAATGATTAAGCGTGGATTGCTGTTGTTCTTTGCTCTGATTGCGCTGACAAGCGTGGTGCAGCCTGCTACGGCGCAGGACGGCCATCACCACCGCCGTCACCGGCACTGCTGGTACAGCCACCACCACCGTCATTGCCGCTGGGATTAGTCTTACGCGGCATTCGGCGGAGTAGATTTTTTTGTGTTGAAGAAGCGGGCGCTCCAGTTTGGGGCGCCCGCTTTCTTGTTGCAGCTCGTTGTGCGATCAGCGGTTGATGGTGAGTTGCACCGGGAGCTGCGTGGCAGCGGCGCCGCTGGAGAAGCTGACCACGATGGTGCCGGAGAAGATAGGACCGGTGGGTGTGTTGGCCGAAGAGCCTCCGCCGCATCCGGTGAGGAGTTGAGTGAGGCCAAGAGCGGAGAACGCTGCCACGAACAGCAGTAGGCGCTGCAGGCGGGTGCTGATTACGATTCGCCGGCGGCGCGTGAATGGAAGCAGTCCTAAAGGCAGGAAGAGGCCAGCTAGCATGATGGTAGAGGCGTGTCCTGTCGTTGAGGGTGGCAGCAGATGGGCGGAGGGTGAGGTGGTGACGGTGAGTGTGGTGGTGAGCGCGACGCCGTTTCCTGACGCCGTGAGAGTGGTGGGGTTGAAGGTGCAGGTGGCCGATGCGGGGAGGCCGGCGCAGTTGAAGGTGTTGAAGGTTCCGGTGTAGCCGGTTTGTGGGGTGATGGTGAGGACGTCCGTTGCGCTTTGGCCGGCGTTGATGGAGAGAGTGGTGGAGGCGAGGCCGGAAGTGAAGGTGGGCGCGGGGGAGAAGGTTGCGGTAACGGTGGTGGCTGCGGCCAGGGTTACGCTGCAGGCGGTTCCGGAGGTGGAGGTGCAGCCGGTCCAACTGGTGAAGACGGAACCCGCGGCGGGTGCGGCGGTGAGTGTGACGACTGTGGATGCGGCGTAGGAGGACGAGCAGGTGGAGCCGCAGTTGATGGAGCTGTCGGTGGTGGTGACAGTTCCTGAGCCCGTGCCGGCTTTGGCGACGGTCAGCGTGTAGTTGGTGACGGCGGTGGAGAAGTTGGCGGTAACGGTTGTGGAGGTGGCTACGAGGATGGTGCAGGTGGTGCCGCTGGTTGACGTGCAGCCGGTCCAGCCGGTGAAGGTGGAGCTGGCGTCGGCGGTTGCGGTGAGGGTTACGGTGTCGGTTGTGGCGAACGTGGAGTTGGTGGTGGAGCAGGCGGTCGCGCAGGCGATGGCGGTGTCGATGGAAGCGTCGACGCCGTTGCTCACCTGAGTGGAGACGACGTTGCCGGTGCCGCTGCCGGTCTTGTTGACGGTGAGGGTGTTGGGCGTGGCGACGACCATGGAGGCGTCGGTCCAGTCTTCGTCGATGTTGAGTTTGACGCCGCCGTAGGTGCTGTTGAAGCCG
>JAZKBC010000011.1:464-4540 GCA_040388825.1 Acidobacteriota bacterium | reverse complement strand
CAAATGGGGCGCCGACTACTTCCCCGCCACCATCGGCGACCACCAATACTGGCGCCTCCTCACCTCCATCTTCCTGCACTTCGGCATCATTCACATCGGCATGAACATGTACGTCCTCTACCAGATCGGTCCCTTCATCGAAACGGTCTTCGGACGCATCCGCTACCTGCTCATCTACTTCTTCGCCGGCCTCTCCGGCAGCGTCGTCAGCGTGTTCATCCACCCCAATGCCGTCGGCGCCGGTGCCTCCGGAGCCATCTTCGGCCTCTACGGCGCCTTGTTTGGCTTTCTGCTGATCAAACGCCGCACGCTCAATCCAGTCGTGATGAAGAGCATCGGCCAGTCAGCCGGAATCTTCGTTCTCTACAACGTCGTCTTCGGCTCCATGCACGGAACCACAGACCTCTCCGCCCACATCGGCGGCCTCCTCGCCGGCTTCCTCGCCGGCATCGTCCTGGTCCGCCCCCAGCCCACCGCCTCCTCTTAAACAGCAACCCCCGGCAAACAGCCGGGGGTTCTGCCAAGCCAATCGGCCTATCCGCGCTGCACAAGTCGCCGGCGGCGCACGATCCCGCACACACCCAGCGCACCCGTTCCCAACAGCATCAGGCTCGAAGGCTCAGGCGCAACATTCACGCCGCCCACATAGTCCAACGCCATCGACGGAGTCGCCACCGCCACGCCGTAGTCAAACGGATCCCCGCTGCCGACCAACGCGCCGTTGCTCCAGAAATCCACCACCTGACCATTGCCGATGTTGAACATCAGCCCATAGATGTCGACAATTCCCCCTGCAAACGGATAGTCGCTCGCGGTCTGCGGCGCTCCGCCCAGCCACAGCAGGTTGTCATAGGTCAGAAAGCCGTTGTTGTCTGGCCCCAGCCCCGTAGCCACCGCATAGCGGCTAAAGTCGTTCGGAGCCAGCAGATTCCCGGACTCGGGTGTGTCCTGCGTAATCCCAACCAGCCCCAGAATGTTCGCGTTGACAATGTTCAGACCATTATTGCTGTCCGAGAACGTGCCGCTGATCCCGGTCACTTCAAGCGCCTGCGGATACTTGCTGTCGCTCGCGGTTCCATAGGTCAACACCAGCGAGCCGCTCACACCCGACCCCGAGAACAGAATCGTTTTGGTGTCGGCTTTAGCTTGCAATGCCACGCTTGCGCACATAAGAACAACGACGGATAACAGAACTTTGCTTCGCATGAAATGCTCCGATCAGGAAGATAGACACAGCTATGAATTGAGGGCCCGGGGCGCCCCGAAACAGGGCTGGATACATCGCTCAACGAGACGCCGCGAGTATAACGAGCCCCACTTTGTGAAAGCAACCACTCCGCACCCAATCAGTACACCATTGGTTCCAAGGCCGGGACAGACTCCGAACTCACCGCCAACCACCCATTTGACATCCCCCACCCCACCCCCCACACTCGCTCATGCCTCAAAGCCTCTCGGCTCCCCACTTCGTCCTCAACAACTTCCTCCCCGCCGCCCAGCACGAAGCTCTCCTCGCCTGGACTCTCCTCCAGGAATCCCGTTTCACCCCCGCTGGCATCGCCGGCAAAACCATCGACAACTCCATCCGCCGCTGCGAGCGCCTCAACGACCTTGGCCCCTTCCACTCCCTCTTCACCCAGCTCCTCACCGACAGCTACCCCGCCTGGCTCCTCACCCTCGACGCTTCCTCCTTCGACCAATCCCACATCGAGCTCCAGATCGCAGCCTACGGCGACGGCGCCCACTTCGCCTTCCACACCGACACCGGCTACGGCACCTCCCACGCCCCCACCCGCCGCATACTCACCGCCATCTACTACTTCCACAGCTCACCCAAACTTTTCACGGGCGGCGACCTGCGCCTCTACAACCTCCGCTCCCGCCCCAGCTCCCCCTCAAACTCCGACGACTTCACCACCATCGCCCCCGAGCAAAACTCCCTCCTCGTCTTCCCCTCAGAGCTCGGTCACGAAGTCACCGCTGTCCACCAGCCCACCGGCAACTTCGCCGACTTCCGCTTCGTCGTCAACTGTTGGCTCCACCGCAACTCCTGAGCCTGCAAGCAGCGGCCCCGCATCCCTTCTCTGAGACGCAGGGCCACTCCCCTACGGCCCAACCAGCACATCCTTGTAATACGTCGAAAAGTAATGCGCTCCGCTCCCACTGCTATTGCCCGAAAATCCCAAATGCAGCTGGTAGCTCGATCCGCTCTTCCGGATCCCCACACCCTCCGGCTCGCGATCGCAAAGCGTATACGCCGCCGCTGTATTCGACGCCGTCCACGCACTATTGTCGTTCAGGCTGAACCGCCCCACCATCGTCCCGCCGTTCACCGAATCCTGCTGTGTCCCCGGGCAATGCGCCGACTCCTTATTCCCCCACAGCATATAAATCCAGCTCCCAAACAAACACCATCCCTGCGACACTCCCGCACCCGACGGCGTCGAAGGCTGCTTCACCGAAGCCGAAAAGTAAGGGCTGTAAGTATGGTTGTTGAAGTCCGCTAAGTCATAAAGGTTGTAATAAAGCGACCCACCTTCCTGCTGCTTGGCATATCTCACCGCAATCCGTCCATACTTCTGGTCGATGCTGCAAGTTACCTGCCACTGCGTCGTTCCTTCCAGGTGGATCGTAGGATCGAACACCTCGCAGTCCGAATGCGAGTAAGTCGCTCCACTCGAAAAGTTGAACCGCTGCAGTTTCCGTCCCCGGCACGTCCCCGTTCCTGACGTAGCTTCCTCACTCTCCGTCCAGTAGTAATCCGCGCCCGACCCGTTGTTATCAATCCCCATCGCCACGCCATGCCCGGCGCCAGTCAGCGTCATATAGCCGGTCTCGTCATGCGTCGTCGGATCCAGCCGCGTAAACGTCATATCTCCATTCGCATCGTTCAGCGTCTGCAGCACATACAAACTATCTCCGCCATTCCACGCAAACGACTGCGGCGCTCCCGTCGTCTGGTGCAACTGCACATTGCGAATAAACTCCGCGCTGCTCGCCGTCAGGTCGAAGTACTCCGTCTCCACCAGCGTTGTTGCCCCAGCCTTCTTCACCAGCGAAGGCACAGTCAAAGCCGCACCGGCAAGCGCACCGGTACGCAGAAAGTCACGACGATTCGGCCTGAACATAGACATGGTTCGGTTCTCCTCAGCGAATTTAGGATTCTCCGGCAAACACGCAGCAGCGCCTCAGCCATCGACCTACAGCATCACAGAGACCGTGTTACACCCTTGTCAACGAATCCCGCGTCAATTTCACCCGAAAGTCACAGCCCCCGCCGCGCCTTTCTGCTACGCCCCCACCGCCTCCACTTTTCCGCCCCCAAACATCACCCAGTACAGCAACTCACTCAGCGACATCGTCTCCACATCAACCTCCTTCTTCTTCAACGCTTCCCGAAACTCCACCACCACCCTCACCGTCGCCGTCTCCATCAAATTGCCTCCTTCTCTGTCGTCTCCGCTCCGCTCTTCTCGCCAACTCCATCCTCGCGACCGCCACGTCCCCACCGTGCTCGCACCGCCGCGCGAAACTGCTCCTTCTCCTCGCGACTCCATCCGCATCCATGCCTGCCCTTCATCCCCGCACGAAAAGCCTCGCGCTCTTCGGGACTCATCTTCGCCCACTTCCGCTCCATCTTCTGTTCCCAGCGCCGCCCACCCCCGCGCGGTCCATGCCGATGAAATCCCCCCAGCAGCAGCTTCGACAACAACAGCAATCCCACTGCTTCCCAGTAAGTAATCCGCCGCAGTCCAAAGATCCCCGGCATCAGCCAGTTCCACAGGTGCTCCACCACGACGCCCAGCAGCACCGCAAACACGGCCACCATCGCCACCATCATCAATCCTTTGCAAATTTTCTGTAGAACACGCATCGCTAACCTCACTCTCCAAACTTCTCGTCCATCTCGCGCAGCCGTTCGCGCAGATGCAGCACTGCATACCGCTTCCTCGACAGCAGCGTGTTCACACTCACGCCTGTCTCGTCAGCCATTTCCTTGAAGCTCTTTCCCAGCAGCTCATGCCCGACAAACGCATCCCTCTGCTCCTGCGGAAGCTCCTCCAACGCTGCATCCA
>JAZKBC010000011.1:0-454 GCA_040388825.1 Acidobacteriota bacterium | reverse complement strand
GTCATCTGCTCCGCCGGCTTCATCATCCGGTAAGCCTCAATCAGCTCGTGAAACACATCCTGCAGCACATCCTCGGCATCCTGCACATCCAGAACCCGTTTGCGCACAAAGCTGCGCAGCCGCGGCGCATCGCGCTCAATCGCCTCGGTCAGCAACCGGTCCTGGTCAGCGATCGACAAGGTGTTCGCTCCCTGCATACCAGTGTTAACGGCGCACGCCGCCGGATATTGTCTCCACGCGCAAATATTCTCGGCCCACTCCCATCGCGGACATCCTCACCAACCACTCCCCAACCATGAGAAAATCCTCCTCAGGAAGAAAGGACACGAGCCCATGCCTGAAAAACCCTCTACACCCAAGCCCGCGCCCACCCGCACCACCGGTCTAAGCCCCAAGGAGCAGAAGCTCCAGGCCCTCCGCGCCAAGCTTGCCAGCTCCGCCGCCAGCACCAAGC
>JAZKBC010000010.1:4638-5647 GCA_040388825.1 Acidobacteriota bacterium | reverse complement strand
CGCGATGATGTCTTTATGGTCGGACAGGTCATAGGATGTTCCACCATATTTTTTGTAGGTGTCGGTGATCTGGTGGACCATGAGGGGATGGTTGTCGGGACGGGCGCAGCCTTCCATCTCGCCGTACTCGGTGAGGACGTCTTTGAAGTTGATGTCGTAGGTGTAGTCGGTGGGGGATTTGTAGAACTGGTCGTACCACTGGTCGCCGGCGCCCTGGTGGTTGTTCCACCAGTCGCCCCACTTTTCTTCGTCGCTGCGGTGGAGCTTGTTGTTGAAGGGTTCGTACCAGGCCTGGGCGGCGCCTCTGGCTACGAAGCCGTCGTTGAGGACGACGCAGCGGGAGGGGTCTTCGTCGTGCATGGCTTTGAGGATGGCGAGGGTGGCGGGGTTTTTGAGGTCGGCGCCGATTTCGTTCTGGAGGCAGTACTCGATGACGGAGGGGTGCGAACGGTAGGCCTTCACCATTTCGACGCACTTGGTGAACATGTAGCGCTGGGCGAATTTTTCGGCTTCGGTGTGGGCGTCCTGCATGACGGTGCTGTGGGCGGCGGGGTCGGTGTGGGCGGGGAGCTTGCCGATGGCGAGCTTGCCGGCGCCGGGCTCCATGTAGCGGAGCAGGCCGAGCTGGTCGTGGGCGCGGATGACTTCTTCCTTGGCGAGATTGCGGTGGAAGTTGAGGCAGTTGAGGCCGAGGGCCTTGGCGGCGGTGACTTCTTTGACGGCTAGCTCGGGGATGGGGAACATGCCGTTCAGACCCCAGAAGCCCCAGGAGATGGCGGTGTAGAGGCGGATGCGGCGGCCGTTGAGGCGGAAGAGGGCGTCTGGTTTGCCAGAGGCGGGGGCGAGGCCTTCGACGGTGAAGGAGCGGAAGCCGAAGGCGATGGTGCGGGTGTCGGTGTCGTTGGGGCGCACAAACCGAATTCTTAGGTGATACAGCTTTGGATTTCCTAGATCCCAATCCTGTGCCTCGTTGGCTTGCATTTGCGTGCGAACCACTGGGACGGCGAAG
>JAZKBC010000010.1:0-4628 GCA_040388825.1 Acidobacteriota bacterium | reverse complement strand
AGGATTCCGGACCTGGAAGGGCATTGAGCTGTGCGCTCGCGCCGCGCTGTGCCTTGGCGATCACTGCACCTGTTGCGGGATCGACAATTTCCAGTACGAACATGACGTTAGGGCGAGCGCGTGAGAGTTCTAGCTGGACGAATGTTTCGACGGTTCGTGGATCAGGTGTGTTGAGTACCCATGCATCCTTGATGCGAACGTCTCCGTGCGCGCTGATCGTCATGCCGCGGTCGATGCCGCCAAAGCCGTGGGAGCGGTAGAGGCTTACGTGGTTCCACTTGGCGTTGAGGCCGTCGACCCAGTCGAAGCGGCCGAAGGGGTTGGTGATGCGGATGGCCAGGAGGTTTTCGCCGCCGGGATTGGCTGCGTTTGTGAGGTCGGCTTCGAAGGGGAGCTCTTCCATGATGGAGTAGCCGCAGAGGTGGCCGTTGAGGTAGACCTCGGCGCGGAGGTGGGCTCCGCGGAGGTGGAGGAAGATTCTTTTCCCGCGCATCTCGGCGGGAATGGTGATCGTACGGTAGAACCAGGAGACGCCGAAGTAGGCGCCGTTCTGGGGGACGTTGTCGTCGGCGGGAGGGACGGGGGGCGGAGTGGCGGCGTAGCGGTACTCCTGCGGGGTGTAGGGGCGGGGGTGGCCGTCGTCTCCGGCGCCGTGCTGGCCCCAGAAGTGTTGCTCGACCGTGGTGGGGAGGATGACGGCTTTGCCGGTGGAGGGAGTGAGGGCGCTCCAGCCGTTGGTGGGGGCGTTGGTGGGGAGCGGCAGGCCTTTGGCGCAGAGTTTGGCGTCTGCTCCTTCGCCGATCCAACTGATGTCTTCGGGGAGGAAGATGTCGTCGTTCTGCCACGGGGCGGCGGTGTCGAGCCAGAGGCGCCAGCCGTCGTCGGGGATGAGGGTGCCGTTTTCGGGGTAAGGGAGTTCGTGGGGCTTGGCCTCGGGTGCCGCTAGCGTGGGGAGGGACGGGGCTAGCGTGGCGGCGGTGGCGGCTTTGAGGAGAGTGCGGCGGTTGATTTTCATCGGCGATTGGATTGTAGAGGAGCGCGGGGTATGGTGATGGTGTGCGCGGTTAGGCGGGAGAGCCGATATGCGGAATGGTTTCGTTGTGGGAGCGGTGGTGGTGTTGGCGGTGGTGGCTGGATGCAACGCGGGATCGGGATCGAACGATGCTAAGCAGCCTTCGCTGGCGAGTACATTGAGCGCACCGCCTCCGCCGCCTCCGATGGCTGGCGAGGGATTCGATTTTTATCTTTTCAATTTGTCGTGGTCGCCGGAGTTTTGTGCGACGCACCATGATGCGGCTCCGGAGTGTGCGCAGCATCTGGGATTTGTGGTGCATGGGCTTTGGCCGCAGAACTTCGATGGGACGTATCCGCAGCATTGTGGTGGAGGTGAGGGGCCTCGGGATGCTGCGAGTTATCGGGACATTTATCCCGATGCGCACCTGCTGATGCATGAGTGGGAGACGCATGGGACCTGCTCGGGGATGGCGGCGGGGGATTACTTCGCGACGATTCGGCGGGCGAAGGCTGCGGTGAAGGTGCCGAAGGTGCTGAGTGAGGCGACGGAGCAGTTGCAGTTGCCGCCGGCGGAGATACTGGGGGACTTTGTGGCGGCGAATCCGGGGATTCCGCGGGAGAGCTTTGCGTTGAGTTGCGGGAATAACTGGCTGACGGCGGTGGAGGTTTGTTTGGGGAAGGATTTGAAGGCGGTGGCTTGTGAGGGGGTGCGGAGCTGTAGGGCGAATGTTGTTAAGGTGGCGGCAAGAGACAGGGAGTAGGGAATAGGGAATAGGGAGTAGAAAACCTCATTCGCCGAGCATGATGCGTTGGATGCGGTGGGCGCGGCCGGTGCCGCCGTCGCAGCCGATGAGGGTGGCGCACATTTTGGGGTTGCCCTTGGCGGCTTCGAACTTGCCGGGCATGCCGGTCAGGAAACGCTTCAGCACGAGCTCGGTTTCGACGCCGATGACGGAGTCGTAGGGGCCGGACATGCCTACGTCGGTCTGGTAGGCGGTGCCGTTGGGGAGGATGCGCTCGTCTGAAGTCGGTATATGAGTATGGGTTCCTAGAACAGCGGTGACGCGGCCGTCGAGGTACCAGCCGAGCGCGCATTTTTCGCTGGTGGTTTCGGCGTGGATGTCCACGAGGATGACCTTGGCGGCGGTGTTTTCGGCGATCTGGGTGAGGAGGTCGTCGGTCTTGCGGAAAGGGTCGTCGCAGGAGGACATGAAGACGCGGCCCTGGAGATTGATGACGGCGTATTTTGTGCCGTTCCCGAGGGCGCCTTCGTAGAGGCCGAAGCCGGGGGTGCCGTGGGCGTAGTTGGCGGGGCGGATGACTCGGCGGCCGCGGACGTGGGAGTCGGCGGGGACGGTCATGTACTCGAAGATTTCTTTCTTGTCCCAGATGTGATTGCCGGTGGTGATGACGTGGGCGCCGAGATCGAAGAGCTCTTCGGCGATGGAGGGCGTGATGCCGAAGCCGCCGGCGGAGTTTTCGCCGTTGATGACGAGGAGGTCGACGGAGTGCGTTTCGAGGACGTGGGGGAGATGCTCGCGGACGATGTGGCGGCCGGCGGAGCCGAAGACGTCGCCGACGAAGAGGATGTTCATTGTTGGAAGTTTACAGGGTGCGGAGGGTGGTGCGAGGGAGTAGGGAATAGGGAGTAGGGAGTAGGAGAGGGCCGGGGGAGTTAGACTGCGAGGATGATTGATTTGGTTTGGAACTTTCCGTTGCTGGCTACGCAGGGGGCGGAGTGGAAGCGGTATCTGGCGGCGGCGGTTGAGGGGTTGCATGCCGAGGATGCCGTGGAGTTGCGGCCGTCGTTTCGGGGGGCGGATGCGGAGCTGCGGAAGAGAGCGGCGGCGTGGATGGACGTGGAGGCGGAGCGGTTCTGGTTTACGGTTGGCGGGCACCATGGGACGCTGGTGGCGCTGCTGACGGCGGGGATGGCAGGGAAAGCGATTGCTTCGGAGTGGGTGACGTATGTGGGGATTCTGGAGCAGGCGAAGATGCTGGGGTGTCCGCTGGTGGGGTTGGAGTGAAGGCGATTTATGCGATGCCTTCGGTGCATAATCCGCTGGGGATTACGGCGGGGCACGCGCGGCGGCAGGAGATTGTGGAGGTGGCGCGGGAGTTCGACCTGGTGATTGTGGAGGACGACGCTTACGGGTTCATGGAGGAGGATGCGCCGGCGACGTATCGCGAACTGGCTCCGGAGAGGACGTTTTATGTGCGGGGGTTGAGCAAGACGTATGCACCGGCGACGAGGACGGGGTTGCTGGTGGCTCCGGAGAGGTGGAATGGGGGCGTGGAGAATATTTTGAAGAACACGACGACGGGGACGTCGATTGCGCACAACGCGGCTTGCGTGGCGATGATGGAGGATGGGGTGCTCGACCGGCTGGTGGTGGTGAAGCGGGAGGAGGGGGCGAAGCGGAATGCGGACGCGCGGAGGATTTTGGGTGCGGCGGCGGCGGAGGGGGCTCGGTGTGCGTGGCATTTGTGGGTGAAGCTGCCGGAGGGGTTGACGGCGGCGGAGGCGCAGAGGGCTTGTGGGGAGCGGGGGGTGATGGTGAGTGGGGCGGGTGGGTTTACGGTGGCGGGGTTCGACGTGCCGCGGGCGTTGCGGTTGGCGTTGGGTGGGGAAGTGGAGGCGGCGCGGACGTTGGAGGGGGTTGGGATTGTGGGTGAGGTGATTGGGCGGAGTTAGTTCCTGAGCTTCTCGATCAGGAACTGGTGCCAGCTTGTGTAGCGGTCGGCTTCGTGGCCTTCGTAGTGGAGGTAGCATTCGGCGTTTCGTTTTTTGGCTAGTTCGAGGAAGCCGATGCCGAAGCGGGGGGAGTGGGTGTAGTAGCCGCTGGCGGGGTCGTAGGGTTGGAGGCCGAAGTTGAGGTAGTCGAGGAAGATGGGGGCGGAGGTTTTGGTGAGGAGGGCGGCGGGGGAGTAGGCGTTGATCCAGGGGCGGAGTTGGTCGCGCTGGGCGAGGAACGCGGCGAAGCTTTTGAGGGCGAAGGCGTGGGGGCCGTAGATGAGTTGGGGGCCGACCCAGGCGCGCATCTGGATGGGGTCGAGCGAGGTTTGGGGGGCGATGGCGGAGACACAGGTGGGGCGCGTGGATTGGCGGGAGATGGGGTCGGGGGAGGTGGGGTCGGCGAGGTCGGGGTGTGTGCCGAGCCAGAGGGAGGTGCAGGCGCCGGCGGAGACTCCCCAGACGCCGAGGCGGTGGGGGTCGAGGTTCCAGGTGGAGGCGTGGTGGCGGATGAACTGGATGGCGCGGGCCATGTCGTGGGTGGTCGCGTCGGGATTTTCGGACGGGATGTAGCGGTAGTCGACGGCGATGACGGAGATGCCTGCATCGAGGAAACGGTGGTGGCCGCGGAGGTCGGACTTGTCGCCGCGCAGCCAGGCGCCGCCGTGGAAGTAGACGGCTACGGGTGTGAGGGTGGAGGACTTGGCGAGGTAGACGTCGAGGCGCTGGCGGATGTTGGGGCCGTAGGGGAGGTTGCGGAGGGAGGGTGCGGGGTCAGCGCCGTAGACGTAGTTGTCGATGATGCGGAAGTGGAGGTGGACGATCTCGTTGGCGAAGGCGAAGCGGCCCTCGAGGGTTGCGCCCTGATCTTTGACGGAGG
>JAZKBC010000009.1:0-1837 GCA_040388825.1 Acidobacteriota bacterium | reverse complement strand
CGAGTGAAGGTGAGAACAGGGCTAGGGCGCTGGGGAAGGAGACTGCATGGAGGCGATCGAGTTGGCGTGGACGGGGCGGGTGACGACTCGGCTGGGGTATGGGTGCTCGTCGCTGATGGGCGCGGTGGGGCGGCGAGAGTCGCTGGCGCTGTTGGAAGCGGCGTGGGACGCCGGCGTTCGGCACTTTGATGTGGCTCCGATGTATGGGTATGGCGCGGCTGAGGGCTGCGTTGGGGAGTTCCTGGCACGGCATCGCGGCGAGGCTACGGTGACGACGAAGTTTGGGATCCCGGCGGGAAAGAATCCGGGGCTGCTGCGTGCGGCGCGGAGGATGTTGCGGCCAGTGCTGGAGCGGGTTCCGGCGCTGAAGAAGAAGCTGGCAAGGGCTGCGGCTTCGACCGTGGCGGTGGTGGAGAAGTCACAATTCACGGCGGACGAGGCGCGGGCTTCGCTGGAGCATAGTTTGCGTGAGTTGCGCGTGGAGCGGATCGACGTCTGGCTGATGCATGAGGCTGAGGCGAGCGACCTGGGCGATGAAGGGCTGCTGCGGTTTTGCGAGGATGCTGTGGCCAGCGGGAAGATTGGGGCGTTTGGGGTGGGCAGCGAGCGGAAACGGATTCCTGCGCTAATGCGGGAACGGCCGGAGTTTTGCGGGGTGCTGCAGCACGACTGGTCGGTGTTTGATGAGACGATTGGAGCGACTGCGGCTTTTCGCATCCATCATCGATCGCTGACGGAGAACTTCAGCGGTTTGCGTGAGACGCTGGCTTCAGATCGCGAGATGCGTGCTGCGTGGTCGCGTGAAATTGGCGTGAATCTTGACGATCCGAGTGTGCTGGCGCATCTGATGTTGAAAGCAGCGCTGGTGGAGAATCCTGTGAGTTTGATCCTGGTTTCGAGCAAAAAGCCGGCACATATCTTCGACAATGTGCGCGTGGTGGGCGATGCGACACTGGTGGAGCCGGCACGGCGGCTGCATGCGCTGGCGGTAGGTGTGGGGAATCCTCAAGTGGCGGTGGCGGTGTGAGCTTCTGGAAGCGCTGGCGGACCAGCATCATCTTGTTCCTGGCAGTGCTGGGGCCGGGATTTATCACGGCGAACGTGGACAACGATGCGGGCGGGATTTTCACCTACTCGCAGGCGGGGGCGCAGTACGGCTACCAGTTGCTGTGGACGATGCTGCCGATTACGCTGGCGCTGATCGTGGTGCAGGAGATGTGCGCGCGGATGGGCGCGGTGACCGGCAAAGGACTCAGCGATCTGATCCGCGAGGAGTTCGGGCTGCGGATGACGTTCATCATCATGGTGCTGCTGGTGGTGGTGAACTTTACGAACGTAGTGGCGGAGTTCTCAGGCATTGCAGGATCGACACAGTTGTTCGGGGTTTCGAAGTACGTGAGCGTTCCGATCTGCGCGGTGGCGGTGTGGTTCCTCGTTGTGAAGGGAAACTACAAGAGCGTGGAGAAGATCTTCCTGGTTGCGAGCCTGTTGTACGTCGCTTACGTGATCGCGGGCGTCATGGCGCATCCGGACTGGCATACGGCGCTGGTACAGACCGTGACGCTGCCGCCGAAGAGCATCTGGCACGACAAGGCGTATGTGTACCTGACGGTCGGTGTGATCGGGACGACGATTACGCCGTGGATGCAGTTTTATCTGCAGTCGTCGGTGGTGGAGAAGGGCGTTACGGTTCGGCAGTACAAGGCTTCGCGGCTGGACGTGATCATCGGATCTGTCTTCACGGATGTGGTCGCGTGGTTCATCATCGTGGCGTGTTCGGCGACGTTGTTTTCTCACGGGATGCGGAACATCAACGACGCTGCCGATGCAGCCGAGG
>JAZKBC010000008.1:6456-6881 GCA_040388825.1 Acidobacteriota bacterium | reverse complement strand
CCATGAACGGGTCGAGGATGGTCTGACCGCTAAGGGAGCACTTCGCTACCGCCCATTCCATCCACCGGAGCGGCTTCGGACAGGGGTGGCCATTGTCGGATTGTGTGTCGAATGACTCGAAGCCGCTCGGGCCCTGCCTCGTGTGCGGCAAGCCCATGCCGTAGAACAGCATAGGATGTGATACGGTAAAGCCCCACCGGCCCAGCCCCGCGCCGCTCGGCGTGACACAAATACGACATCCGCATTCTGCTAGCATCGGTCTTGTCTGCCGCAGCAACTCAACATGATCCACAACGCCTCAAACCGCAACCAAACCGACTCCACCGAGAGCGCTGCCGAACCCTCCGTGACCCCAGAAACAACCCACCTCACTCCCGCCCAGCTCGTCCGCATCGAAGCCGCCGCCCTCAAGCAGCTCGCCCATC
>JAZKBC010000008.1:0-6403 GCA_040388825.1 Acidobacteriota bacterium | reverse complement strand
GTCATCCTCACCGGAGTCGGCAAGAGCGGCCTCATCGCCCGCAAAATCGCCGCGACCCTCGTCTCAACCGGCACCCCCGCCCAGTTCATGCACGCCGCTGAAGCCGTCCACGGCGACCTCGGCATGGTCGGCAAGGGAGACATTCTGCTCGCGCTCTCCTACTCCGGTGAAACCGAAGAAGTCCTCCGTCTGATCCCCGCCGTTCCCCGCATCGGCGCCACGCTCATCAGCTTCTGCGGCAACACCTCCTCCACCCTCGGCTCTGCCAGCACGGTTGCGCTCGACGTCAGCGTCGACCGCGAGGCCTGCGCCCACCAGCTCGCGCCCACCGCCTCCACGACCGCCATGCTCGCGCTCGGCGACGCTCTCGCCCTCGACGTCAGCCGCCGCCTCGACTTCCAGCCCCGCGACTTCGCCGAGCTTCACCCCGGCGGGCAGATCGGCCGCCGGCTCTCCAGCGTCCGCCAGCTCATGCACTCCGGCCCGGCGATGCCATCCGTGCTGCCTTCGGCCACTATGCCGCAAATCATCCATGAGATGAGCGCCAAGCGCCTCGGCATGACCACCGTCCAGACCAGCGGCAAGCTCCTCGGCGTGCTCTCCGACGGCGATCTCCGCCGCCTGCTCGAGCGCAACGGCCCCCACGCCTTCCACAAGAACGCCGCCAGCATCATGAACCCCAGGCCCCGCGCCATCGCTCCCGAGGCGCTCGCCATCGACGCCCTCGCCGTCATGGAGCAGCACAAGATCACCGCACTCGTCGTCACCGAAGACGGAACCGCCGCCACCCCCGTCCTGGGCGTGCTGCACCTGCATGATCTGTGGGAAGTCGCTCCGCCCCCTGCGGAACCTGAAGCCGAGCCTGAATCTGAATCTGAAGCTGAAACCGAAGCCTCCGCGGACGAAACCGCTCCACCGTCCGCAGAATCTTCCGCTTAACGCAGCTGCCTAAACCTTGCTCACCGCATCCTGCGGCAGCAATCTGTCGTAACTCGCCTGCACAATCCGATAGCATCCGCACGCCATCGACTCCAGCTTCGGACGGCTGGTCAGCATAATGCGGCCGCGCCTGTACTCGATCGCTCCCGCCTCCTGCAGCGCCTGCGCCGTCACCGTCACCGTCGATCGCCGCGACCCCAGCATCCGCGCCATGTACTCCTGCGTCAGCTGCAGTTGATCGCTCTCCATCCGGTCGCCCGCCGTCAGCAGCCAGCGCGCCAGCCGCTGCTGCAATCCATGCAGCCGCGCGCACAGCACCGACTGCGTCGACGCCACCATCTGCACATAGATGAAGTTGTCCACCAGCACGCGCACTGCGGGGTTGGCGTTCAACTCCTCAACCATGATCGAAGAGCGCAACCTGTGGCCATGGCCGGCGCACTGCACCACGACCTCGTGCTGCATCTCCGGTTGGCCCAGCAAGGCCGGCAACCCGGAAAAGCCTTCGCGGCCGCTCATGCCCACCTCAATCGACTCGCCTGCGGGTGTCGTGGCGTTGGTGGAGATCAGTCCGAACTCGGGAAAATAGAGAGAGGCGATCGGCTCATTGGCCTCGCTAAGGCGCATGCCCTGCGGAAGTTCCACAGGCACCAGTTTGCTGGCGATGCGCTGAAAGACGTCGGGCGGCAGATTCGCCAGAAAGTGATTTCGGGGGCGGTTCTGCTCGCCGCCCCGCGAACGAAGCTGTGACAAGGTCGATCCTCACTCCAACACAATTGCTCTGCAAGTTGTGTCGCTTGTGCTGGTTACGCCCGACTCTACACAGCCGTAGCAAAATTTTCGGTACGCCAACCGACATTCACACCGTTACGCCGTTACCATGCGCACCGTCTGTTTGGTACGTTGCCAAACAAGGGTCGCCCTCCCAACCTTCGCAACTCCGTTCGATACAATGACCAAGCATGCAACGTTGGTCGAATCTCTTCATCCCCACTCTCCGCGAGGCTCCGGCCGACGCCGAGGTCGCCAGCCATAAACTCCTTCTCCGCGCAGGCTATATCCGCCAGCTCGGCGCCGGCCTTTACAGCTATCTCCCGCTCGGTCAACGAGCTATCAACAAGGTCATCGCCATCGTTCGCGAGGAAATGGACAAGATCGGACAGGAGTTCTACCTGCCGGCTTTGAATCCCGCTGAAGTGTGGGAAGAATCCGGCCGCTGGGCCGGAATGGGACAGAACATGTTCCGGCTCAAGGATCGCAAGGGAGCTGAACTCTGCCTCGCCATGACCCATGAAGAGGTCATGACCTCCATTGCGCGCAATGAGTTACGCAGCTACAAGCAACTACCCCAGATCTGGTACCAGATCCAGACAAAGTTCCGCGATGAGCCTCGTCCCAAGAGCGGTTTGCTGCGCGTGCGTCAATTCGTCATGAAGGACGCCTACTCCTTCGACATCGACGCTGCTGGGCTCGACGTCAGCTACAACAAGCACGACGTCGCTTACCGGCGCATCTTCACTCGCTGCGGCCTGGAGTTCGTCGCCGTCGAAGCCGATTCCGGCTCCATGGGCGGCTCTCAGTCGCAGGAGTTCATGGTCTACACCGAAGCCGGCGAAGACCTCATCGCCAGCTCGTCCTCAGGCTACGCCGCAAACCTCGAGAAAGCTACAAGCAAACTCACCCCCATCGCCGATCTCGAGCCCACCGGCGACGGCCTGCCCGAGCTCGTCTCCACCCCCGGCAAAGCCTCCATCGCCGATGTCACCGAATTCTTCGGCATTCAGTCGTCACAGGACATCAAGTGCGTCGCCTTCATGGGCAGCCGCATCGCCCACCCCGAAGGCGAACCCCTCCGCCCCATCGTCGCCTTCCTGCGCGGCGACCACCAGGTCAACGAGACCAAGCTCACCGCCATCACCGGCACCGCCGAGCTGCGCCCCATGATGGCGGACGAGCTCGCCCTCTACATCGGAGGCCCCGCCGGTTACCTCGGCCCCGTCGGCATCGCCCAGGTCATGGGCGGAGGCTCGCTCAACGGCCTCAAGTCCGGCAAAGCCCTCGACAAACTCAAAGGCGTCCTCCGCGACATCCCCTCCGAAGGCCTCCGCACCATCGTCGTCATGGACCCCGGCCTAGAAGGCCGCAAGAACCTCGTCGCCGGAGCCAACCAGCTCGACTTCCACTACCGCAACGTCACTCCCGGCCGCGACTTCACCCCGACCGTCATCGCCGACATCCGCAACATCAACGAAGGCGAACTCGACCCCATCGCCGGCCAGCCCCTCCGCCTCGGCAAAGCCGTCGAGATCGGCCACATCTTCAAGCTCGGCTACAAGTACTCGGAGTCCATGGGCGCCCGCGTCCTCGACGCCAACGGCAAGGAAGTCATGCCCATCATGGGCTGCTACGGCATCGGCATCGAGCGCGTCCTCACCGCCGCAATCGAGTCCTCCGCCGCCCGCTTCGGCCAGGCCGGAGCGAGCGAAGGCAAGCCCGCATCCGAGCCCCAGTACGCCCTGCCGCCTTCCATCGCTCCCTACGAAGCCGTCGTCACCATCACCAACGTCCGCGAAGCCGACCTGCTCGCCGCCGGTGAAAAAATCGCCGCCGAGCTCTCCGCAGCCGGCATCGACGTCCTGCTCGACGACCGCGATGAGCGCGCCGGAGTCAAATTCAAGGACGCTGAACTGATCGGCATCCCTTTCCGTATCAACATTGGAAAGAAGCTCGCCGAAGGCCAGGTCGAACTCGTCGACCGCATCACACCTTCAACGACCGACGTACCCGTGGACCAAATCACGCAACTCCTCAAGTCGCGCATCGCAGCGTCTAAACAGTAGAGGGCACCAAAGCACCTCGCATCGAGCACGAAAACTTCTCCCATGCCAGTCCGACTTAAACTCGCGCACAAAGAAACCTCGCTGGCATGGCGTCTCGTGCGCGGCCTGCTCGTCATCGCCATCGCTTTTGTGATCCTCGGCGGAATCGTCTTCGGCCTCTACTATCACCAGTACGCTGGCGTGGTCGACGACCGCATCAAGCAGGGTCCGCTGTTCGCCTCCACGGCGCAAATCTTCGCTGCGCCACAGGAGATCCGCCCCGGCCAGCAGCTCACTGCAGCCACCATCGCCTCCTCCTTGCGCCGCGCCGGCTACAACTCCAATCCGCAGATGGGCAGCTTCCAGCTCCGCGGCAACGCCATCCTCATCAAGCCCGGCGCGCAGAGCTACCTCGCCACCGATGGTGCCACCATCGACACCACCGGCGGCTCCGTGCAGTCCATCACCGCCGAAAACGGCGCCTCCCTCGCTGCCTACAAAATCGAGCCCCAGCTCATCACCGCGCTCTCTGAAGACAAGAACCGCGGCAAGCGCCTCATCGTCACCTACAACCAGATTCCCCCGCAGATGGTTCAGGCTGTCCTCGCCATCGAAGACCGCCGCTTCTTCGATCACCACGGCGTCAACTGGGGACGCACCGCGCAGTGCATCGTCCGCGACATCATCACCATGCATAAGGAGTGCGGCGGCTCCACCATCAGCCAGCAGCTCGCCAAGAACTTTTTCCTCACCCCCGAAAAATCCATCTCCCGCAAAATCGCCGAGATGATGATCACCTTCCAGCTCGAGTCGCGCTTCTCCAAGCAGGAAATCTTCACCATGTACGGCAACGAGATCAACATCGGCCAGCGCGGCTCGTTCGGCGTCAACGGATTCGGCGAAGCCGCCCAGGCCTACTTCGGCAAGGACCTCCATCAGCTCAACCTGGAAGAGTGCGCCATGATCGCCGGCCTCATCCAGAACCCCAACCGCCGCAACCCCTATCGCCATCCCGAGCGCGCCATCGAGCGCCGCAACGTCGTGCTCGACTCCATGGTCGAAACCGGCGCAATTACCACCACCCAGGCCGAGCGCGCCAAGGCCGCTCCCCTCCGCCTCGCTCCGCCCAACATCGACGCCAGCGAAGCGCCCTACTTCGTCGATCTCGTCCACGAACAGATCATGCAGCGCCTCGGCGACTCCGACATTTCGCACTCTCCGCTGCGCATCTACACCTCGCTCGACCCCGACCTCCAGCGCGCCGCCGCCGACGCCGTGGAAGAAGGCATGAAGCACGTCGACGACCTCGTCCGCCGCCGCTACACGCGTCGCAAGAAAGGCGCCAAGCCCGGCGTGGAAGACGTAACCAACGAACACATCACCTACCCGCAGGTCGCGCTCATCGCTCTCAATCCGCACACCGGCCAGGTCCTAGCGCTCATCGGCGGACGCAACTACGGCGTCTCGCAGCTCAACCACGCCCAGGCCGAACGCCCCACCGGCTCCATCTTCAAGCCGTTCGTCTACGCCACTGCGTTCAACACCTCGCTCGATGGCACCTCGCTCGGCTCCGAAGGCGTCTTCACCGCGGTCACCAAGCTCAACGACGACCCCCAGAACTTCGCGCAGGCCGGCCAGCCCGCCTACACCCCCGGCAACTTCGTCAAGGGTGAGTACCCCGGCATGATCCCCGCCACCGACGCCCTCGCGCACTCTCTCAACATCGCCACCATCTCCCTCGCGCAGATGATCGGCTACGAAAACGTCGCTTCCCTCGCGCGCTCAGCCGGCATCGTCAACGCCCGCGGCACACCGTCCATGGCCATCGGCACCTACAACGCAACGCCGCTCGACATGGCCGGCGCCTACACCGTCTTCGCCAACAGCGGAGTTCACCTCAAGCCCTGGGTGCTCTCCAGCGTCCGCAACCCGCAGGGCGACATCGTCGCCGACTTCACCCCCGAAGCCAAACAAGTCCTCGATCCCCGCGCCGCTTTCCTCACCCAGACCATGATGCAGAACGTCATGGCCTTCGGCACCGCCGCCGTCGTCCGCTCCCTCGGCTTCACCGCGCCCGCAGCCGGCAAAACCGGCACCAGCCACGACGCCTGGTTCGCCGGCTACTCCTCCAACCTCCTCGTCATCGTCTGGGTCGGCAACGACGACTACACCGACGTCAAGCTCCAGGGCGCCGACGCCGCAGCCCCCATCTGGGCCGCCTTCATGAACCGCGCCATCCGCATCCCGCAGTACTCCGACATGAAGTCCTTCTCCGCCCCTGACGGCGTCACCACCCTGCAGATCAACCGCTCCACCGGCCTCGTCTCCGACGCCTCCTGCCCCGGCGACAGCTTCACCGCCGCCTTCCTGTCCGGCACCGCTCCGCAAAGCACCTGCTCCCACATGGGCGAGGACTCCCAAACCCTCGGCACCCGCATCTTCAACCCCCAGACCGGCCTCTACACCCCAGCCCCCGGCACCAATTCCCAGTCCCCCCAATCTCCCGACGGCCAGCCCGCCGAAGAGCCCAAGCACCGCAACTTCCTCCAAAAGATGTTCGGCGTAGGCAAGGACAAGGACAAGCAGCAAACCCAGCCCCAACCCCAGCCGCCCCAGGCGCCAGGACCGTAGCCCGAGCCATAGGG
>JAZKBC010000007.1:7875-19821 GCA_040388825.1 Acidobacteriota bacterium | reverse complement strand
ATCGCCGCCAAGTGGAACGGCGACAATACCCTCAACCAGATCAAGGCCGTCGTCCTCGCCGACATGATCGGCTGGAAGAACATGAACATCACCCGCGAGCTCAACTCCACGCCCTGGCTCGAAGACCTCCTCGCCAAAGCCGCCCGCGACACCGGCCACTCCAAGTCCATCTTCCGCGACTCCGAAGCCATCGAAGACGACCACCTCCCCTTCAAGCAGCGCGGCGTCCCGGTCCTCGACATCATCGACTACCAGTACGGCACCGCCGCCGACCCCGAAGCCTTCCACCACACGGCCCAGGACACCATGGACAAGCTAAGCGCCCAAAGCCTCCAAACCTCCGCCGACCTCTTCCTCGAAGTCATCAAGCTCATCGACCAGCGCTAGCGTTTCCCCCTCTCTCGCTCACAACAAATTTGTCATCCTGAGCGAAGGCTCGCGGCATCATGCGAGCCGCAGTCGAAGGACCCGCCATGCCGCTTGCCCCCGCACACCGCCCGAACCTTTTTCAACCTCGAACGCGCCAGCCTCAATCGCGCTCAAAACTCCAACCCCTTCAAATCCGGCTCAACCCACCCCCTCCTCGCCTCCACCGAAAACAACCTCTCCCGCGTCCAGTACTCCATCAACCAGTCACTCTTCCCCAGCCGCGACCCCATCAACTCCCGCCCCACCTCCTCCAACGCCATCCCGGAACGCGCGACAAGAAACGCCCTCGCCGCCCGCAACGACGCCTGCGTAATCGTCTCGTGATATCCCGCCGTATCCGTATTCTCTCCACCCAGCGAAGCATTGAACCGCCGTATCAACCCCGGCATCTCCACTTCCAACCGCATCTCCGGCCGCCGCTCCATCAGCCACAGCGTCGCCGCAAAGTGCGCCGCATGCGTCCACTCTTCCTTCGCCAGCGAACAGCTCATCATCCCCATCGCCAGCCTCTCCATCGCTGCCTCATTCGCAAACTCAACCATCACTCTCGTCCTCTCGTTGCCGCACAAACAAAAAGCCCACCGAATTCGGCGGGCTGCGTCAATGCTGTTTTTATGAAGCGTTATCGCGCGATCATCGCCTCAACAGCAAGCAGCCCATCGTCGGGTCTTGCTGCTTCACCGTGTTGATCATCACGCACTTCATTCCTTCAACATATCAGCAGGCAACACTCCTATACAACCTGATATAGCCTTAGTAGAACGTGACGCCCCTCTCCTACTGGATCTGGTTCCACATCGCCATCGCGGCCCTCATGGGTGTCGAGTACCTCCTGCACCTCGCCTTCCCCGACCCGCGCCGCAAAGCCACCTACGCCCTCATCCTCTGGACCGCCGCTGCCCTCTCGCTCGCCGCCGTTCTGCATCCGCACTTCGGCTCCATCGGCTCCACGCAATACCTCGCCGGCTTCGCCATCGAGCAGGCGCTCTCCGTCGACAACCTCCTCGTCTTCCTTCTCCTCTTCCGCCTCTTCCGCATCCAGCCGCGCTACCAGCCCCGCGTCCTTTTCTTCGGCATCATCGGCGCCATGCTCATGCGCGGAGTCTTCATCGCCGCCGGCCTCGGCCTGCTCGCCCGCTTCCAGTGGGTCAGCTACATCTTCGCCGTCATCCTGCTCGTCGCCGCTGTCCGCCTCTTCATCCCCGAAGCCCCCGACGCCCACACCAAACCGCCCGCCTGGCTCAACTGGATCACCCGCCTCCACCCCGTCAGCCAATGCCAGGACTGCTTCTTCATCCGCGAATCCCCCGGCCCCGGCCTCCCTCCCCGCCGCATGGTCACCGTCCTCTTCCTCGCGCTCCTCGCGGTCGAGTTTACCGACGTCGTCTTCGCCCTCGACTCCATCCCCGCCGTCCTCTCCATCACCCGCGATCCCTTCCTCGCCTATACCTCGAACATCATGGCCATCATGGGCCTCCGCTCGCTCTACGTCCTTCTCGCCACCATGCTGGGCAGCCTCCGCTTCCTCCACATCGGCCTCGCCACGCTGCTCGGCTT
The DNA here is from genome assembly GCA_040388825.1 of Acidobacteriota bacterium. Lineage (GTDB taxonomy): Bacteria > Acidobacteriota > Terriglobia > Terriglobales > Acidobacteriaceae > Granulicella. The sequence goes on along the minus strand of JAZKBC010000007.1, from coordinate 17,835 downwards.
CGCAGCAGTCAAGATGCTCATCGCCAAGTGGTACGAAATCGGCCCCATCCCCTCGCTCGAAATCATCGCCGCCGTCCTCGCAATCACCATCGCCGCCAGCCTCCTCGCTCCCGCGAAGCCTGAAGCCGTCTAGCCCGCGCTATCCTGAATACAGCATGTCCAGCACGCAAATCCCGGTAGACCTCCCCAACGCCGCCTACACCGTCGAAATCGGCCCCAACCTCCTCCCCCAGGTCGGCCCCCGCCTCGACGCTCTCCTCCGCGAAGCCCATGGCGAAAACGCCGGCCTCACCTCCGGCAAGCAACGCGCCTTCATCATCACCTCCCCCGAAATCTTCCGCCTCCACGGCGCAGCCCTCGCCTCCGGCCTTCCGCCCAACCCCACCATCCTCGAAGTCCCCGCCGGCGAGCAGCACAAGCGCCTCTCCACCATCGAGCGCCTCCTCGAAGAACTAGCAGCCGCCCGCGCCGACCGCGACTCCATCCTCATCGCCTTCGGCGGCGGCGTCCTCGGAGACATGACCGGCTTCCTCGCCGCCATCTACATGCGCGGCATCCGCTACATCCAGGTCCCTACGACTGCGCTGGCACAAATAGACTCCTCCGTCGGCGGCAAGACCGGCGTCAACCTCGCCGCCGGCAAAAACCTCGTCGGCGCCTTCCACCACCCACTAGCCGTCTACGCCGACATCGACACCCTCAAAACTCTCCCCCCCGCCGAGCTCCGCGCCGGCCTCCAGGAAGCCGTCAAAGCCGGCATCATCCGCGACCGCTCTCTCTTCGACTTCATGGAATCGAACAGCGAAGCCATCCTCGCGCTCTCGCCCTCCGCCATCACCCGCGTCCTCGCCGACTCCGTCCGCATGAAAGCCGCCGTAGTCGTCGCCGACGAACGCGAACAAGGCCTCCGCATGCTCCTCAACCTCGGCCACACCCTCGGCCACGCCATCGAAGCCGCCACCGCATACAAGCAGCTTCTCCACGGCGAAGCCATCGCCTGGGGCATGCTCGCCGCCACCGCCATCGCCAAACGCCGCAACCTCGTCACCATCGAAGAGCACGACCGCATCGAACGCGTCATCAAAGCCTACGGTCCGCTCAAGCGCTTTACCGCCGACCCCGCGCACCTCGTCGAACTCACCGCCAAGGACAAGAAGAACCGCAGCGGCAACCGCAACTTCATCCTCCCCACCACCATCGGCGAAGCCACCGTCGTCCGCGATGTCACGGTCGACGAGCTCACCCTCACCGCCGAGCGCATGATGGCCATGGTCGCCCGGGAAGGCGTAGCGTAGCGTGCGAGACACAAGCATTCACGACACGCCCATCAACCCCGGCTCCCGCCCCGCCGGCGCCACCACCGAAGAAGCCGCCGCCGCCCACGTCCGCTCCCTCTTCAACGCCATTGCCCCCACCTACGACCGCCTCAACCACCTGCTCTCCATGGGCCTTGATCGCCGCTGGTGGAACCGCTCCGCCCGCGCCTTCAGCGACACCCTCACCCGCCCCAACGCCCGCGTCCTCGACCTCTGCTGCGGCACCGGCGACATGACCGAAGCCCTCCTCAACCTCCGCCCGCAACAAGGCGAACCCATCACCGGTCTCGACTTCTCCTCCGAAATGCTCGCCCGCGCCCGCCACAAGTTCCCCACCCCGCAGATCCTCTGGGTCGAAGGCGACGCTATGCACCTCCCGTACCCCGACGCGTCCTTCGACCTCGTCACCTCAGCCTTCGGCTTCCGCAATCTCCCCAACTACGCCGCCGGCCTCGCCGAAATCCACCGCGTCCTCCGCCCCAACGGCCGCATCGGCATCCTCGAGTGCAACCAGCCCTCCGGCCTCCGCGGCCTCGCCTATAACTTTTATCTCCACCACGCACTCCCCCGCATCGGCGGCTGGATCTCCGGCGAGCGCGCCGCCTACGCCTACCTCCCCGCCTCCATCGCCCGCTTCCCGCGCGCACCGCAAATGCTCGAGCTCATCACCGCAGCCGGCTTCACCCAACCCGCCTGGACCGGCTACCTCTTCCACGCCGCCGGCCTCTACACCGCCACCAAGCAATAGCTGGCAGCCACACGATATCTGGCCGGCACCACCGCCCCCCAAACCCCCTCATCCTGAGCGCAGCGAAGGACCTCGGTATTTTGAATCAGCGACGCCGCCCGTGGCCTCAGCTACGCCGCAACCCCAGTCTTCCGCAGCCCAATGCTATCCCGCAGCCCCAAACTCGCATAAATCTGCCGCGTAGCGTCCGACTTGTTCAGCGTATAAAAGTGCAACCCGCGCACGTTGTTATCCAGCAAGTCCCGCGACTGCTCCGTCGCCCAGTGAACTCCCACCTTCTTCACCGACTCCGCATCGTTCCCTGCCCGATCCAGCGCCTTCAGCAGCTTCGCCGGATACCGTGCACCCAACGCCAGCTGCGCCATCCGCTTCATCCCACCCAGCGAAGTGATCGGCATGATCCCCGCAATGATTGGCACCCGAATCCCCGCCAGCTCACACCGCTCACGAAAGTCATAAAAATCGCGGTTGTCGAAAAACAGCTGCGTGCAGATGTAGTCCGCACCCTCATCTACCTTCGCCTTCAAAAAGTCCAGCTCATCCAACCGGTTCGGCGTCGCAGGATGCCCTTCCGGAAACCCAGCCACCCCAATCCCAAACCCTCGCTTGTCCGGATGCCCCCCGCGCTCATTGAACTTCCGGATAAACCGCACCAGGTCCGCCGCATGCTGAAACGCATCGGCCTTGCGATCGTAGTTCGCCAAATCCCGCGGCGGATCTCCACCCAGGGCCAGCACATTGCTCACGCCAACCTTGGCGTACTTGTCCAGAATCTCGTCGATCTCGCCTTCCTGGTGACACACGCAAGTCAAATGCGGAATCGGATCCAGCGAAGTCGTCTGCTTCAGCTTCACCACCAGGTCATGCGTCAGTTGCCGCGTCGACCCGCCCGCACCATACGTCACCGACACGAACGACGGCTGCAACGCCTCGAGCAGCGCAATATTCTCATACAGCGCCTCCGACTCCGCCTCCGTCTTCGGAGGAAAGAACTCGAACGAAACGGTCGTCTGATCCGAAGCAAATACATCCTGAATATGCATCGCTCTCAACTATACAAGTGCCCCGAGCCCCCACAAAACTGCGCACCTGTTTGCAGCTCTACTCCCTATTCCCTACTTCCTACTCCCTGTTCCTAGTATCCTCACACCCATGGGCGTCAGCACCACGGCGAATGAACTCCAGGAGCGCAGCGCCGCCAAGCGTTCAGCCGCGCTCACCTCCACGCTCGCCGCTCTCTGCATCACGCTCCTCAAACTCCTCACCGGCATCCTCAGTGGATCGCTTGGCATGCTCTCCGAAGCCGCCCACTCCGCCATCGACCTCGTCGCCTCCGCCATCACCCTCGCCACCGTCCGCGTCTCCGACCGCCCCGCCGACGAAGAACACAACTACGGCCACGGCAAGCTAGAAAACCTTTCCGCCGCCTTTGAAACCCTGCTCATGATCGGCTCCTGCATCTGGATCGCGATCGAAGCCGTCAACCGCGTTCTGCATCCCACGCGTCTCCACCTCCGCTGGTCCCTCTGGCCCTTCGTCGTTCTCCTGCTCTCCATCGCCGTCGACTACACCCGCGCCCGCGCCCTCCACCGCGTCGCCCAGCTCCACCGCAGCGAGGCCCTCGAAGCCGACGCCGTACACTTCGGCACCGACATCTGGGCCGCCGCTGCCGTCTTCATCGGTCTCCTCGCCACCCTCGCCGGCGAACGCCTCCACCTTCCTCTGCTCGAGTACGCCGACCCCATCGCCGCTCTCGCCGTCGCCGGCGTCATCTTCGGTGTCACCTGGCGCCTCGCCCGCCGCACCCTCGACTCCCTCCTCGACGCCACGCCCCCCGAGGTCCAGCAGCGCCTCCGCCGCGATCTCCTCCGCGACCTCACCGCCATCGACGGCATCCTCTCCGTTGAGCGCATCCGCACCCGCCGCTCCGGTTCCAACTACTTTGTCGACCTCACTCTCGGCCTCCCCCGCAACCTTACCTTCCAGCGCTCCGAGCAGATCACCTCCGCCGCCACGCAGGCCGTCCAGCAATCCCTCCCCGGCGCCGACGTCATCATCCACGCCATCCCCACCGCCGCCATCTCCGAAAGCGTCTTCGACCGCATCCGCGCCGTAGCCGCACGCTCCGGCCTCGCCGTCCACGACGTCTCCGTCCACGAGTACGAAGGCGCTCTCCACGTCGAACAGCATCTCGAAGTCCCCGAAACCACCTCCCTCCGCGACGCCCACGACATCGCCACCCGCCTCGAAACCGACATGCGCCGCGAGGTCCCCGGCATCGCCACCCTCCTCACCCACATCGAAAGCGAACCCGCCACCATCGCCCACTCAGCCCAGGTCGAAGCCAGCCTCAACCTCGAAAACCAGCTCCGCGAAACCGCTCAAACCTTCCCTGAAATCCTCGACATCCACGAGATCACCCTAACCCGCGCCCACGGTGGCGCCGCCACCTCGGTCCAGGTCAACTGCCACGTCACCCTCCCCGACGATCTCCCCATGTCCAGCGTCCACCAGGTCATCACCGAGTTCGAAAGCGAGTTCCGCCTCCGCCACCCCCAGGTCTCCCGCGTCCTCATCCACCCCGAACCCGCCACCGACAACCGCCGCTGACCTCCGGAACAACCCCCACCCCCAAATAACAGTCATACTTATCAACGCCTCAGCCTGAGCGCAGCCAACGGCCTCGATATCGACCGTCGCTGACAGTGTTGCCGTTGCGCCGGACTCCTGCTGCTATCCACCGACGGGACTTTGCATCGCCCGCCATCGTCTTTTGCGCCGCTAACCACTAGACAGCCGGTACACCCATGCGCTCCCATCCTCACCACGCCCAACGACTCCCCCCGGGAACGCGCTCTCTCGTTCAATGACTCCCTCAACTCCCCCCGAAATGAGAACTCCCCGCCCTGCTTCGCTTGAACGTCTTCCGTGGTTCGTCCGCGCACTGCTCGGCTGTGTCATCGCCGTCATCGCTTCCACAGTCACCTACACCATCCCTCCCCTCCGCGCCTTTCCTCTGCTCCTCGGCTTCCCCTGTGTCATCCTCGCTGCCTGGTTCTTCGGCATGTGGGGCGGATCCCTCTGCGCACTCACCGAAGCCATCCTGGTCAACAGCTTTCTCACCAGGACCGAACTCCGCTTCTCTCTTGGCAACGCTCCCCAGGTCATCCGCCTAAGCCTCTCCATCCTCCTCGCCTGGGTCATCCGCCGCTCCGCTCAGCAGCGCGCCGACCTCTACATCAAGCACTGGCAGGAGCGCTTCACCCGCGCCAACATCGAGCGCGAACTCGCGGAAGAGCGCGCCCGCAACTCCGATGACGTCCGCGAAACCGCCAAGCGCCTCGGCGAGCTCGCCGCCATCGTCGACTCCTCCGACGATGTCATCCTCAGCAAAAACCTCGACAGCACCATCACCAGCTGGAACGCCGCCGCCACCCGCCTCTTCGGTTACACCGCCGACGAGATGATCGGCAACTCCATCCTCCGCATCATTCCTCCGCATCTTCAGTCAGAAGAGCCAGAGATCCTCCGCACCATCCGCGCAGGCCGCAGCATCGAGCACTTCGAAACCACCCGCGTCACCAAGGACGGCCGCACCCTCGACGTCTCCGTCACCATCTCGCCCATCAAGGACGCTCAGGGCAACATCATCGGAGCCTCCAAGATCCTCCGCGACATCTCTGGCCGCAGGCGCATCGAGCAATCCCTCGTCCAGGCTGAAAAGATCGCCGCCACCGGGCGCATGGCCGCCACCATCGCGCACGAGATCAACAACCCTCTCGAAGCCGTAGTCAACCTGCTCTATCTCCTCCACCACCACGTCCACGACCCCGAAGGCATGCAGTTCCTCCAGGCCGCCGAAAGCGAGCTCGCCCGCGTCTCCCACATTGCCAAGCAGACCCTCGGCTACTACCGCGAGCACGCCGCCGCCGTCACCGCCTCAGTCTCCGACGTCGTCCAGCACGCCATCACCATCTACGAACCCCGCTGCGCCGCCGCCGGCATTGCCATCCACAAGTCGCTGCACTCCACGCGCAAGATCACCCTCCGCCGCGGCGAGATGATGCAGATCATCTCCAACCTCATCGTCAACTCCATCTACGCCATGCCCGACGGCGGCACTCTCAACATCTCCGTCGACAACACCGCCGCCCCCGCCGACGGCATCCTCCTCACCATCGCCGACAACGGAGTCGGCATCGCCCGCCAAAATCTCCCCCACGTCTTCGAAGCTTTCTTCACCACTCGCACCACCGTCGGCACCGGCATCGGCCTCTTCGTCGCCCGTCAATTCATCGAAGGCCATGGTGGCAGCATCGAAATCGCCAGCACCACCGACTCCGCCAACCACGGCACAACCGTCACCATCTTCCTTCCGCTCACTACTCCGTACGACGCCACACCTGCGCAGCCGGAAGCCGAAGCCATCAGCGCCTAGAGCACTACCATCCACGCCGCGCCCACGCCGTCACCCACACGTTCGTCAAGTTGTGCCACGGCGTCCAGAAGTACACCGCCGAAGCCCACGCCAGCAACGCCACCAAAAACGCCGAGCCGAAGGCAAACGACCGCATCAGTCGTCCCTTCCACCAGTCCCATCCCGCCATCAACACCACCAGCAGCACATTCCCATAAAACGTGTACCAGAACCACACGAAAGCCGAGTGCGGTTCCTGCGGATGCATATACCCGGAGAACCTTGAAAACCCCGGGTCCGCCAGCGCCACCGTTGACAAGATCATCATCCGTTTATGCGCCGCAGGATTCTTCCGCAACAAAATCCCCCAAGCCAACAACACGGCAAACGCCACAATATCCGCCAGGTTCACGGATAAAAACTGCGGATCGTACGCCCCCGGAATATTAATCACATTCGCCTGCGACGACATCGCCGCCCACGGTCCCAGCACCAGCATCAGCACCGCCCAACCCGCCGAAAACCAACCCAGCTTCTTGTGCCAAGCCACCCGGTTGCCCAGCACCAGCAGCACCTGCGCCGTCAGCAACAGCATCCACACGGAGAACACCACGGCATGCACATAAATCACCGTATGCGGCGCAGGCGCCTCATGCGCAAACCGCTTCATATCCGTGCCGAACCCCAGCAGCATCCCCAGCCACAACACCGCCAGCCACACCGCCGAAGGCAGTCGATCCTCCCGCGCACTCCACGTCCCACGCCCATGCAACACACCACGACTCACCGGAGCCACAGCCGCTGTAGCCATACGAACCACCATCCTCAACCGAAAATAAGCAATCAGGCCCGCACAACCGTCGATCCCAGCAAGTCCTCAATCCGCACCGGAAGCTCCCGCACCCGCACTCCCGTCGCATGATGCACTGCATTCGTCACCGCGGCCGCAATCCCCGCCAGCCCACTCTCCCCAACCCCCCGCGCCCCCAGCGCATTCAACACCAGGTCCGGATGATCCAGAAACGTCACATCGATCTCCGGTGCATCCGCATGTGTCACCAGCAAATAGTCCGCCAGGTTGCTATTGATCGGCGCTCCACTCGCCTTGTCATAGCGCGTCTCCTCCAGCAGCGCCATCCCAATCCCCATCACCACCGCTCCTTCAATCTGGTTCTTCGCCGGCCGCGGATTCACAATCCTCCCCGCATCAATCACCGTCACCACCCGCGAAACCCGCAGCCGCGCAATCTCCGGTTGCCACGTCACCTCCGCAAACTGCGCTCCAAACGAGTGCAGCGAAAACTTCTTGTCCGGAGCCCCAAACGTCCCCGCTGACTTCCCCATCCCCGTAGCCGCTCTCACCTTCGCCTTCGCCAGCACCTCTTCAAACGCCACACCCTTTGCGCCGCCCGTCTTCAAATGCACGCGCCCATCCGTCAGCGCCAACTCTTCCGCCTTCTTCCCCACAAACGCCGCATCATCCACCGTCGCCATTCCAAACAAAACCTGCGTCGCTTTATTGACCGCATCCAGCACCGCCGGAATCACCGAAGCCGTCGCCCACGATCCCCCCGAGATCGGCCCCGAAGGCAGCCGCGAATCCCCCAGCACCACCTCCACCCGCGAGTTCGCAATCCCCAGCTTCTCCGCGATCACATTCGCAAACACCGTATACGTTCCCGTCCCGATATCCTGCGTCGCGCAACTCACCCGCACGCGCCCATCCACCAGCAGCTCCACCTGCACATTCGCATCGCATCGCTCCGCAATCCACGAGCACCCCGCGACACCCCACCCCAACACCACATCATCCTTCTTCATCGACCCCACGCCCGGCGAATACTTCGCCCACCCAAACTTCTCCGCCCCCGTCTTCAAACACTCCACAAAATGCCGCGATGAAAACGGCATCTTCAATCCCTCATCCATCTGTGGCTCATTCAACAACCGCAGCGCAATCGGATCCATCTTCAACGCGATCGCCAGCTCATCCATCGCCGACTCCAACGCAAACAACCCCGGCACCGCTCCCGGCCCACGCATCGACGTCGGCGTCCCCACGTTCCTCCGCACCATCCCACTCGTCGCCTTCAAATTCGCCACCGAGTACGAATACGGCGTCGCCTCGCTGCAACCTTCCGAGTAATCCTCCTGCACCGACGTATGGTTCAGCGACTCATGCACCAGCGCCGTCAGCTTCCCGTCCGCACCCGCGCCCAGCCTCACTCTCTGCTGCGTCCGCGGACGATGCCCCACACTCTCAAACATCGACTCCCGCGTCACCACCACCTTCACCGGCCTCCGCAGCAGCCGCGAAGCCTGTGCCGCCACAAACGCCTGAGGCCACGGCCACAACTTCCCTCCGAACCCCGACCCCAGAAACCGCGTCACCACCCGCACATTCTCCAGCGGAACTCCCAGCATCTGCGCCATCACATCCTGCGCATTGCAAACCGCCTGCGTCGTCTCATACAGCGTGAACCGCTCTCCATCGAAATCCGCCACCGATGCATGCAGCTCAATCGGGTTATGCGTCTCCACCGGAGTCCGGTACACCTGATCCACCTTCACCGCAGCCGCCGCAAACGCCTTCTCCGCATCCCCACGTTCGGAGTCCACCTTCGCCTTATCCGTCATCTCCTTCTCGGCAAACTCGGTCGAAACATCGTGCGCGCTCTTTGCATACGTCACCTTCACCGCAGCAGCAGCCGCGGTCGCCTGCTCAAACGTCTGCGCAATCACCGCCGCAACAAACTGCCCGTAATACCGAATCGTGTCATCCTCAAACGGCGGCCGCTTCTCATCCAGAATCCCCGAAAACCCCTGCGGCGGCGCGGCCCGATAAATCTTCCCAAAGTTCTCCCGCCGCAACACCGCCTTCACCCCCGGCATCTTCTCTGCCTGCGAAACATCAATCGCCACCACCGTCCCGCTGGCAATCGTCGCGCCCACCGGCACTCCATACAGCATCCCCGGCAGATGATAATCCGACGTATACATCGCCGCGCCTGTTACTTTCAGCGGCCCATCCACCCGGATCATCGAACCCTTCGCTGCATCCATCGCAACTCCTCCTCCGCGCATCAAGCCCCCCGCCGAACCATCTGTATCGCCGCCACAATATTCGGATAAGCTCCACACCGGCAGATGTTCCCGCTCATCGCTTCCTTCACATCCACATCCGCCGGCCCGCAAGGCTCCTTCAACAACGCCACCGCGCTCATAATCTGCCCCGACGTGCAATACCCGCACTGATACCCATCCTGCTCCAAAAACGCCGCCTGCATCGCATGCAAATTCTCCGCATCCCCCAGGCCTTCAATCGTCGTAATCGCGTCCCCCTCATGCATCAGCGCCAGCGTCAGGCAGCTATTCACGCGCCGCCCATTCACATGCACCGTACAAGCCCCACACTGCCCATGATCGCAACCCTTCTTCGTCCCTGTGAGCTGCATCTGTTCACGCAACGCATCCAGCAG
>JAZKBC010000007.1:0-7865 GCA_040388825.1 Acidobacteriota bacterium | reverse complement strand
CAGCGTAGCCCGAGGATCAATTTCCACCTGACGTGTCTTCCCATTCACTGTCAGCGCGACGGTCACCGCGCCTTCAATCTTGTCGCCGCCCGTCACCGGCAGCACATCGCTCATCGGCTCCCGCGCATCGCTATGCGCCAGCAGCGGAGCCGCCGTCACGGCCACTCCCGCCGCTCCCATCCGCGTCAAAAACGATCGCCGCGAAACCCCAGCCGTTACGCTCTTCTCATCCACGCTCATCGTCTCTCCACATCACACCGATTGCTCGCATTGTTGCACTCCGCCGCACCCGAGTAAATCTCCAACCGCACACACCTCGCCGCACCCACTCCCCGCCTGCTACGATTCCCCACGCATGCCCATCACTCGCCGCCACTTCCTCTCCACCACCGCCGCCGCTCTCGCAACTACCCATCCAGCTTTCGCTACGCCCGCTTCTAGGTACCCCGAGGCTTTAGCCTCGGGTCTCACAGCAGCGCCTGAGAAAGGGGCTTTAGCCCCTGGAGCAAATCCCACACCCCTCCGCGGACGCTTCCTAACCCACATCTCCGTCGTCCGCGTCAACCAGATCGAAGTCACTCCCACCCGCAACATCGGCCAGGACGAAGCCCCCGACAACTCCCCCGCCCGCATCCGCTCCCGCTGCGAAGCCTTCCGCCGCGGCGCTCCCAACGGCCGCATGACCTGGGCCATCAGCTGGTCAGCCTTACAAGATCAGCGCCCCGACTACATCGAAGCCCGCCGCCTCCTCGCCTCCTTCCACGACAAGTACAACGACGAGATCACCTTCATCCCCGGCGGCTACTTCGCCCCCATGTTCAACACCCGCGAACAAACGCGCCAGACCATCAACTCCGCCCTCGCCCAAATCTCCACCATGGTCGGCAACCACTACCGCCCGCAGTCCCTCGTCGCCGGCTACATGGACTCCCAAAACATGCACGACCTCGCCCACGACCACGGCATCCACGTCTGCCAGGGCCAAATCTGGTCCCAGCACGGAATCGACAACGGCGACGGCGACGGCGGCATCTGCTACCCCTACTACCCATCCCGCGAGCACTACCTCAAGCCCGCCCAATCCCCCGCCGACTTCATCGACTCCGTCTGCCTCGATGGCTGGACCTGCGACTTCCTCACCGCCCGCCGCGAAGGCTTCCAGGGCCACTTCAACTCCCGCCTCGGCGTCGGCCCCATCGAAAGCGTCGGCCACCTTGGCCTCGCCGCCGGCCGCAAAGAAATGCTCGACACCACCGCCATGCACTTCGATCGCGGCCACCAGCTCAACGGCTTCGCCTTCGTCACCGGCATCTGGGAAACCTCCCTCGGCCACGACGAAGACCTAACCTACTGGCTCCAATCCATCCACACCCGCTGGCCCGACACCCAGGTCCTCACCGAAGGCGCCTTCGGCCTCGAATGGCGCAAGCATTACCGCGACAACTCCACCCTCAACTACCGCTTCGACGCCCGCGGCACCGGCGCCCCCGGCTCCGAACCCAACCTCGAGCTCCAGTGGTTCATGAACCAGAAATTCCGCCTCGCCCTCCTGCAGGACCACAACACCGCCGAGCCCCCCAAAGCCATCGACTTCACCCGCTACGACCTCCCCGCCCACGAGCCCACCGGCCTCCAGCGCGAGTGGTCCCTCTTCAACGTCCTCAACCAGAAATCCCTCCGCCCCCAGGACCACCCCACCTGCCTCAGCGCCCTCTCCGCCGAAGACCAGCGCATCATCTTCCACCGCTACCCCGAACTCAAAGCTCGCTCCTGCTAGCGAAAAATCACCCCGCTACGCCTGTTTGTCAGCAGCATACGATCCCGTAGGCTCCCGAAACGGTTCCACCTCAACGCGCTCGTAACGCACCTCCAGCACCGTCAGTTGTTCTTTACCCCCCGGCGCTTCCAGAACCACACTGTCCCCCTCACCCGACCTCATCAACGCCCGCCCCAGCGGCGACACCCAACTCACATGGCCGCGCTCCAGGTCAACCTCGTCAATGCCGACGATGCTCACCTCCCGCTCCACTCCCGCGGCATTGGCATACAGCACCGTCGCCCCGAAGTACACCTTCGCCGCCCGCAGCTCCGATCGCGGAGCCTCCGGATCCACCACCTCCGCAGCTTCCATCCGCTTGGACAGATGCCGAATCCGCCCATCGATCTGCCGCAGCCGCCGCTTGGCATACTGATAATCCGCGTTCTCACTGCGATCCCCATTGCTGGCAGCCCACGCCACAACCTCCGTCACAGTCGGCCGATCCTTGGTGAGCAGAAACCGGTGCTCCTCTTTCAGCCGCTCCAGCCCGCCCGGCGTGATGTAGTTCTTCACCTGCACTGCCGGCGAGTCGTCCTGCGGTCTTCTCGTAGAGCCTTTGCGCATTCCGTATTATTCCATCGCAAAATCCAACAGGTGCTCCCAATGACAAGCTCCGCTTTTACTGAGCGGCCTATCGATAATGCAGTCCCGATCAAGTTTCTGACGCCCGAAAATGGTCGCGGCTTTATGGTCGGTCAAGCTCTATTTCTACGGCAACGCGAACAACACGATACTGAGTAACGGTGCCGCATGTTGCAAGCGACGGATCAAACAGAGCAAGGTTCATCCCGGTACTAACAGAGCTGCGGTAGATGACACCCTGATATCCGCACTTCTTGATGAACTCGCATAAATATTGGCTCGGGGTGTAATCAATCGCTGCCGACTGCGGAATGACGGGGCGTGTAAGCTCATTTCCCAGACGCTCCAGAAACGGCAGGTCGTTTCGCATGCGTCCGATATCGTCTGCATCTTCCAACACAAAAGGAGAAACCATTTTTCGGGGAGTGCGGAGGTCGACAAGTTTCAGGGTGGTCGGTGTCATAAAGTCCGCCACGCAAGCAATTTCTCCAGTATGCGGACGGATTTCTGAGATGGCTGTGTCTTGAGCTGATCCGAGGTAGAGATAGGGGATACCGGCCGGGTTAGCCCGGCCATGCGATGCAGTCCTTTTGGGAGGGGCACCCATCTGGTCTACCGTGTAAGGTACGTCTCCGGGGCGAATTCGTGCTCGATACCACACAGTCGGCAGTTCGTCAGCGTCGAGCGTGAGAGGAGACAAAAGCGCTTCAAGCCGATCAAGGTCAATCGTCTTCTCGGGAAAGTAGCGATTGTGATACATCAACTCATCGCGCAGATTTTCCCATTCACTCAGACGATCAGTGGCCGGGTCGTTTGCTGGCACAAACAATTGACGCGTGATATCGCCGTCATCGAGGATTTCGCCCAGCAGGTCTTTGGCTCGGGAATCATCCATGAGGGGATGCTGAAACAGCGCCCAATCTTCACGAAACCAATGAATAAGCAGTTTGCCTGTGGGCTCTGGGCGATAGGCCCCTACTAGCAAACCAAAATATAGAGCAAGCTCGCGTGGCTCGATTACGGAAACGCCGTCGGTTTCGCAATAGGAACAGCGTCCGACAGTTGTGGAACGCGAAGGGATGATGCTCCGACGAAGGCCACGATCCCCAAAGCATTCGGCACAGCAATTCATGCAATCTATCTCGCCTTGCCGAAATAATCAGCCAGGGTTTCGATGTGGTGATTCATTGATAGCTTCTTGACATGCCCTAATCCGGGGAAATGGCCGTCCTTATGGAGCTTCCTGAATTCCTGGACAGCTTCGGTCTCAAGGATTTTGCTGTTTGGCTTATTCAGAACTTTCATCATGCGCGCAAGCGCTTCGGCGAATTTTCCGGCAGGGTCTTTGGGGGTGTCCTGGCGTTCTGAAAGGAAGTGATGAATCCACATTTCGTCTTCCTTGTCGGGGTCGATAAAGGTCAGATGTATCGCAATCGCATAAGCCGGACCGCCACTCTCGCTGAATTCATCTCCGACGATCAGGAAATCGCCGAAGCCATTCATGCCTTCATCCTCGAACGTGACGTGAAGATCTGAAAACTTCTGTAGAGGCACACAATCACGGTTCCGCTTCACATGTTCGACGCCGTCACGCAGCAATACGCGGTGAGCTCCCTTGAAATGCTTCAGGTATAGTTTGCCGCAATGATTCTCGAAGAAAACGTGGCCGTTGTCTTTCGTGAGCGTGCCCAAGCCGTCAGCAAGCGCCTTGGCCTCTCCGAATCCCGCGTGAATGAAGACTGGAGAATGAGAAGAATGCTGCTGGTAGTACTTCAGGGCTTCGGTCAAACTCGTCTCATACTTGAGAAGAATACCGGCTGATATTCCCTCCATGTCCGGGAACTTTTCCTTCAACATGTCACTCAGAGGCGCTCCGGCACCGGATAAATCGCCGTGATGGGGATTGACGATCACGATCGCGCGACCATCTGCCTCAACGACGGCATCAAGCGCCTTGTTTAAACTACCGAGCACATCGCGGCGTACCGGCTCGATGATCGGGATGAACCCAGCCTTGCTGAGCAGGGGGGCCATCTCTCGAATGGTCAAAAGATCAAATTGTTTGCCGCGAAAATAAGGATGATACATGCCTAGGCCCACCCCATCGCGTCCTGCAAGCTGGAATTCACAGCTGTCACGAGACGTTCGTGATCCGCTTTTCGTAGCGGGATCGACAGAGCCGCAGTCTGAAGCGAGTGTGGGAGTTGGCTTACTAAAATCGAAAGGGGCAGGAGGTTTCGTGTTTGCTTCAGGACTCTAACCATCCCTGCGTGGGCTTGCATAGGAGTTAGTTTGACGAACTCGTTACGCAACACCGCGTGCAAAGCCGTATTGGGCACAGGTGGAATTGACATACCAAGGGACGATAGGATCATTCGCGCTTCGGCAGTTCTGATTGAATCGAAGATTGCGCTTGGCGACGTGCGCTCGGGCTGATCAATAGCTTCGCGCATGGTTGAGATTTGGTGCCGACCGTTGAGCCTCAGAATGCCGACGAAGTCGGGCACTGTCTTCGCTACAGCATGGACGTGGCTCTCAGCCGCTATCACATATACTTTTGCGAACACGGTCGCGTACGCGGTTACCTGGCGCTCAAGCCTGCTAAGAGAGTCTCTCTCAGATTTGATCTCATAGACCGTGGCGGTGCCGTTCAGTATGGCGACGTCAGCCTTGCATTCTCCCACACGAAACTCATTCATCATTGATGCAGTCTGAAGAGAATGCTTGCCGAGCAAAATCTTGTGCGTGAGAGCAGCCTTGTAGATATATTCGTGCCGGTATCCCTCGCGCTTCAACAACGCGAACGCCGTATCGAACAGCGTAGACACGCACGCGGAGGGGGACAAAAAGCTGTGCAGACGGGATTGGCTGGCAAGCCTTGCGAACAGTGGAGAGCGGCCCTTTTTCGCCATTTCCTGCACGACGCTCGACGAAAACAGTCTTGAAATCGCAGCCAATTGCTCTGTCGCTAGGTCACTCATATTGCTCACCCGACCTGTGTCCTTCATGCGCTGCTTGGCCCATTTTGATTCTAGCCCACTTGAATTCCGGCCTCCCACACAAATACAATACCAGTTCCTTTATCTTCAATAACATATTTCGGAAGGCCGCGGTCGCTCAAACAGTCGGCCTATCGTCTCCGTTCCAAAGTTGACCCTAAGCGCGCTGAGCGCAGTCACCGGCAGCAACGACCTCTATGCCGCTTCGCCTTATTTCAACGCGAGGGGATGTTCCGATTCAACTCCGCTGAACGTGCCAACCGGGAACCGGCACCCCGGGTGTCGTTGCAGGTGTTCGATGTGCGCCCGCGCTCCATTGCTGGACTCCTTCAGCGCCTGCACCGGTCCATGGCAATATTTGCAGCGCATGATCTGATCGCGTTCTGTGAGCGCTTCGTAGATCGTGCATGGAAGCCAACGCCCCCGCACCTTCACCTCGCACTCCGTCATCACCGGCGGTTTTTTCTTCGTAGCCACTGACGTATTCAGATGCCTCCCAACAGCCCGGGTTCCCGCCCGGTCTACCCGAACTTTCCTCCGCCGAACCCCAATCCCCTCAACAACCTGCAAAATAATTTCGCAAAAACAGCCCAAAATTCACATGTCAAGCCCCCCAAGCCCCTAACTCCCTCAATCCAAACGAAATAAACCCGCCATCTTGCCCCCTCCAACCCTCTATAATTAAGTCAGGGTTCAAAAAAGGGCTGCGAGCGGCAACCGCCACTCCGCAGCCCTTTTCTTTTCCCGCCGACAACCTACTCCCTATTCCCTACTCCCTACTCCCTGTCTTTGTCCCGCTAACCCCTTTAGAATGAAATTCTTGACAGGTAAGCCCTTTAGAATGAAATTATTGCGGCAGATCCCCGCCTGTAAACCGCAGAAAGCAAACCACTTCCTTCCGGGCAACGGATTTAAGGGAGGGGGGAGGGGTCCCAACAAATACCGCCCCTCCCCGGCAGGGACCCCGCCAACACCGTATGGTCGTTCTATCAGTCCCGCGCCATCTCGTCTCTGATGAGCAGAACCAAGCCTCACCCGGCCCCAGGAGTCCCACCCCCATGCGTGTCTTTGTCACCGGCGCCACCGGTTTTGTCGGCTCAGCCGTCGTTCAGGAACTCCTCCAGCACGGCCACCGCGTCCTCGGCCTCGCCCGCTCCGACGCCAACGCCGCCGCCCTCCGCGCCGCCGGAGCCGAGCCCCATCAGGGCCACCTCGAAGACCTCGGCGCCCTCCGCTCCGGCGCCGCCACCACCGACGCCGTCATCCACTGCGGCTTCATCCACGACTTCTCCCACTTCGAAGCCAACTGCGAGATCGATCGCCACGCCATCGCCGCTCTAGGCGCCGGAGTCGCCGGCTCCCATCGCCCCATCCTCGTCACCTCCGGCACCGCCATCGCCGCCAACGTCGAAGGCCAGCCCTCCACCGAAGACGGCCCAACCTCCTCCGCGAACCCACGCTCCGCCTCCGAAGCCGCCGTCAACGAGCTCAAGGAGCGCGGCCTCAACACCTCCGTCATCCGCCTGTCCCAGATCCACGACACCCGCAAGCAAGGCCTCGTCCCCTACCTCCTCTCCGTCACCCGCCAGAAAGGCGTCTCCGCCTACATCGGCGACGGCGCCAACCGCTGGCCGGCAGCCCACATCTCCGCCGTAGCCCAGCTCTACCGCCTCGCCCTCGAGAAGGCCCAGCCCGGCGCCATCTACCACGCCGTCGACGAAGAAGGCGTCTCCATGAAATCCATAGCCGAAGCCCACGCCCGCGGCCTCAACCTCCCCGCCATCAGCCTCTCCCCCGACCAAGCCGAAGCCCACTTCGGCTGGCTCGCCCGCTTCGCCAAGATGGACATGCCCTCCTCCAGCGCCCTCACCCAGCAAAAGCTCAACTGGCACCCCACCGGCCCCAACCTAATCGCCGACCTCGACAACATGGACTACACCCAGACCTGACCTCCACCGCATCACATAGACATCCCGGCGCTCCCGTTGCATTCGCGCTATCCTTGAGTCCTCCATGAAGCGCCACCTCCGCCTCGCCTTCACCATCCTCTCCATGCTCGTCGTGATGCTCCTCGCCGCGACGATCACCCTCCGCATCGCGCTCCACGGCCACGAGGTCACCATCCCCAACTTCGGCGGCCTTACCGTCGGCGAGGCCAGCCAGTCCGCCCTCCACGTCGGCCTCGATCTCAACATCGAAAACAAGTACTACTCCACCACCGTCCCCGCCGGCCGCATCCTCTCCCAGGCCCCCGCCCCCGGCTCCCGCGTCCGCCACGGCTGGCAGGTCCGCGTCACCGAATCCCTCGGCCCCCAGCAGGTCACCATCCCCGACGTCTCCGGCGAACCCGTCCGCGAAGCCGCCACCGACATCCGCCGCACCCAGCTCAACCTCGGAACCCTCGCCCACATCGACGCCCCCGGCGAGCCCGATCTGTGCCGGCGACGGCGCGCCCGACTGCTGCC
>JAZKBC010000006.1:0-3735 GCA_040388825.1 Acidobacteriota bacterium | reverse complement strand
GTTTGCGGCTGTAGAAGTAGTAGACGAAGAGTCCGATGATGAGCCAGATGAAGAAGCGCTCCCAGGTGCGGGCGGGGAGGCCGGCCATCAGGAGGATGCAGAAGACGACACTGAGGATGGGGAAGACCGGGCCGCCGGGGACGCGGAAGCCGCGGGGGCGTTCGGGTTGGGTGCGGCGAAGGACGAGGACGCCGATCGAGACCAGGACGAAGGCGAAGAGGGTGCCGATGTTGGAGAGCTCGGCGAGTGTGCCTACGTCGAAGAGGCCCGCGGGTATAGCAACGAGGATTCCGGCGAACCAGGTGGCGAAGGCTGGGGTGCGGAATTTGGGGTTGAGCTTGGAGAAGGCGTCGGGGAGCAGGCGGTCGCGGGACATGGCGAACCAGACCCGGGCCTGGCCTAGTTGGAAGACCAGGATCGACGAGACCATGCCGATGATGGCTCCGAGCAGGACGACCAGGCGCGTCCAATGGAGGAGAGCGCTGTGCTGGGAGAGCGTGAGGCGCTTGAGGGCGTTGACGACCGGGGCGGCGTCGCCGATGACGGAGTGCCAGGGGACGATGCCGCAGAGTACGAGCGCTACGGCGACGTACAGCAGCGTGCAGATGATAAGCGTGGAGATGATGCCGATGGGGACGGTGCGCTGGGCGTCGCGGCACTCTTCGCTGGCGGTGGAGACGGAGTCGAAGCCGATGTAGGTGAAGAAGATGATGCTGCCGCCGGCGAGGACGCCGCTCCAGCCGTTGGGGTTGAACGGTGTGTAGTTGCTGGGATGGATGAAGTGCAGGCCGACGAAGACGAAGGCCAGGATGGCGACGAGCTTGATGAGGACCATGATGTTGTTGGTGCGGGCGGATTCGCGGATGCCGCGGACCAGAATCATGGTGAGGACGATGACGATGATGAAGGCGGGGATGTTGAAGCCGAAGTGCCAGCCGGGAGCGTAGATGTCGTGGCCGGAGAGGTCCTGCAGGCCGAGCGGGAGATAGGCGGGCGAGAGCCACTTGGGGGAGAGGTGGAGGCCGAGCCAGTCCATGAGGTCGACGACGTGGGCGGCGAAGCCTACGGAGACGCTCATGTTGGAGAAGGCGTACTCGAGGATGAGGTCCCAGCCGATGATCCAGGCGATGAGCTCGCCGAGGATGGCGTAGGCGTAGGTGTAAGCGGAGCCGGCGATGGGGATCATGCTGGCGAGCTCGGCGTAGCAGAGGCCGGTGAATCCGCAAACTATCGCCACGAGGATGAGTGAGAGCGCGAGGGCGGGGCCGGCGCCGGGGCGGCCGGCGACCAGGCCGATGTGGCCGTGGAAGAGGCCGATGACGAGGTCGATGATGGGGGACTGGTCCCAGGAGCCGGAGGTGGCGGGGTTGCCGCCGATGGCGGTGCCGATGACGGTGAAGATGCCCGAGCCGATGACGGCTCCGATGCCGAGGGCGGTGAGCGAGACGGGGCCGAGGGTTTTGCGGAGAGCGTGCTCGGGGCGCTCGGAGTCGGAGATGAGCTTGTCGATTGATTTAGTGGCGAAGAGTTGGCTGGGCAGCGGGGTGTCCTCGTCAGCGGGGATTCACGGGGTTGTGATGATTGTAAGCGGTGGGTGCCGGGTTCAGCAGGAGAATCAATGGGCGGTCGAAGATCATGCGGAAGGGTGCGGAAAGTTGCGGAAAGTTGCGGAAAGTAATAGCATTTAACGATGTTGTCTGCAGATTCGTTCTGCTAAACCCCAGCCTGGGCACCCAATGGCTAGAGCGGGCCGCTTCTGCGGCCCCCTCGCTCTTAAGGCCAGAGGACAGGGTTAACCTCACGTTCGGCAAAACGGTCACGCGCGAAAATTGTAACGACACGTCGCTTGAGGCCTGCATGGCCGCAGATCATTACGCGATGGTGAGTGAGCGCTTCGGAGCCAAATGTCTTTATGTAGGCGTCGCCGGGGTTGGCGCGGCCCATGATCTGCCAATTGGGAACGATCTTGGTGGGTGACTCAATGATCGAACGTGCCCAGGAAAGTTCCTGCGCACGACGTATGTCTAAACGAGCTGGGACCAAGGTGATTCGCCCCGACTGGATTTGCTCAATGGTCATGCGGGCGTTCTTTGGCTCTTTGCCGAACTTGTCTTTCAACTTAATCAGATGGACGAAATCTGTGTCCTGAAATGTGACGCGGTAGCCGCGAGGATCGACGAAGAAGCGGTCGCATAGGTTCTGGGTATACCAAGTGAATAGATCAAGGAGAGTCGTGATTGGCAGCAATGCCGGTTGCTGACTTGCAGCGAGATCAGTGCTTCGAGATGTGAGGTCTTCGGGCAAGGCGTCTTTATGCGCAACGGGCGAAGCCGAAGCCTCGCCCGTTGGGAGTTTGGATCAAGGTTTAGCGCTTGGACTGTCCGCGGGCTGCCTTCTTGATCTTGGCCTTGTTTTCGCCGCGGGCTCCGGTGCGGGGGGCTTTGGGAGCGGCTTTCTTGCGGGCGGCGCGCTTGACGGCCTTGCGCTCGGATTTGTCGGTGATGCTCTTGGTATTTGCCATGGGTCTTCTTTCGGAACTTATAAGATGTGTTCGGCGGGCCGGTTAGAGACGTTCGAGCTGGGCGAACTTCTCGACAAGCTTCTTCATGCCGTGACCACTAAATTGTACGGTAAGCTTGGCGTCTTCGCCTTCCCCTTCGCGGGCGAAGATGATGCCTTCGCCGTATTTGGGGTGGCGGACGCGGGCTCCTTTGCCGAGACCGGTCCGTCCGACGGGGGCTTCGATCTGCATTTTAGGGCGCATGGGGAAGCGGGAAGCGGGCTTGAATCCAGGGGTGGTGCCGGGTTTGCCGAAGAAGGCGGCGGTGTTGTCGAGGGGGCCGGAGCCAGGTTTGGGGCGGGATTGGCCGTAGCGCTGGGAGGCGTATTGGCGGGCGCTGGAGGTGGTGTCCTGGGATTCGTCTTCGTAGGAGTAGCCGTTGTCGTTGGAGTAGTCGTCGGCGGGGCGGCGGTTGCCGAAGCGGTCGTTTCGCTGGGGGTAGGCGGTGGAGTAGGCGTTGCCGTAGCTGGGCGGCGTTAGGTCTTCGATGAGCTTGTAGGGGACTTCTTCGAGGAAGCGGGAGGGCATGGAGGACTCGGGTGAGTCGTTGCCGTACTTGCGGCGATAGCGGGCGCGGGTGAGGACGAGGGTGTCCATGGCGCGGGTCATGCCGACGTAGCAGAGGCGGCGCTCCTCTTCCATCTGCGTGGGGTCCTGGAGGGTGCGGGAGTGGGGGAAGAGGCCTTCTTCCATGCCGGTGAGGAAGACGAGAGGGAATTCGAGGCCTTTCGCGGCGTGGAGGGTCATGAGGGTGACGCGGGCGTCGGCGGAGTACTGGTCGGCGTCGGAGACGAGGGCGGCGTGGTCTAGAAATTCGTGGAGGGTTTCACCGCGGGAGGTGGCGTCCTGGGCGGCGTTGGCTAGTTCTTTGAGGTTCTCGATGCGGGAGAAGGATTCGGGAGTGGCTTCGTCTTCGAGGGCACGGATGTAGCCGGAGCGGTCGTTGAGGAACTTGATGAGCTCGGGGAGGGTGGCGGGGTCGCCGGGCTTGCGGAAAGCGCGGGCGTCGGCTTCGTTGGCGGCTTCGTGGTCGCCGGCCTGGGCTGCGACGATGCGGTTGAGTTTGGCCTGGGTGGCTTCGCGGGATTTTTCGAGGGCGGATTGCTTGAGGGGGGCGGGGGCGAAGGGGTTGAAGGTGAGGGGGACAGAGTGTGAGAGGGAGCGTGAGAGGGTGC
>JAZKBC010000005.1:793-5912 GCA_040388825.1 Acidobacteriota bacterium | reverse complement strand
CCTGACCCCTGCGATATACTCGCCGGGAATCATCAGTTTGTTTCTCCCGGCATCGAGGACACCCACATGCTCAAAGGATTTCGCGACTTCATTCTCCGCGGCAACGTCATGGATCTGGCCGTCGCCGTCATCATCGGCGCCGCTTTCACGGCCATCGTCACCTCGCTGACCACCAACATCATCAATCCTCTACTCGGCGCCTTTATAGGCAAGCCCAACTTCGACTACCTCGTCCTCAACGTCCACGGCGGCGAAGTGAAGTACGGCACGTTCATCACTGCCGCCATCAACTTCGTCCTCATCGCCTCGGTGGTCTACTTCTTCCTCGTTCTCCCCACCCAGTTCCTGCTCAAGAAGTTCAACCCTCCCGCTGCCGAGCCGCCCAAGATCAAAGCCTGTCCGCAGTGCCTCGGGGAGATCCCCATCGCTGCCACCCGCTGCATGCACTGCACGCAGCCGGTATAGCTCGAAATCATCGTCAACACTGGAGAAGCCCCATGGGTCGTCGTGCGTCAATTTTCGGAGCAGCCTCGCTGTTCGTTGCTACATTTTCCCTGGCCCAAACGCCGGTTCCGCCCACCCACCTCTTCGGCTACTCTGACTTCTCCCAGCAAGCCAACTGGGACAAGATCTTCATGGCTATCCCCGACGCCAAGCTCGCCGGCGAACACCTGAAGACCCTCACCGCCGCCCCCCACTGGGCCTCCTCGCCCGAGGACTACAAGACCGCCCTCTACGTCGAATCGAAGTTCAAAGCCGCCGGCCTCGACACCAAAATCGAGTCCTACCGCGTCTGGCTCAACAAGCCCGTCAAAATCGAAATCGAAGCCTTCGACGCCAAGGGCAAAAAGCTCA
This sequence comes from Acidobacteriota bacterium, assembly GCA_040388825.1. Lineage (GTDB taxonomy): Bacteria > Acidobacteriota > Terriglobia > Terriglobales > Acidobacteriaceae > Granulicella. The sequence continues at coordinate 5,057 of JAZKBC010000005.1, read as the reverse complement.
TGTCCGGCCCCACGCCCGAGCACGTCGACCCCAAACTTTACGGCGGCGATCCCTTCCAGAACGACCCCCGCATCCTCCCAGCCTTCAACGGCTCCTCGCCCTCCGGCGACATCACCGCCGACGTCGTCTACGCCAACTACGGCACCCTCGCCGACTTCAAGAAACTCGCCGACCTCGGCATCAGCGTCAAGGGCAAGATCGTTCTCGTCCGCTACGGCAACAACTTCCGCGGCGTCAAGGTCTACATCGCCCAGCAGAACGGCGCCGCCGGCGTCCTCATCTACTCCGACCCCGCCGACGACGGCTACGCCCGCGGCGACATGTACCCACGCGGACCCTTCCGTCCCGCCTCCGCCGTCCAGCGCGGCTCCGTGCAGTTCCTGCCCATTTACTCCGGCGATCCCGAAACCCCCGGCGTAGCCTCCACGCCCGAGCTCGCCGACTCTGCCCGTCTCACCGACCCGGCGAAGATGAACCAGCCCTCCATCCCCGCCAACCCGCTCTCCTATCAGGACGCCTCGCCCATCCTCGAAGCCCTCGACGGCCCCACCACACCGCGCGAGTGGCAGGGCGGCCTCCCCTTCACCTATCACCTCGGCGGCACCGGAGCCGTCCGCGTCCACATGAACCTCGTGCAGGACTACAAGCTCCGCACCATCTGGGACGTCATCGGCACCATCCACGGCACCGACCCCGCCGAAAAAGACCAGTGGGTCGTAGCCGGCAATCATCGCGACGCCTGGGTCTACGGCGCCGTCGACCCCAACAGCGGCACCGCCGCCATGCTCGAAACCGTGCACGGCCTCGGCGAGTTACTCAAGCAGGGCTGGAAGCCCAAGCGCACGATCGTCATCGGCTCATGGGACGCCGAAGAAGAAGGCCTCGTAGGCTCCACCGAGTGGACCGAGCAGCACGCGCCGGAACTCGCCCACGCCGTCGCCTACTTCAACACCGACGTTGGCGTCTCCGGCCCCGACTTCAACGCCTCCGCCGTCCCCTCCCTCATGGACTTCGTCCGCGACGTCACCCGCGAGGTCCCCAGCCCCAAGGGCGGCTCCGTCTACGACCAGTGGCTCAAGAGCCAGGACGCCAACCCCCGCCGCCGTGGCGGCACCGCCGCCAACCCGCGCGTGGAAACTGCCGCAGCCGAGCAGCCCGTACAGGTCCGCGTCGGCGTTCTCGGCTCCGGATCCGATTACACTCCGTTCATCCAGCACCTCGGCGTTCCTTCCACCGACATCGGCTCCGACGGCCCCTACGGCGTCTATCACTCCGTCTTCGACAATTACAACTGGTTCATCAAATTCGCCGACCCCACCTTCGTCTACGAGCAGCAGCAGGCCCGTGTCTTCGGCCTCGAGCTGCTCCACATGGCCGACACCGATGTCCTTCCCTACGACTACCGTCTCTACGGCAAAGACGTCGTCGGCTACCTGCAGGAGGCCCAGCACCGCGCCCACGACGCCCGGCTGAAAGTAGACTTCACCGCAGCCGACGCCGCAGCCCGCCGCTTCGCCCTCGCCGGTGCCCACGTCTATGCGCTGCAAACGGCCGGTTCGGCCCACGCTGTGGAAATTAATGCCGCCCTCCGCGACGCCGAGACGGCTCTCCTCAACGACGCTGGCCTGCCCAAGCGCCCCTGGTACAAGCACACCATCTACGCCCCCGGCGAGTTCACCGGATACGCTGCAGTCGTGATTCCAGGCGTCAATGAAGGCATTGACGCCAACGACGCTCCCCGCACGCAGGCCCAACTCGCCGCCCTCACAGCAGCTCTGAATCGCTCGGCGACCATACTCGAAAATCTCCAAAAGTAACCGAACGCACAGTTACTGTTTCGAGGTGTTTCGAAACGAGCGTGATATATACACCTACCACTTTCAGGGCGATGATCAATCCTGTCGAGCGTGCTTCGTGTTCGACGGAGGGCCACTTGCACGATCTTTTGCTAGCTTTATTCTTCGTCGGCATCGTCGTTGGGCCATGTGTCCTCGCGACACGCGCCGTCGGCAGCAAAATCAAATGACAGCTGGAACGCAGGCTGTCCCCGCTCACAACTGAAAAAGCCCACGCCGAAAGCGTGGGCTTTTTCACTTCTACATAGTCATAAGCTCGTTGCTCTAGTTCCGCAACGCCATCTGCTCAGTCACAATCTGCGTCAGATCCGGCTTCTTCAGCCCGTGAACCTCTTCGTTGAACTTGTCCACCTTTGACGACCAGTTCATCGAGCAGAACTTCGGCCCGCACATCGAGCAGAACGCCGCTTCCTTGTAGTAGTCATCCGGCAGCGTCTCGTCGTGCATCGACCGCGCCGTTTCCGGATCCAGCGACAGCGCAAACTGCTTGTCCCAGTCGAACGTGTACCGCGCATGCGAGATCGCATCGTCACGATCCCTCGCTCCCGGCCGATGCCGCGCAATATCCGCCGCATGCGCTGCGATCTTGTAAGCGATGATGCCGTCCTTCACATCCTTCTCGTTCGGCAGTCCCAGGTGCTCCTTCGGAGTCACGTAGCAAAGCATCGCCGCTCCATGCCACCCGATCATCGCCGCGCCAATCGCGCTCGTGATGTGGTCATAGCCTGGTGCAATGTCAGTCACCAGCGGCCCCAGCACATAGAACGGAGCGCCGTCGCAAAGCTCCACTTCTTTCTCCACCTGCTCCTTGATCTTGTCCATCGGCACATGTCCGGGGCCTTCGATCATCACCTGCACGTCGTCCTTCCACGCCTGACGGGTTAGTTCTCCCAGCGTCTTCAACTCGGCAAACTGCGCTTCGTCGCTGGCATCCGCAACCGACCCCGGCCGCAGCCCATCCCCCAGCGAATAGCTAACGTCATACTTCGCCATCACCTTCGTGATGCGGTCGAAGTTCTCATACAAAAAGTTCTGCTTGTGATTCGCCGTCATCCACTGCGCCAGGATCGCTCCGCCTCGGCTCACAATGCCAGTGATCCGCTTCGACACCATCGGAATGTACTGCACCAGCACACCCGCATGGATCGTGAAGTAGTCCACACCCTGCTGCGCCTGCTCCTCGATCACCTCGAGATACAGATCGATGTTCAGGTCCTCAACCTTCTTCACGCGGCTCAGCGCCTCGTACAGCGGCACCGTTCCGATCGGCACCGGGCTATGCCGGATGATCGCTTCGCGGATCATCGGAATATCCCCTCCGGTCGAAAGGTCCATCACGGTATCGGCGCCATAGTGCACCGCCGTATGCAGCTTGCGCAGCTCTTCATCCACATTCGAGCTCAGCGCCGAGTTGCCGATGTTCGCATTGATCTTGCACAGGCTCTCAACGCCAATCACCATCGGCTCCAGCTCCGTATGGTTGATGTTCGCCGGCAGAATCATCGTGCCCTTGGCAATCTCGCTCCGCACCAGCTCCGCCGAGATCTTCTCCTTGTGCGCTACATAGGCCATCTCTTCGGTGATCAGCCCCTTGCGCGCAAAGTGCATCTGGCTCATGTTCCAGTCGCCCGTCCGCGCCGCTTCTTCCTTGCGCTTGACGATCCAGTCCTTGCGCGGCTGCGGAACCGCATAACCGTTGCCGCTCGAATGTCCATTGCCATTGCCGTTGGTGTGGCCGTTGCCGTTCGTGCTCATGTATGAAATCTCCTACCGGAAGCCGCGCGAAAATCGCCCAGCGCGTGCGCCCCGCTTTGTTATCGGATGAGTATACGCCGCAATGAATGATGCGCTTGTGACTTCCACCACGGCGGCATTTACGCCGCAAGCTTTAGCTCTGTACGAATCCCAAGACGATTCGCCAGCAGCAGCAACATATCCAGGCTGAACTCATCCAGTTTCCGCTTCTTGATCTTCGACACCCTCGGCTGAGTAATCCCCATCCGTTTGGCCGCCTCAGCCTGTGTCCATCCCTTCGCCGCAATGTACCGCTCCAATGCCAGCATTAAGTCCGATCGCATCAACATCACCACCGCCTCGGCGGGCTCAAATCCGAGATCTATAAACACATTCCCACAGCTTTTCGTCACTCGCACGTCATCCCCACGCTTATCCGACTTCTTCATGTTTACTCTCCAACTGCTTGCGAGTACCGGTGAAGATCGTCACCGCTTATGCCAGGGAACTCGACTCGTTCCAGCATGTTAAACAATTATATAAATACTTGCATAAACACCGCAGGCCGCAATCACACAGATGCACTACACTTCCTCCCTAACCCCCACGGCCCACATTCCAGTTCCGGAGCCCCCATGACCTCCCGCAATCTCCCTCTCGCCGCCGTCCTCTTC
>JAZKBC010000005.1:0-783 GCA_040388825.1 Acidobacteriota bacterium | reverse complement strand
CTGCAATCCCCTCCATCGCCCAAACCCCCATTGCCCCCACCTCCCTCAAACTCATCGGAGCCACCGCCGAGTCGGTCACCTACAAAGGCAAGCCCGCCACCCGCATCACCGACGCCGCTCCGCAGTCCGCCAACGACGACCGCCTCGCCATCCTCCCCAACACCCCCTTCACCGACGGCACTCTTGACGTCGACCTCACCGGCGACACCCTCCCCACCGCCAATCCCACCGCGCGCGGGTTCGTCGGCCTCGCCTTCCGAGTCTCCGCCGACGCCTCCAGCTTCGAGTGCTTCTACCTCCGCCCCAAAAACGGCCGCGCCGCCGACCAGCTCCAGCGCAACCACTCCACGCAATACATCTCCGCCCCCGGCTAACCGTGGCAAAAACTCCGCACCGAAACCCCCGGCAAGTACGAGTCCTACGTCGACCTCGTCCCCGGCGAATGGACCCACGTCCACATCGAAGTCTCCGGCAAAACGGCCCGCCTGTTCGTCAACGGAGCCACCCAGCCCACGCTCATCGTCAGCGATCTCAAGCAGCCCATCGCCGCCGGCTCCATCGCTCTCTGGGTCGGCCCCGGCACCATCGCCCACTTCTCAAACCTCGTTATCAAACCAACCCCCTAGCTCCGAATCCCGCGCTCAAAATTCAACGCGTACGATGGAGTCGTAGCCCGCGCCATGACACCATCCTCGCCAACCAGCCTCGTGCTCCTCCCCGGACTGGACGGCACTGCGGACCTCGTCCGCCCATTTCTCCAGTGCCTTCCCCCCGGGTTCACCT
>JAZKBC010000004.1:0-15013 GCA_040388825.1 Acidobacteriota bacterium | reverse complement strand
CCCACGTCCAGACCTAACCCACGTCTTTTGAGGATTTTGAGACCAAAGGTACAGGGGGAGGGGGAGGGTGCCATGCTCGACACAAAACCCGGATTCGCCACCATCGAAGAAGCCGTCGCCGACCTCCAGGCCGGCCGCATGATCGTCGTCGTCGACGACGAGGACCGCGAGAACGAAGGCGACCTAACCCTCGCCGCCGAGTTCGCCACCCCCGAAGCCATCAACTTCATGGCCAAATATGGCCGCGGCCTCATCTGCCTAACGCTGACCGAAGAGCGCGCCGACTACCTCCGCCTCGGCCCCATGACGCAGGACAACACCTCCCGCTTTGGCACCGCCTTCACCGAGTCCATCGAAGCCCGCGAAGGCGTCACCACTGGCATCTCCGCCGCCGACCGCGCCCACACCATCCAGGTAGCCATCTCCTCGGCCTCCACGCCCAACGACCTCGCCCGCCCCGGACACGTCTTCCCCCTCCGCGCCCGCCGCGGCGGCGTCCTCGTCCGCGCCGGACAGACCGAAGCGTCAGTCGACCTCGCCCGCATGGCCGGCCTCATCCCCGCCGGCGTCATTTGCGAAATCATGAACGACGACGGCTCCATGGCTCGCGTTCCCGACCTGCTCGAGTTCTGCAAGACCCACTCGCTCAAGATGGTCACCGTAGCCGACCTCATCCGCTACCGCATGCAGAACGAGCGCTACGTCCATCGCATCGCCGAAGCCCAGCTCCCCACCGAGCACGGCGAGTTCCGCATGATCTACTACAAGAGCGAAGCCGGTCTCTGCGACGCCGACGCTGTAGAAGGCGGCGAGTCCCACGTCGCTCTCGTCTACGGAGACCTCTCCACCGCCGGCAACGATCCCATCCTCGTCCGCGTCCACACTCACTGCCTCGCCGGCAACGTCTTCGGCTCCACCCTCTGCAACTGCCAGGCCATCGCCGACGCCTCGCTCGCCGCCATCGCCTCCGAAGGCCGTGGCGCCCTCATTTACCTCCACCACACCCAGCGCGGCTTTGGCCTCGACAAGGCCACTCAGCGCCTCTGCTTCCATCGCACCAACGGCGAGCGCTCACCCGAACGCAAGAACGACGCCCGCGACCTCCGCGTTCTCCGCAACGTCGGCCTCGGCGGCCAGATCCTCTCCGACCTCGGCATCCGCAACATCCGCCTGCTCACCAACAATCCCAGCCACGTCCCCGCCCTCCACGGCTACGGCATCGAAATCGTCGAACAAGTGCCAATCCCCATCACCCGCAAACAAACAGCCTGACTACTGCACGATCAGGTTCAACGTCACGGTTGACGACACCTGTGTCCCGCTGGTCGAACTAGCCGTCACCTGGTACTGATACGTCCCAACCGGCGTGTAGTTCAGCTTCGGCCCCGACGCCACCGGCGACGCCTTCCCCCCACACCCCGCCACCCCACCCAAAACAAAACCCGCAATCACCACCAGCAAAGAAGTCGAACGTCTCCGCCGCGGACGCGCCACCAACACCAACCCCAGGATCGGCGCCACGGTCAAAATCACAAGCGCCCCCAGAAACGCTCCCGTCGTCGAAGTAACCGTGTTGATCGTAGCTGTCGACGACTGCGCCGCGGTCCCACTGAACGTCAGCATCGAAGCCAGCACCGAGCAGCTCGCATACTGCGCCGGCACAACCGGCGTACAAGTCAGCGCCACCGTCCCAGTAAACCCATTCAGTGGCGTCACCAGCAACGCATAAGTCGCCGCAATCCCACTCCCACTTGCCACCGTGACAGTCGCGGCAGTGCCTCCGTTCACCGTCAGTGCAAAGGACGGCGGCGGCGGAGCGACGACAACCGCCGCCCCTGTCAACGGCACAGTCAGCGGCAGCGCGGTCGCACTGGTCGACACGCTCAGCGTCCCCGTCCTCACACCGGCTGCAGTAGGCGTGAACGTCACCGTCAGTACACAACTACCCCCCGCCGCCAGCGCCGACCCCACCGCCGGACAACTCCCCCTCGAAACAGAGTAATCTGCACTCGCATTCACGGCCAAAAAAGTCACAGACGTCGAGCCGGTGTTCGTAACGGTCTCGCTCAACGCTCCACTCGAGCCGACGTCGACGCTGCCAAAATTCAGGGAACTGGGACTCAAGCTGATGGTCGTAGCCGTTGAACTCCCGACAACGCTGATGAACTCTAGCGACGTTCCCGCATCCGACAAAATCTCCACCGTCCCCGAACGAAGCGCGGACGTCGACGAAGCCGTGGGTGCGAACTCGACGATCACGTTGCAACTCGCTCGAGGAAACAACGTCGAGCAGTCCGCGGTAGCCAAGAAGTCCACCGATGCCAACGTCGAGCCCACGTGAACCGTCGTTGTTCCTATGTTCGTCAGGGTAACGCCCTGCGCCGAGGATTGGCTCCCCACCGCAATCTGCGGGAAGGTGAGTGAGCCCTGCGAAAGATCCAATGCCGCAATGATCGCTGACGTTGATGGGCTGGATGATGTGATCGGGGCCGCCGCGCCACTGAGCTCGACGACATCGGGGCTCGATGCAGCATCGCTCTCGATCACCAATGTACCGGCGTCGTTGCGCGGTCCCGCCGAGCTTCCTGCAGAGACCTCATTGACCGGAGCGTAGCTCACGACAATCGAGCATGAACCTCCTGCCGCGAGTGCCGCACCGCATGTAGTCGTCGTTAGGAAGGGCGGTTCGCTGGTTACGCGCCGGACCGTCATTACAGTCGAGCTACCGTTACTCAAAGTTAGCGTTTTGCTCACAGCTTGCCCTGACGTCACCTGGCCGAAGCTCACCGGCGTGTTGGGCACTGGAATTCCTCCGATGCTCATCTGCAGCATGCTCGATCCGTAGCCCATCAGATAGTTCAACGTCTCCACCGTTGCTGAACCGTCGGTTGGAGTCCCATGCGCGAACACAGTTCCGGTCAAAGATCCTGCCGTCGCAGGAAGGAAGGTGACGGAGAACGTGCAGCTTGCACCGACAGCGAGTGCCGCACACGGATTCGACGTAGCGAGTACGAATTGCCGCGGCATTTCCAGATCCACTTTCAACGCCTTTCCGCTCAGATTGTTCAGGGTGAACTGCCGCGTTGGGCCGAGTGACTCCGCAGCCGTGGATCCGAAGTTCACAACGTTCGGCAATATCTCCAGTCCCGCCGTCTGCGTCGTGGTAACACCATTCAATGCAACGGAGAAGTTTGTGGTCGAGGTCTGCCCGTTGATTGTCGAGGTCACCGGAATCAACAGCGTTCCATCAACTGGTCCTGCCTGCGGCGTAAACGTGACGCTGACGGTACACAGCGCGCCCGGCGCGAGCGAAGTGCAGTTCGAGCTCGGTGTGAAGCTTCCATCTGTGGTGACCAGAGTTCCAATTGTCAAGGTCACGGTGCCGGTGTTGGAAAGCGTGATCGTTTGTTGAGTCGCAGCGGACCCTGGAACACTTTGGAACGACAGGCTCTGCGGATTGAGCGCCAAACCCGGATCAGGCAAGCCGTACCCACTGAGCGCGGCCGTTGCAGTTCCGGCAGAAGTGACAACTGTTAGCGTTCCGCTGCGCTGCCCGGTTGCGGTTGGAGCGAACACAAGCTGTACGAAACAGGAGGCTGTCGCGACCAGCGAGCCGCTGCAGGATGACCCGCCCGTCGCGTTCGGTGGGATGGAAAAATCTCCACTGGCAACGACTGACTGTACGGTTGCACCCGCGCTGGGGGTCAGCAGATTTGCCAGCGTAAACGTGGCGGGAGCCGTTGAGCTGTTGATGGCGACCGGACCGAAGTCCTGAGCGATCGGCGTGAGCAGCATACCTTGAACCGGCAGCGCGGTCGCTGTCAGGGTTAGCGGATAGGCGTTGCCCGCTGCGATAGTCGAGAGCGTGAACGATGTGCTTTCTGAGCCGAAGTTCTGAGCAAGGAACTGCACGCCGAGATAGCACGAGTTGCATGCCCCAGTCGCGGTTCGTGCAAAGGATGACGGTGAGAGATTGGACGGCGTTGATCCAGTACTCGGTACCAGCACGACGCCGAAGTCCGCACTTCCGGTCGTTACTGTGAGCGATGTAAGTGACTGCTGCACCTTGTACCAGGCGATCACTGGCTCACCCACAAGCGTTTGTCCGAGATCCAGCGTTCCATTATTCGCCGGAAGGATCCCGAGACCATTACCACTCAATGCAACATACGTGGGTGAGAAGCCGCTTCCCGCCGTCACGCTCAGAACTCCCTGCCGTGTGCCGGGTTGCGACGGCGCGAAGCTTATTAGAATCTGACAGGATGCTCCACCAGCGAGGGTACCTGTACAACCGTTGGTCAACTTGAAGTCGCCACTCAGGGAGACGGCCAGTGCGAACGCGTTTGCTCCCGTGTTGGTAACGATGATGGTCTGGGTTCCTGTGGAGATTCCAGTCACAACGACAGGAGTGGCAAAGTTGATCGACGCTGGCGATACGCCCAGGGTCGGGTTTGATGAGGTTCCAGTTACGCTCGCTGGCTGCCGTGTCGTCCCTGTTAGCAGCACGGTCGAACCTTGGTCGAGGTTGAGCAACGCCGAGTCACTGGCAGGCGCTGTTCTGGAGTCATAGTGAAGCGTCAAACGGCAGAGACTGTGTGGCTCTAGTACCGACGGGCATTCGTCGGTGATCGCGAACGGTGATTCCACCGGCAACTCGGTCTGGATGTGAGTCAGTGCTGACCGCGAGTTGTTGGAGAGATAGAGGTAACGTGGCAGTCGAATCGCGTTGGCCCCGGTGAACTGTGTCCCGAAGTCCACTTCGCTAGCGGATACGTTTAAAGCGGCTGCCTGCGCGAAGCCGGTGAGGGCGACGTCGCGTGTGCCAACCTTCCATACACTGCGAACAGGACCATCGTTCACGACAATGTTGGAAGCTGCGAGGCTGAACGTGAGGTTGCAGGACGTGCTCGCGGAAATGGTAAACGTGTTGGCTGGGCCCGTGGCTGGGCAGTTGGTCGAGCTTACCGCGAGCGTGTAGGGCGTCGTTGCCGGGCCGCCGTCGCGAGCAACTGTGAAGGTCTGGTTGGCCGGTGTGAGATTCGTTACCGTCATGCTTCGTGCAACCGCAGGACTGGCGGCGCTAGCAATACCGAAGTCGATCTCGGTGGTACTGAGCGCGAGTGCATCGGGAGAAAGCGTGGTCGCTGGCAGCGAAGCGGTGTAGCTGGGAGCGTTGGACGCGGAGACTGTGAGGCTGCCCGGACCAGAGCCGCTGAGCGCGATGCTGCATTGGCTGGAGGCGGCTAGGGATAGACCGCAATTCGAATTTGCCACATAACCGCTTGCGACGATTGCCAAACCTGTCGCCGTCGCTGAACCCAGGTTCCGCAGCGTGACGTTGGGATGGTTGTCGGTTGAGAGGCTCAGGCTTGGGACAGAACTAGCTGTCGTTACGAGTGAAAGTATCGCTCCGGTTCCGGTGCACTGGCTCGACGTGCCGCAGGCGGCCGCGGTTGGAAGCACATCGCGCAGACCGTTTGGGACCGCAGTTGTCGGTGTAACAGCCATGGGCAGGTCGAAGCGTTGCGTAGCAAGCAATGACGATGCAAGGGAGGCGGTAAGAGTCGCAGGGAGCGCCGCAGTTACACCATCACTGCTGACAGCGGGAGCCGCGACGACGGTGGTGAGCGAAGCATAGCTTGCGTTGTTTACCGTCTGACCGCCAAAGCGGAACGTCTGGTCAATCGCATCGGTGGCTGTAATGTGCAACAGAAAGCTGTCGCCTTCCGCGTAGTCTGGCGGTGTAACGCCGGGGAACAGCGGCGTGGAGAGGATTCCTGAGATCCACGCTGTCTTTCCCGGTCCGGAGCTTACATAGCTCTGTATCCCGGGTACAAGCAGCACGGAGTCGCTTACTGACTGTCCGTCCGTTGGGATGCGCAGAAGTGTTTGATAGCTGGCCGAGGTGAGCGGCTGGGCTACGGTTGCTACAGGGAATTGACCGAGAGCGACGTTGCCAGTCAATAGAAGGGAAGCGCTGCTGGTGTCCAGGGCCATGCTGGTAAGTCCGTTGCCAGCGATGAAGGTTGAGAAGGTGAACGCGTTGCCTGACGGAGTGAGCCGGGCGAGAAAGCCCGAGGTTGCGCCGAGGATCGTAGGTTCGAGCGCAGCGATGGTTGGAAAGCCGCTGGATGTTGTCGAACCTGTGACGTAGGCATTGTCGCTCGCGTCGGCTGCGATGGCCGTTGGAATTGTGTTGCCGTTCAGACCCGTCAGATAGGTTGCGTAGACGAGGGTGGAACCGTCCGCTGAGATGCGCTCGACGAAGCCGTTCTCGGTTGAGCCGCTGGCTGGCGACTGTTGAATTCCCGCGGCAGTTACAGGGAATGTCGTGCTGTAGGTTATGCCAGAAACGAATACTGAGTCGGCGGTGACTGCGACGCTCGCGGCTGCGGTTTTCCCGGCACCGAGGAAGGTCAGGAAGACGAGGTTGAGGTTCGCGTCGAACTTGGCGAGGAATGAGTTCGTCGTGGTGTCGGCCGGGTTCGCATAGACGGTGCTTCCAGTGCCGTGAAGGGTGCCGCTGATTGAGGTGCCGGTGACGTAGATGTTGCCGCTGAGATCGAGTGCCATGGCAACGCCAGAGTCACCGGTCGAGCCTGCCTGAGCTTGGGCTATGACGGTCGAGGCGTTGCCGCTGGTCTTGAGCAGTCGCACGCCGTCGTGTTGGTCGAGCAGGAGGACGATACTTCCATCAGGTTCGAACGCGGCTGCTGTGAAGCTGCCGTGACCCGATGATGTGCGCAAACCTTGCAGCAATACTTGCTGCGACGCGTTCACAGTCTGTGCGCAAAGAGGGGCACAGGCCTGCAGAAGGATCGCGAACAGTAGGACTGATAGAACTCTCTTGAACATCTTCCTCGTGGACACAGGGCGCGAACGCTGGATTGCGAGCGGTCTTACTCCATACCAAAAGAAGATGGGTGCTTGTGGCTGTCCGAAGATGAGACGAGTATCGGAAAGGTTCTCCGGCGTGCCGAATTGGGACACTAAGAGCTGCGAACTGGAGCTATTGTTTAGCGAGTTCAGCGGGCAATAGCGCAGCCAGGCCGGCCGATTGCATGGAGCGAACGAAGGCGTTGTGATTGCTGTATTGGATGGCTGTCATGCCGGCTTTTCGGGCGGCGTCTATGTTCTCTTCGCGGTCGTCGATGAAGAGAATTTCGTGCGGCGAAACTCTCAGGCCTTCGACAGCGCGCCGATAAATCGCCAACTCGGGTTTGGCGAGCAGCAGGCGATGCGAGAAGGTGCGGTGCGCGAAGGCGGCTAGCCAGGGCAGGCGGTCTAACACACCGATTTCCATTGCGTCGCCGATGTTGGAGAGAATGCCGGTTGCGATTCCACGGCGCTGCAGGTCAGCGGCCCAATCGATCATCTCCTGGTTGGGCTGCGTCCAGAGGTCAACGTCTGCGACGTTGAGTGCGGTGATCTGGTCGTCGTCGATCGGGCGGTTTAGATCGGAGGCGACTGCTTGCCAGTAGGCAACGGAAGTGAGCGTGCCACGATCGTAGTCGTGACGGTGGCGCCAGTAAGCCTGATGGAAGGGCTCTTCGTTGGCGGTCAGCAGCAGCTTCATGCGTTCCCACGCTTGCGGATCGGGTGGGCCGCTGAGGACGAGGCCGTAGTCGAAGAGGACGGCGCGGATTGGTGTTGATTGATCGGGCATTGAGTTCGATTCTAGAGGATCGTTGTGAACACGTAGGATAGTGCTGAAGCTATGAGATTTTCGTCGCGAACTGGTTGGGAGCTGGGAGAGAACGATCTCTCCGTTGCTGTGCGTGAGGCTCGCGCGAGCGGGCGTGAGTTGTTCGACCTGACAGTCTCGAACCCCACAGCATGTGGCTTTGCTTACGACGCAGAACGGTTGCTGGCACCGTTGGCGCGGGCTTCGGCGATCAGCTATGAGCCTGATCCTCTGGGAATGATGGTGGCTCGGGAGGCGGTGGCGGCCTACTATCGCGACCATGGCGCGGATGTTCCGATGGAGCGGATTTGCCTGACCACAAGTACGAGCGAGGCGTATAGCTTTCTGTTTCGGCTGCTGTGCGATCCGGGCGACGAGGTGTTGATCGCGCGGCCTAGCTATCCACTGTTTGACTACATTGCGCAGCTCGATGATGTGAAGCTGCGTGAGTATCCGCTGCTGTACGACCCGGGAGCGGCGGGGGATGATGCTCATGCCTGGGCGATCGATCTGCATGCGCTGGAGACAGCGATTGGACCGAAGACGCGGGCGGTGATCGTGGTCCACCCGAATAATCCGACGGGGAACTTTGCTTCCGCGGCGGAGCGTGCAGCGCTTGAGGAGCTGTGCTCGAAGCATGGGCTGGCGCTGATCGTCGATGAGGTGTTTCTCGATTACGGTTTCGGTTCAGTGGCTGCTGAGACGTTCGCTACAGGTGGCAAGGCGCTCTGCTTTGTGCTGAGCGGTTTGAGCAAGATCTGCGGGTTGCCGCAGATGAAGGCTTCGTGGATCGCGGCGTGCGGTCCAGATGATTTGTCAGGTAAAGCGATGGCTCGGCTGGAGGTGATTGCCGATACTTTCCTTTCCATGAATGCTCCGGTGCAGCATGCGTTGCCGGTGTGGCTGGCGCGGCGGAGGGGCTTACAGCAGCAGATTCGGGAGCGTGTCGCGGGAAATCTGGAGGTGCTGGATCGGCGGGTTGCGGGGACGTCGGCGCAGCGGCTGGCTATGCAGGGTGGATGGGCTGCGGTGGTGCGGGTTCCTCGGGATGTTGATCAGGTGCCTTTCGTTGAGGCTGCTCTGGGGCGGGGCGTGGTTGTGCAGCCGGGGGAGTTCTACGGACTTCCGGCGGGGCGGATTGTGCTGAGTCTGCTGACTTCCGCGGAGGTGTGGGCGCGTGGGTTGGAACGGTTGCCGGTGGACTGACCCCTCCCCCCCTCCCTTAAATCTGTTGCCCGGGGCTAAGTGCTTTGGTTTGTGTCGATTGCAGACGGAGATCTGCGCTACGCCCTTGATTCTAAAGGGGTTATCTGTCAAGTATTTCATTCGAAAGGGTTTATGGCGGGCGTTGGTTGTTAGTTGTTAGCTCTTAGTTGTTAGTGAAGGCCAAGTGGACGGCGGATGTTGGTGGCCGGTCGCGGTGCCTATTCCTAGTCCTACTTCTATTGTAGGTGGTTGGTGGTAGCAAGTGGGCCAAGAATTTTGGGGAGACATCGCCAGTGCTGATAGGGGTTTTGGCGATTTGGGTGGGGTCGGGGGGCTTGACAACCTTTTTGAGTGCGGGGTGCCCCAACGGCAATCGAACAGATGCAAACGGCTACGTGAGAAAGGGGTTGGTTTGGCGTTCTTCGCCGATGGTGGTGGATGGGCCGTGGCCGGGGATGACGATGGTGGCGTCGGGGAGGGGGAGGAGACGGTCGCGGATGCTGGAGAGGAGCTGTGGGGCGTTGCCGAGAGGGAAGTCGGTGCGGCCGACGCTGCCGGCGAAGAGCGTGTCGCCCGCGAGGAGGAGGTTGTGCGCGGGGAGATGCAGGGAGAGGCTGCCGGGGGTGTGGCCGGGCGTGTACAGCACAGTCGCTTCGAGGCCGCGGATGGATATGGTTTCGCTGTCGGCGGGAGAGTGGTCGGGTGGGCGGACGTCAGCGGGTGTTGCGGGAAGGCCGATCCAGGTGGGCTGCTGTTCCATGATGGCGACGAGAGCGAGGTCGGCCTGGTTGTAGAGGATGGGCGCGGAGGTGATGGCTTTGAGTTGCTGGGCGGCGGCGATGTGATCGAAGTGCGCGTGGGTGATGACGATTTGCCGGACCGTCAGCTGGTGTTGGGCGAGGACGGAGAGGATGTGCGGGATGTCATCGCCGGGATCGACGACGATGGCTTCGCGGGAAGTTTCGTCGCCGAGGATGGTGCAGTTGCAGCCGAGCATGCCGACGGGGAAGGTTTCGCGGATCATCACGCTCTCCTTTGGAAATAGTTGCGAGCAAAGCAAAAGCGCAGGCTTGTGGCCTGCGCTTCGATTCAAACTTGAGTTGCCTTACTTCTTGTTCGAAGGCAGCGTCTGGCTGGCGGGAACGCCCGAGAGAACCGAGTGGCTTCCGGTGGTGCGCGAGAGCACGACGGTCAGACCGATGGAGGTGAGCATAAACACAAGGGCAGCATAGGCGGTGAGCTTGGTGAGCAGGTTCGCGGCACCGCGGGGACCAAAGGCGGTCTGTGAACCCTGTCCGCCAAACGCTCCGGCGAGATCCGCCGACTTGCCCTGCTGTAGAAGAACCACGGCGACGAGGAACAAGCAGACTACAACGTGAACGATGACCAGAAGAATGAGCATGAGTGGAAACGAAGCCTTCAGCCGCGTTGAAGCGGCGTAGAAATTGAGGATTTGGTGCGGAGGAGGGGACTTGAACCCCTATGCCTTGCGGCGCTAGCACCTCAAGCTAGTGCGTCTGCCAATTTCGCCACCTCCGCAGGAGGCCTGTCACGCACACAGGTGCGGCAGGAGCGACGTCCAATCCGAAGGTTAGTATAGCATCGTCCGCGATGCAGTTTTCACAGGGGGAGACATGATGTTCCTGAACGGGTTCGGGCGGGTTGCTGTGTGCGCGGTGGGAGTGGCTTTGATGGCTGGATCGGCGGGTTCGCAGACGGCGGCGAGTGGGCTGGTGACGCAGGCTCCAGCGGGCAAATGGGCGATTGTGCTGCATGGCGGGGCAGGGGTGATTGAGCGCGGATCGATGACGCCGGAGAGGGACAAGGCGTATCGCGCGGGGCTGGATGAGGCGATTCACGCCGCGGCTAAGGTTCTGGATGCCGATGGGCGCGCGGTGGATGCTGTAGAAGCCGCGCTGCAGGTGCTGGAAGACAATCCGCTGTTCAACGCCGGGCGCGGCGCGGTGTTTACGGCAGATGGGCGGAACGAACTGGACTCCGCAATTATGGATGGCAAGACGATGACGGCGGGGGCGGTGGCGCAGGTGACGCGGACGCGGCATCCGATCTCGCTGGCGAAGGCAGTGATGGAGAAGTCGCCGCATGTGTTTCTGGCGGGTGCGGGAGCGGACGAGTTTGCGACCAGCCTGGGGTTGGAGCAGGTGGATCCGGCTTTCTTTTTTACGGAGCCTCGGTGGCAGGGGTTGGTTCGGCAGTTGAAGAAGGAAGGCTGGCCGATTCCGCCAAGGCCAGCGGGTGCGCCGCCGGCTCCGGCTGGGCCGATTGCAGAACTGGAGACTCCGGACGCGCATAAGTGGGGGACTACCGGGATTGTGGTGCGGGACCGGCATGGCAACATTGCCGCGGGGACGACTACCGGAGGGACGCAGGCGAAGAGGTGGGGCAGGGTTGGCGACTCGCCGCTGATTGGGGCGGGGACGTATGCGTCGAATGCGTCGTGCGGGGTTTCGGCTACGGGGACGGGGGAGTACTTTATCCGCCTGACCGTGGCGCGGACGATCTGCGCGCTGGTGGAGTACAAGGGGATGAAGCTACAGGCGGCGGTGGATAAGGTGATCGCGCAGGTGGGAGCGATTCATGGGGACGGCGGAGTGATTGCCCTCGCGCCGGATGGGGAGATGGCGTGGGGGTTCAATACTCCGGGGATGTTCCGGGCGCGGATGGTGGAGAGTGGGGTGGTGCAGATGGGGATTTACAAGGACGAGGAATAGCAATCGAGCTAAGCTATAATGAACGTAATGGTCGATATGATCATGACGGTCTGTGTTAAGGAGGAATCGATGGTTACGGAGGTTAATGCGGTCAACTTTCGGCAAAATCTTGGTGAGATGTTGAACCAGGTTGAGTACCGGAACGATTCGATCGTGATCAATAAGGACGGCAGACCGGTTGCCGCGCTCGTGGATGCCGACCTGTTTGCACGAATTCGCAGGATGCGGGAACGCTTCGATGCCCTGAGCAACCGCATTGCGGAAGGTTACGGCGGCGTACCGGAGGAGCAGGGATTGACCGAGATTGATTCGGCCGTTGCTCTTGAACGGGGACGCTGATGGCAGGGATGCGCGTGGTGCTGGACACGAACGTGCTTGTTTCGGGATTAGCGTATCCGAACAGCACTCCAGGGCGCATCGTAACGTTGTGGCGGCAAGGTGGGCTGGAGGTTGTGTTGTCGCGCTACATCCTCGATGAGACAGCCCGAGTGTTGCCGCGGCTCGTACGGATCGGACTGAGCAGTGATGAAATCCGCGACCTTATGGACAGCTTGATGTTTTTGGCCGACGTGGTTGAACCCAGCGGAGAAGAAGATGGTCGATTGCGCGACAGGGCGGACCAGAAAGTTTTGGGGACGCTGACGGCGTCGCAGGCGAAGTACCTGATCACTGGGGATAAAGACCTGTTGGCGCTGGCGGAGGCCTATCCAATTCTGACGCCGGCAGCTTTCTGGACGCGTCATGGATGAGGCTCGGTGTGGCTTTTCTGGCGCGGTTGGATGAGCCTGCTAGAAGTGGCGAGTGAGATCGGCGATGCCGGCTAGTTCGAGCAGACGGGAGCCGTTGCCTGGGGCGTCGACGGTTTCGTGCTCGAGGACCCAGGTGAAGTCGTGGGGGATGAAGATGGCGTTGAGGCCGGCGGCGAGGGACGGATTGATGTCCGACTTGGGCGAGTTGCCGATCATCCAGGTGTTGGCGGGGTCGCAGCGGTGGCGGTGGGCGAGGCTGCGGTAGGCGTCGGCGTTCTTTTCGGCGAGGACTTCGACGGCTTCGAAGAGACCGTGGAGGCCGGAGCGCTCTACTTTGCCCGTCTGCTCTTCCAGGTTGCCCTTGGTGACGATCAGCAGGCGGTGGCGCTGGCTGAGGTCGGCCAGGGTTTCGTGAACGTTGGGAAGGAGTTCAATCTCGTGGTCGGCGATGGAGTTGGTGAAGGAGACAATCCGTTCGTGCTTGTCGGGCGTTACGGGAGAGTCGGTCAACTGCTCGAAACAGTTGATCAGGGACATGCGAAAGCTTTTGAGGCCGTAGCCGTGCTGGGCGATGGTGGCGTGCTCGCAGAGGTTGAGGTGCTCGCGGACCTCTTCGCGGGTGTGGACGCGGTGGTCGAGAAACGAGATGAAGGCGGCGATGGCGCGCTCGAAGTAGACGTTGTTCTCCCAGAGGGTGTCGTCGGCGTCGAAGAGCAGGGTCTGGCCGGAGAGGCGGGTGGGAACGTTGCGCAGGAGGGAACTGGAGGCGGTCACAGGGTCATTATAAGTTTTGGCGAGGCGGTGGAACTGGTTAGCCACTTGTGCGGGCGGCTCGATCTCGTAGACTCGAAGGGACACGGCAGGGCGGTATGATGTTGGGACGTTAACACACGAGCGCGAGAAGGCGACGCGCTGCTGAGGAGAGCGATGGTCCCGCGGGCCGGCGAACGAATTGGGCCGTACGAGATCCTGGGCAGACTGGGCAGCGGGGGTATGGGCCTGGTGTTCAGCGCGTGGGACGGGCGGCTGCAGCGGGACGTCGCCATCAAGCTGCTGCGGGACGAGTATTGCACTCCCGAGATGCGTTCGCGGTTTTTGCAGGAGGCGCGGGCGGCGAGCGGACTGAATCACCCTAATATCTGCACAATCTTCGACATAGGCGAGCAAAAGGGCGATCCCTACCTGGTGATGGAGCTGCTCAAGGGGGAGACCCTGCGCACCCGGATTGCCGAGGGGCGGTTGTCGCTGGACGATATTGTGCGCGTCGGGACCGAGGTGGCGGATGCTCTCACTGTTGCCCATGCCAAGGGCATCATCCACAGGGATATCAAGCCGGCGAACATCATCCTGGTAGAGAAGCCGGGTGGGGGTTTTGGGACAAAGGTACTCGACTTTGGGCTGGCGAAGGTAGACGTTGGCGGCGGGGCAGGTGGCGCGAACGCAAAAGAAGCCGGGATGGATCTGACCAGCATTGGCTCGACTGTCGGGACGGTGTCCTACATGTCGCCGGAGCAGGCTCGGGGCGAGTTGCTGGATGCGCGGTCGGACTTGTTCTCGCTGGGCGTGGTGATGTACGAGATGGCGACCGGGCAGGTGCCGTTCACCGGAGCAACCAGTGCGCTGGTGTTTGTGCAGCTGCTGAGCCATCCACCGGAAGCCGTGCGGCAGCTGAACGGCGAGATCCCGCGGGAGCTGGAGCGGGTGATCAACAAGCTGCTGGAGAAGGACCGGTCGCGGCGGTTCCAGTCGGCAGCGGCGCTGGTGGAGGCGCTGCGGCGTGTGCCTACCAGCGCGACGGCAGGGAAGTCGCCGTGGTGGAGTTTTGGCTCGCTGGGGCGGCCGCGAACGGGTTCGCCAGGAGTCCGGCCGGTTGAGGAGTCAATTGTTGGCAAGCGGGTGATGCTCGAGAGTGAGCCGCCACCTCCGCCGCCGCGGCAGCCACCGGTGGGTGAGTCGGTGCTGAGACCGGTGAAGAGGATTGTTTCGAGTGACTCCTCGCTGCGGCCGGCGGCTGTTTCGGTGAAGTCGGCTTCGAGCGGTTTGGTGGCGCAGGGATCGGGAGATGCGGAGATTACGGACCCGCTGCCAGCGGGAGCAAGAAGCAGTGCGCTTGCGCAGCAGATGGCGAGTTCAGCGGGGCTAAGGGTGCCGTCGGTGACGGCGACGAGCAGCAGCGCGGAGGCTCCGGTTGCGGGTGTGCTGCCGGGTGTCAGCGGATCTGGATCAGGTTCGACGCCGGCTGAGCAAGCGGCGGGCGGGTCGTCCGGTGGGCAGGCTGCGGCTTCGAGTTCGAGTGGAGGGATTAGGGCTGCGGCGCTGCGTCCGTCGTCGGACTCGGTTCGGATTCCGCGGCCGCTGCCGGAGATGCGCTGGCATTACTCTTTGGCGTTGAAGGAAGAAGATGAGCAGCAGGAGCCCGAGGGAGGTTTTGGGTGGGTGTGGGGAGCGGTGCTGGCAGGAGCCGTCGTGGTGGTTCTGGCGTGGTACTTCTGGCCGCGTCACCACGTGGCTGTCAGCAATGTGCCTCGGACCCTGGTGCTGGCGGGGTTCACCAACAGTACAGGCGACAATATCCTTCCGGGGGTGATCCTTGCGGGATTGAAGCTGGATCTGGCGCAGTCGCGGCTGCTGAATCTGGAGGA
>JAZKBC010000003.1:11919-28604 GCA_040388825.1 Acidobacteriota bacterium | reverse complement strand
CCAGAGGCCGCCGGGGAGACGCTGATAGACGCGCGTGGAACGGAAGCGGCCGTGGAGGGGCTGGCCTTCGGAGGTGCCGTCGATCTGGGCCTGCGAGGTGACGATGGCGACGTTGCCGAGACGCTTGATCTTGACGTCGGTGATGTCGAGCTGATCGATGGCGAGGGTGCGGGTGCGCATGTGGTCGAGCTGCTGGAGCTTGGTGACGACCTGGCCGTTGCCGGTGATGCCGAGGTAGTCGTCGGAGAGCAGCTTGTCCATGGCGGCGGCGTCGCCGGTGAGCTCGGCAGTGCGCCACTGCCGCTCCATCGCGGCGATGGCGTCGCGGGTGTCGCGCTTGCTGGGATGATGCTGGGTGAGAGCCGGCGAAGGCATGGCGGTGGCTACGACTGCGAGGAGGAGAGTGGTGATTCGAGATGGAGTCGTCGCGGGAGCCATCGGCAGAAAGGATACTAGACCGAAGTTGAACACAGCGTCAAAGGATTTGACGGTGCGATCGCCTGCGGCGGTATCTCTGCCTGATTAGGATGCGGGAATCGTGTGGGCGACCGCATGGTGGCACGACTGAATTGTGTGCGAGCAGCGCGGGACGGGTCGTCAGGCGATGGCGTTGAGGGTTTCGAGGTGGCGCTCGAGCATCTTCTGGTAGAGGCCGCCGACGGCGTATTTGGCGAAGTGGGGTGTGCCGCGGTGGTGTTCGACGGCGGCCTCGTCGGCGTACTGCTCGTAGATGACGACGGTGGCGGTTTCGCCTTCGACGAAGTGCGGGACGTAGGTGACGCAGCCGGGCTCCTGGCGGGAGAGGCGGGTGAGTTCCTGGAGGATGTCGGCGATGTCCTTGCGGTCTTCGCTGCGGAAGGTCATGCGTACGGTGAAGCTGATCATAGAGATGCCAGGGAGTAGGAAGTAGGGAATAGGGAGTAGAGCGCGGGGATCAGGCGGTGGTGAAGCCTGATCCCCCGCAGGGAGTTAGCCGAGGAGATCGTTGAAGGCTGGGAGGTTGATGGTCTGGATGCGGTCGGGGCCGGTGGAGATCATGCCGATTTTGGCGTTGGTCTGCTGCTCGATGAAGGTCATGTACTCCTTGGCCTTCTTGGGGAGCTTTTCGTAGTCGGTGATGCCTTCGGTGGATTCGAGCCAGCCGGGCATGTTGGTGTAGACGGGTTCGATTTTTTTGAAGCCGACCATGTCGGCGGGGATGGTGTCGGTGACCTTGCCGTCGATCTTGTAGCCGGTGCAGACGGGGATCTCGGGGCACTCGTCCATGACGTCCATCTTGGTGACGACGAGCCACTCGGTGGCGTTGATCATGTTGGAGTAGCGGAGGAGCGGGAGATCGAGCCAGCCGCACTTGCGGGGACGGCCGGTGACGGCGCCGAACTCGTTGCCGCGCTTGGCGAGCAGCTCGCCCATGACGCCGTGATCCTGTGTGGGGAAGGGACCTTCGCCGACGCGGGTGACGTAGGCCTTGGTGACTCCGATGACGGTGCCGATGCGGGTGGGGCCGACTCCGGTGCCGGTGACAGCGCCGCCGGCGGTGCAGTTGGAGCTGGTGACGAAGGGGTAGGTGCCGTGGTCGATATCGAGCAACGCGCCCTGGGCGCCTTCGAACATGACGTTCTGGCCCTGGTCGAGGGCGCGGTTGAGGAGCTCGGCGGTGTCGGTGACGTAGGGAGCGATCTGCTCGGCGTAGCGAACGTACTCCTCGTACATCTGCTTGGGGTCGAGCGGCTCGGTGCCGAAGAGAGCGTGGGCGATGGTGTTCTTCTCGTGGCAGGCGTTGTTGATGTGCGTGCGGAGGAGCGAGGTGTTGAGGAGATCGACGACGCGGAGGCCGTTGCGGTGGATCTTGTCTTCGTACGCGGGGCCGATGCCGCGGCGCGTGGTGCCGATGGTCTGGCGGCCGGGAGCGGTTTCGGCGGCGAGCTCGATCATGCGGTGGTAGGGGAGAATGACCTGGGCGCGGTTGGAGATGAAGAGCTGCTGCGCGGCGGGATCCCAGGCAGAGAGGCCGGCATCCTTGAGCTTTTTCAGTTCGTTGAGGAAGGCGGCGGGGTCGAAGACCACTCCGTTGCCGATGACGCCTTTGCAGCCGGGGCGGAGAACGCCGCAGGGGATGAGCTGCAGGACGATCTTCTTGCCTTCGATGATGACGGTGTGGCCGGCGTTATGGCCACCGGCGTAGCGGGCGACGATGTCGAACTTTTCGCTAAGGACGTCGACGATCTTGCCCTTGCCTTCATCGCCCCACTGGGCTCCAAGAATGACGGCGGACGGACGGCGGCTTTTCGGCTGGGATGTGCTCACGAGGATGACTGGCTCCGGGGTGGGTATGTTCGCGCACTCGCGGAAGGCGAGGAACACCTATCCGATTATACCGAGCCGCATATAATAATTTCCGAGAGGCCATCATGGAGATTAAAGCCGCGATAAAGACTGCGAGAGAACTAATTCCTGAGTTTTTCCCGGGTGCTGAGAGTGCGAGCCTTCGTCTTGAAGGTGCCGAACTCAGCGAAGATGAGCGCTACTGGCTAGTCACCTTCTCTTTTTTCGAGCAGCCGAGCGCCGAAAATCCTTTCAAAGAGGCCATGTTGGTGATACCCATGCGTGCTTATAAGACTTTCAAGCTTAAGGTTGCCGACGGGGGGTTCGTTGGCTTTCGAAATGGATTTCTTGACGCCGCGTGATCAGCACACCGAGAACTCCGATTGCGCTCGATACCAATTTATTACTGCTGTGGCTTGTTGGCCGAACCGATCCATCTCTGCTTCATCAGCACAAGCGTGTTAGTCAGTTCCAGCGCCGAGACCTTCAGCGTCTTGAGGATATGACAGAGCTGTGCTCAGGCTTCGTTACTACGCCTCACGTGCTTACTGAGACGAACAATTTTCTGGATCATGGCGCGAAGCACCGCCGCGAAGATCTTCTGACCACCTTTTCTCGCTATATCGACGTGGCAGAGGAGGTACGAGAGCCCGCGCGGCTTCTCTGTAGGCAGTCTTCGTTCCGACAATTCGGTCTAAGTGATGCCGGATTGCTAACCCTCTCGACCAGATGTGCCATCCTGACTGACGACTTCCGTCTCGCTCAATTCATCCTCAACAAGGGTGGCATGGCGCAATCATTTTTGCGCTCACCGCTCTCCTAGGGCAGTGGAGCTGCTTCTGGGTACCCCGAGAAGCGTACGTCGGCGTTTCATTGGGAAAAACGCCGATCAGGGTGGATACGCGTTCTACACCTACAGCGAAGCGCTCTAAACGACGCCGTTGTCGTGGGCGGGGAGTATTCGAGCGTTCATTTCTGACACTCGGTTAGGGTGCTGAAGACGGGCGTGCCGCCGCCGAGGAGGAGTGCGGGGGCGGCGCGGGAGATTTCATCGAAGAGATCGGCGGCGAATTCTAATTGGGGTTGGCTGTATCTGGGGTAGCAGACACTGGGGGGTGGGCCAGAGGGTCGGGAAGGTTTTCCTCCCAGGGGTTGGAGTTGTACTGGAAGTTGATGCAGACGGCGACGGGGTGGGTGATGGCGGAGGGCAGGGGGTCGAAGGTGCCGACGTATCTGACTGCGGCCACGGCGTGCTCGTCGTCGTTGGGATGGCGGGAGGAGACGGTGACCTCGGGGGCGGAGTGGGTGCCGTCCGGGAAGATGGCGAAGCGGACGGAGAGATGCTTGCCGGTGGCCCAGGCGTTGCGTTCGCCAATCGACATGTGGTGGATCCACTGGCTCTTGACCAGGGTCATCGCGTTGCGGACGTAGGCGTTCATAACGCCTTGCATGGCGATGGGCCAGTGCTGGTTGGACTTGGTGAAAAGGCCCTCGGCTTCGGCGTGGCAGAAGGTGTTGTCGGGTAGGTCGGAGGCGTGGGATTTGGGGACTTCGTAGGTGGGCGTGGGCGCGGCGAGGAGGGGCTTGGGTGCGGGAGCGGAGGGGATAGGAGCGTCGGGGACGGGCTGGGTGTTTTGGGCGTGGGCCGTGAGGGCGATGAGGGACAGGGCGGCTACGGTCAGGAAACGGTCGAGGGGTCTCATGCGTGAACTTAGAGTAGCCGATGGGAATGAGGGTTAGGTGGCGGCATTGTGCGTCCGACGTGGGAGGGCGCTGGTTGGCACGGACTGATGTGCCGCTCCATCCCACATCTCAGAATCGAGATGTGGGGCACCCGCGTTGTAGGTTGCGCAGGGCAACATGCTATGGGGTGAAAAAAGACGAGGAGGTGCGGCCGTTGGGTGGGGGTGGGGGCTCGCTGGATTGGGCGAGGTTGGCGGCCTTGTCGTACCAGTTGACGCGGCGGGTGAGGATCATAACGAGCGCTATGAGACCGAAGAGGAGCAGCGAACCCAGCAGGAGCGCGTTGTCTTCGGAGATGAGCAGGCCGTAGATGGCGGCGTAGAGCGTGGAGAGGATGGCTCCGAAGCTGAGGCCGTAGGCGCGGCTGCGGAGGACGAAGACGAGGTAGTAGGTGAGCAGGCCGATGCAGGCGACGCTGGCGATGAGGTACGCGAGGCCGAAGGGCATGTGCTCGCTGAAGCTGACGAGCAGGAGAAAGAAGACGGCGAGGCAGAAGCCGACGAGGAGATATTGCACGGGGTGGATGAGCATGAGCTTGACGAGCTCGAAGAGGAAGAAGCCGGCGAAGGTGAGCAGGACGAAGAGGATGCCGTACTTCACGGCGCGGGAGGCGAGGGCGTAGGGGTCGAGGCCGTTGACCAGCGAGACGCTGACGACGTCGACGTTCTCGGCGCCGGTGGTGAGCTGGTGCTGGGTGGCGGAGGCGAGCGAGGAGACGTCCCAGGTGGCGTTGAAGCCGTTGGGGTCGAGGGTGTGGTCGTGGGGAAGGAACTGGCCGCTGAAGAGAGGCTCAGTCCAGGGCGACTTGAGTTCGAAGTGGTTGGAGTCGGCGAGAGGGATGAGATCGAGCTGGCCGGTGCCGTTGAGGGCGAGGTCGAGGGAGACGTCGATGGGGCCGGGCTTGTTGGCGGCGTTGGGGAGAAGGGCGCGGAGGTTGCTGCCCCAGGCGACGGCGGGGCTGATGCCGTTGTCGTGTTCCGTGGTGGTTTGCGTGGCTCCGACGATGGTGGAGGGAGCGCCGTTGACCTGAACGGAGGGCGTGCCGACGATGCCGCGGGCGTCCTTGACGGTGAAGGCGAGGTAGGGGATTCCGTACTGAACGTCGCCTTTGATGGGTGAAGGTGGAACGTCGAAGTGGCCGGTGAGGTGGGCGTCGAGCTCGTAGACGGTGACTTTGTAGAGGCCGTGGCGGCGGGTGGAGGGCTTGAGGTTGCCGGTGACGGAGAGGGTGTGGGGGAAGACGGTGTAGGTGCCTTCGGTGGAGTTGTGGGCGGTGGAGATGTGGCCGTTGTCGTCCTTGAGCTCCTGCGTGGTGGTGAGGCGGTAGGGCTGGACGAGGACGGGGCCGAGAATTTTCTGCTGCGAAGCGAAGCTGCTGGCGATGCTGGTGACAGCCTGATCGCGATAGGTCTGGCGGTCGGAGACGACGTCGCTGACCTTCCAGAGGGCGATGAGGATGACGAGGGTGAGTGCGCCGATGACGAGGAGCTTGAGGAAGAGGAGAGCGCGTTTCATGGGTTCCTTTGTTGGGACAAGAACTTTGTATTGCAAAGTAATCTTATGCAGGGGGTGTGTCAAGGGGAGTTTTGGGGTGGTAAGGGTAACAGCAACAGCAACAGCAACAGCAAGTGCAAGTGCAAGTGCAGGTCCTCTCCGAGGATGACAGACAGAAAGGCAAGGGCAAGTGCGGA
Source organism: Acidobacteriota bacterium (assembly GCA_040388825.1). Taxonomy (GTDB): domain Bacteria; phylum Acidobacteriota; class Terriglobia; order Terriglobales; family Acidobacteriaceae; genus Granulicella. The sequence goes on along the minus strand of JAZKBC010000003.1, from coordinate 22,845 downwards.
ACTGCTAGCGTTTGCGGGGCATGGAGAGGTCGAGGTCGGTGGCGGTTAGTTGCTTGGTGAGGAGGATGATCTGGCCGGTGTGGTGTTCGACGTGGCCGGTGACCTTGCAGATGGCTTCGAGGATGGAAGGGTGGCGCCAGGTGCCGTTGGGTTGGGGGTCGATGATGGTGAGCAGGCGCGCGGGGTTGAGGGCGGCGAGGACGCGGGCGGACTCTTCGAGGGTGGCGTCGAAGTGGGCGCGGGCTTCGGCGGCGGTGGCGGTGGGGGCGAGGGAGAACTCTTCGTCGCGGCGGCGGACGTCGGGCTGGTCGTCGATGCCGTGAAGGATCCACTGGCGCATGTTGCCGGCGAGATGGAGCAGAAGATTGGCGATGGAGTTTTCGTAGTCGCCGCGGCGATGGCCCATCTGCTCTTCGGTGAGCTTTTCGCAGCAGCGGGCGATCTCGTTCTGTGAGAGGCGGAGACGCTTGGCGGAGTAGGCGAGGAAGGCTTCGGCGATGGGGTCGGGATGATGCATAGGAGGATTCTACGAGTGTGGGTGGGCGGCGAGGAAGTGCTCGGCTTCTAGCTTGGGGGCGTAGCCGGGGTCGGCGTTGTGCCAGATTTGGAGGAGCTCACTGTAAGTTGCCGTGGCGGTGGAGGTGTCGTCCAACGCGGCTGTGGAGCGGGCGAGGCCTAACAGGGATTGGGTGCGGCGGGGATACTGAGCGAGGGAGGCGGTGAAGGCTTCGCGGGCTTGGGCGAATTGCTTCTGTGCGAGGAGGAGCTCGCCGAGGAGTTCCTGGGGCGGCTTGACGGTGACGGGTGGGCCGAAGTCGACGGGTAGAGCGTCGAACGTGGCGGCGGCCTGATGGAGCTGGGTGATGGCGGCGATGTTCTGGCCGGCTTTGAAGTCGATGACGGCGCTCAGTTCGGTGGTGAGGATGTGGCTGTCGGCGACTTCCGCGGGATCGGCGTTGGGCTGGCCGGCGGTGCGGCCGGCGAGGGATTGCAGGCCGGCAAGCTTGATGGCGGCGAGGTTTTCGTTGCCGCGCTGAGCTGCAGCGTAGCCGGTGGCGAAGGTGTCTTCCGACTGCAGGATGGGAGGAAGAGCGGCGGTCTGGAGCGTCATGGTGGCGGCGGGGCTGGACCAGTCGCGGGTTTCGATGACGGAGATGGCGCGCATCTGGACGAGGCTGGAGTTGGCAGCAGCGCTGCGGTTGGGGGTCTTGACGGGTTGCGTTCTGGCCCATGCTGCATAGGCGGAGCTTGTAGCCTGGCAGGCGGCGAGGGTGCTGTCGCCGAGTTCGATGCGGCCTTGCTGGTAGTAGGCGTACTCCAGCCAGATGGCGTAGTGGCCGCAGTCGAGGACGGGGGTGGCGGCGGCGTGGGCGTGTTCGTCGACGACGCGCATGGCGTTGAGGTTGGCTTCGACGACTTCGTCCCACATGCCGAGCGCGACGAAGATGTGCGAGCACATGTGCTGGGCGTGGCCGGCGTCGGGGGCGATTTTGGAGAGGGCGCGGGCGGCGATGAGGGCACCGGCGGCGTGCTGGGGGTCGTCCATACCGTGGATCCAGTAGTGGGCGGCGCCGGGGTGGTTGGGCTGGCGGTCGAAGACGGCCTTGGCGATGGCTGCGGCCTGGAGATAGGTGGGGACGTCGCGGACGCCTTCGCTGCGGCCGAGCAGAGCGAGGGAGCTGAAGAGGCGGGCTTCGTCGTCGGGGAAGTCGTGGCTGAGATGCTGCATGGCTACGGCGTAGTCTGCGTCGCGCCGGGGCTTGGTACCGCGGCTGCTGTAGAGGATTTCGACGGCAGACATCCAGGCGCGTTCGCGAGGGTCGGCGATGCGGGCGGCGCGGGCTTCGGGGGTGGGAGCGAAGCGGGCGAGGGCAGCCTGGCCGGCGGGGACGTCGAGCTGATTCCAGACGGGGTGGTTGAAGGTCATGGCGTCGCCCCAGTAGGCCATGGCGAAGGTGGGGTCGAGCTTTTCGGCGGCGAGGAATGCTTTGTTGGCGTCGTCGTACTCGAAGAGGTGGAGGAGGAGGAGGCCGCGGAGGAACTCGTGCTGCGCGGCGGGGGAGTGGGTGGAGGTGGGGAAGGTGGCGGTGCCGAGGCCGGGGACGGTCTCTGCCGTGAGTACGGGCGCGGCGATGAACGGCAGCAGGAGGAACGCGATTTTGTGCAAGGGAAGGGATGCCGCGAGATGAGCCAGAGCTTTCAATTTTCCTCCGGGGGCCAAGGCCAACGTACGCCGAATTGCAGGAGCCTACAACTGGCCGGGAGGGCGAGATGCCGAAAATGGTCGTCGGCCGGATGATGTAAGCGGCGCGGGCGAGGCGGGTCGTTGATGGAGGCGACGATCTCCGGCGGGCTTATGCTGGAGAGATGCCTGAGTTGCCCGAGGTGGAAACAATTGCGAATGGAGTGGATGCGCGGGTTCGCGGAGAGCGGATTGTGCGCGTGTGGACGAGTGGGAAGCCGCAGACGTTCAAGTCGCCGGAGGTGGAGATTGCGGCGGTATTGACCGGGGCGACGATTGAGAAGGTGAGGCGGGTGGGGAAGACGGTGGTGATGGATTTGGTGAAGGGGAAGAAAAAGCAGGCAGCGCAGTTTTTGGTGCACCTGGGAATGACGGGGAGGTTGCTGGTGTCGCAGGCGGAGGTTCCGTTGCCTGCGCATACGCATGCTGTGCTTTCTCTTGGCGACGGACGCGAGGTTAGGTTTGTGGACCCGCGGCGGTTTGGGAGGCTGTCGGTGGTGACGTCGGCTGAAGGATATTTGGGGCCGGGGGCGGAGCCTACGACGATAGGCGTCGATGACTTTGCGGAGTTGTTCAAGGGGCGGAAGCTGGCGATCAAGGCGGCGCTGCTGAACCAGTCGATCCTGCAGGGGGTGGGGAACATTTATGCGGATGAGAGCTTGTTTCGGGCGGGGATTCGTCCGCGGAGGCAGGCGGGGCGGCTGACGCGGGAGGAGCTGGGGAAGCTGCACAAGGCGCTGCAGCAGGTGCTGAAGAAGGCGATCAAGCTGGGTGGGTCGTCGGTTTCGGATTATGTGGATGCCGAGGGCCGGCGGGGATACTTCCAGATCGAGCACAAGGTGTACGGGCACGCTGGGGAGGATTGCAGCGACTGCGGGACGGGGCTGAAGAAGATCGTGGTGGGTGGGCGGACTACGGTGTATTGCCCGCGGTGCCAGAAGTAGCGTTGGCTAGCGAGTGACGGCCTGCTCGGCTGAAACGGCGGCGCCGAGGATGCGGGTGGTGGGGTCGTCGGGGACGACTTCGACGGAGTAGCTCTGCAGGGGGCTCATCTTGACCATCTGGTGGAGGTAGTCATTGTAGAGGTTGAGGTCGAGGAAGCGGGTGTTGTAGCCGGTGAGGAAGAATTTGCCGGGGCCGCGGAAGTGGATGCTGGTGGCCGTGGCGGCGGCGAGGGCTTTGTGCCAGAGGTGCTTGAAGTCGACGCAGCGCTGGTCGGAGCGGTTGTTGGCGGCTGCGAAGACTTCTTCGGGTTCCATGTCGAGGAAACGGAGGCGCATGGCGCGGTGGCCCATGATGCCTTCGACGTGGCCGCGGCCGCCGCAGCCGCAGAAGTTTTCCTTGTCGTCGAGGGTGACGACGGAGTGGCCGCCTTCCCAGACGCCATCGATGTGCGGATAGACGCCGTAGCCGATGCCGGTGCCGATGGTCCAGACACGGACGAAGTGGTCGAGCTTGTGGTGGAGGGAGGCGAGGCCGGCGGCAACGGCGTCGGCGTCGTTGACGGTTTTGACGTGGGCGTTGATGCCGTGGGCGGCGAGTTGGGTGGTGAGGAGCTCGAGGATGCGAGCGCCTTTGAGCTGGGGGAGGTTGGGAGCTTCTTCAACGCAGCCGTGGCGGATGAGGCCGGGGAGAGCGACGCCGACGGCGGTGAGTGAGGATTTATGCTCGCCAGCGGCACGGACGATGAGCTTGCAGATCTGCTCGACGATGGTGCCGGTGGGCATTTCGATGAGGGCTTCGTTGTCGTCGGGGTCGATGGGACCGTTGTCGGGGTAGCAGAGGATGGCGCCTTCGAGCTGGTGGTTGACGATGAGGCCGGCGTAGATGCGTTCGGCCAGATTGACCCCTACGGTGCGTTGCGTCGGGGCTGGCTTGGTGTCGCTCGGCTTGGTGTTGCTCATCGGGTGCCTCTCTGGTGCTGATCGCTCGTACTTGCTGCTCCGCTAGTCGAGTTTGCTGACGCGGTTGAGGCCGTTGAAGGCGGCGACCTTGTAGCACTCGGCGAGGGTGGGGTAGTTGAAGACGGTTTCGACGAAGTATTCGAGTTTGCCCCCGAGGGCCATGACGGCCTGGCCGATGTGGAGCAGCTCGCTGGCGCCTTCGCCGATGATGTGGACGCCGAGGAGGTAGTGGGTTTCGCGGTGGAAGATGATTTTGAGGCGGCCGGTGGTGTCGCCGCGGATCTGGCCGCGGGCGATCTCGCGGTAGTAGGCGAGGCCGACCTCGTAGGGAACGTCTTCTTCGGTGAGCTGCTCCTCGGTTTTGCCGATGAAGGAGATTTCGGGGATGGTGTAGATGCCGTAGGGGTAGAAGCTGGGGTTGGAGACGACGGTGTCGTCGCCGAAGGCGCGGGCGGCGGCGATGCGGCCTTGCTCCATGCTGACCGAGGCCAGCGAGGGGAAGCCGATGACGTCGCCGACGGCGAAGACGGTGGGGGCCTTGGTGCGGAAGTCTTTGTCGACGGGGATGCGGCCGCGGGAGTCGGCTTCTATGCCGGCGTTGGCGAGGTTGAGCTCGTCGACGTTGCCCTGGCGACCGACGGCGTAGAGGAGAGCGTCGCCGGAGAGCTTCTTTTTGCTTTCCAGGTTGGCGACGACGGTGCCGTCGATTTCCTCGACGGACTCGACTTCCTCGTTGAGGCGCATGGTGACGCGGGCGTCGCGGAGGTGGTAGCTGAGGGCTTCGACGATTTCCTGGTCGGCGAACTCGAGCAGGCGAGGGCGGCGTTCGACGAGGGTGACGCGGACGCCGAGAGCGGCGAACATGCAGCAGTACTCCACGCCGATGACACCGCCGCCGACGATGATCATCGTCTTGGGCAGCTCTTTGAGGTTGAGCACGAGGTCGGAGTTGACGATGGTGGTGCCGTTGATGGCGACCTTGGGCGAGGTGGCGGGCTTGGTGCCGGTGGCGATGAGGATGTTCTTCGCTTCGTAGACCGTGGAGCCGCGGGAGTTGGTGACCTTGACGTGGGTGGGGTCTTCAAAGCTGGCGACGCCGACGAGCATTTCGATGTTGTTGCGCGACAGCTGAGCTTCGGTGACGTCGACTTCGGTCTTGATGACGTGCTGAACGCGGAAGGCGAGGTCGGCCATGGTGATGCGTTCTTTCACCCGGTAGTTCATGCCGTAGATGGACTTGTAGTTGTAGCCGGAGAGATGCAGCACGGCCTCGCGCATGGTCTTGGAGGGGATGGTTCCGGTGTTGATGCAGGCACCGCCGACGACCTCGCGCATTTCAACGAGGGCTACTTTTTTGCCCAGCTTGGCGCCGTAAATGGCGGCACGCTGCCCGGCGGGTCCTGAGCCGATGACAATGAGGTCGTAAACACTGGCCATAGGCGTTGTCGATCGTCTCCTGGAGGGTTGGATGCGCGGAGGTTGGCGGGCGAGGGCACGCGGGCGGGTGGATTGGTTCGTCTGGAGACCATCATAACTTGCGTCTGATGAAGATCCTGTGAGCGCGGCGGATACACTGGCGAGCATGCTGCGTTGTGCGATTACGGATGGGTGCGGAGAGCAAGGGCGGCTGCTGGTGAGTGCGCGGAGATGGGCGGCGGAGGGCGTGGAGCTGGTGCAGCTCAGGGAGAAGCAGATGCCGGTGGGGGAGTTGGTTGCGGTGGCGCGGGCGATGCGTGAAATCTTTCGCGAGGCGGGATCGGGGACGAGGTTGGTGGTGAACGGGCGCGCGGACGTGGCGATCGCTGTGGGAGCCGAGGGGGTGCATTTGACCGCTGGCGTGGACGAGCTGACAGCGGAGCAGGTGCGGCGGTTGTTTGCGGGGGCGGGGTTGGCGAGGCCGTTTGTGAGCGCTTCGTGCCATTCGGTGGAGGAGGCTCGGCGGGCGCTGGAGGGGGGAGCGGACCTGCTGGTGTTTGGGCCGGTGTTTGAGAAGCGGGTGGGAGGCGAGGTTGTGATGGAGGGGGTGGGGTTGGAGAGATTGCGGGAGGTCTGCGAGATGGCGGCGGGAGTTCCCGTTTTGGCGCTGGGGGGAGTTACGGCGGAGAATGCGGAGGCTTGTGTGGCGGCTGGAGCGGCGGGAGTAGCGGGGATTCGGCTGTTTGGATAGGGCCTGTGTCTGGCAGGACCAAAACGTAAGCGGGTGCGGAAGGGGAATCCTGACTGCAACCCACTGCAAAAACTTGCGTTGTGCCTGCCTGACAGCGTGCTAGACTTCCGGGCAAAGCTGAATTTTTGTTCATACCCGACCTGGAGGCTGGAATGCTGCGAAGTACGTTGGCTGTCGTCCTGGGCTTCATTGCTGTGACTTTGCTGGGATATGCAGGACAGCAGCTTTTTGCGGTGATTCTGCCGGAGCAGGCGATGCCGGGCACTTCGCTGGTGACGGTGGCGGGGTTGATGGTGCTGGCGTTTGAGGCGCTCTGCAATGTGGCTGGAGGGGTTGTGACCGGCATGGTGGCTCCGCGGCGACCGGTGAAACATGCGGCGGTGCTGGGCGCGATTGAGACGCTGCTGGTGCTGTGGCTTTCGGCGTCGCTGCTGGAGCACTCGCCGGGCTGGCTGGCCGTGGCGCTGATTGTGGTGACGCTGCCGGCGACGGTCTATGGAGGGCGGCTGGCGGAGCGGTTTCGTCCGGTGGCAGACGTGATGCCTGAAGGACCTCCGGCGTTGATTCGGCGCGAGTTTTAGCGCTGCGGCAGAGGTTTATTGACGCGCATGGTCAAGCGGCCTAGGCTTAAGGCATGTTGATCTCTCCCGTCCAACTTGTTGATGAACCGCTGAAACTGGACGAAAGTCTGCCCGAAGGGGCGATTGAGTACACGCCCGACATCCGCCAGATCGGTCCGCTGAAGCTGAAGGGCCAGGCGGAGTTGATTGTGGAGCACCGGGGGCCGAAGGATTTTGTGGATGACATACGGCTGCGGGCGCACTACGAGGGTGAGTTTGAGCAGTTGTGTGCGCGGTGCGTGGAGCCGGTCCGGCTGCCGCTTGAGGGGGAGTTTGATCTGATCTTCCGTCCGGAAGGGGTGGATGCCGAGCCCGGGGAACACGCAATTACGGAAGATGAGACGGAAATCGGGTATTATGAGAAGAGCGGCCTGCTGCTGGAGGACGCCGTGCGTGAGCAGGTGCTGTTGACCCTGCCCGGACGGACGCTCTGCCAGCAGGACTGCCGGGGTTTGTGTCCGCAGTGCGGGGTGAACCGCAATCGCACCCAGTGCGCTTGCGAGGAGCGGCCGACTGATATGCGCTGGAAGGCGCTGGCGGACATTGCCGCTCCCAAGGGCTGAAAGGCCGGAGGGTGACCAGCAAGCTTCGCAGCACGTAAAGATTCGGAGAACGAGGGCGTTGTGCGCCTTTCGTTCCGCCATACTGTTCGAGAGGAATTACCATGCCTAACCCAAAACGGCGCCATTCCAAGCAGCGCACCGCCAAGCGCCGCAGCCACGACTTTCTGACCCCCACCGGAACGGCTAACTGCCCGAACTGCGGTGAGAAGAAGCTTCCGCACACTATTTGCGACAAGTGCAAGCAGTACAAGGGCCGCTCTTACGGCACGGCTAAAGAAGCCGCGTAGCTTTCAACCCTTACCCCGAGTCATTCCCACCTGAGCATGCCGATCGACATCGTTCTCGATGCCATGGGATCCGACAAAGCCCCCGATCCTGAGATCCGTGGGGCCGTACTGGCCTGTCGCCATTTGGACGTTCGCGTTCACCTGGTTGGGCCGGAGGAATTGCTGCGTCCGAAGTTGCGCGAGTGCCTGAAGGGGTATCGCAAGGGCGAGCGTCCGCCGGTGTTCCTGGTGCAGGCCAGCGAGTGGATCAGCATGGAAGACAAGGCCGCGCTGGCCGTACGGCAGAAGCGCGACTCGTCCATGCGCGTGGGCCTGAAGATGGTGCGCGAGGGGCGCGCTGCTGGATTTGTGACCGCGGGCAATACGGGCGCGGCGATGGCTACCGCGAAGATGGTGCTGGGGTCGTTATCTGGCATTGACCGACCGGCGCTGGCTACCAGTTTGCCCACGACTTCCGGCAGCCCGTGCGTGCTGCTGGACGCGGGCGCGAATGTGGATTCGGACCCGGAGAACCTGGTGCAGTTTGCGCTGATGGGGCATGTGTTCTCGAAGAACGTGCTGCATGTGGCGAGTCCGCGGGTGGGGTTGATCTCGATTGGCGAAGAAGACCTGAAGGGCAATACGTTGACGCGCGATACGCTGCCGCTGCTCAAGGAGTTGAAGGGGATCAACTTTATTGGCAACGTCGAGGGGCGCGACCTGTTCAACGGGCGCTGCGACGTAGCGGTTTGCGACGGCTTTGTGGGCAACGTGGCGCTGAAGACGTGCGAAGGCACGGCCAAGCTGCTGAGCGTTTCGCTGAAGGAAAGTTTGAAGTCGACGGTGACGTCGCAGGTGGGAGCGCTGCTTTCGCGCAAGGCCTTCATGGCTTTCAAGAAGCGGCTGGACTATTCGGAGTACGGTGGAGCGCAGTTGCTGGGGGTGCGTGGGCCGGTGATTGTGGGGCACGGGTCGTCGAACGAGCGCGCGATCATGAACTGCATTCGCGTGGCGGCGGAGTTTGCGGCGGCGGAAGTGGCTTCGGGGATTGAAGCGGCGGTCGCGCGGCGCTAGTTCGGGGTCGGGCTCGGTTACCTAAGCTTGCAGAAGCCTGCGAATTTGATTGCACTTACGGTTTGAGATCGTCTAGGCTGCGCAGAACCCTGGAATGACTGGCAGTCCGGAGTACGTTGCGCCATTCACCAATTTTTGAGGACCTTCTCTCATGTCGACGAACAAATATCTTGAGCCACCGCCGGCGGCGAGCCGCGACAAGGCTTCCTTTGAGCTGCTGCGGGTTTGGATTGCGGAGCAGGGGCAGCATGTGAGCCTGCGCTCCGGCGTGTGGGAAGACCCCTTTGCGTGGGGAATCGTGCTGGCGGACCTGGCGCGGCACATCGTGAATGCGGAGTCGCTGCAGAGGGCCAACGTGGACAAGGATGCGTTCCTGGCGCGGGTGCTGGAAGGTTTTGAGGCGGAGATCGAGTCTCCAACCGATGAGCCTGAGGGAGAGATTACGCAATGAATTTGGCGGCACAAGGCCTGTCGAGACGGTGGAGCACTGCAGAGCGCACGGCAACGGCGCTGCAGTTTGCCGTGTCGACCGTGGCGACGGTGGGTGTGCTGCTGCTGATCTCGTATGTGGCTGGCCCGGACGCGGAAGGCTATGTGCGTCCGCTGCGGACGCAGATTGAGGGCATTGGGCTGGGTGTGGTGTTGATTGCGGAGTTCTTCGGGTCTGCGGTGCTACTGCGACGCCGGAAGATGACCGGGTGGTACCTGGGGCTGACGCTGGATGCGATGCTGACGTTCGTGGCTGCGTCGCTTGTGTGGACGGATCTGTCACGAAGCCTGGAGCAGGGCGCGGTGAATCTGCGCAGCGGTGTGGCTGTGCATGGGCCGGTGTTGGTGCTGTGCCTGGTGACGCTGATGTTGTTGTTCTTGGCTACGCCGGTGCGCAGGGCAGTTAAGGCTGCGTCGGCCTGACGACTACATGACTCGGGCCACGCGCTCGAGTTCCGCCTGGATGAGCTCAGGCGTGACGCCGTGGCCTTCAATGGTGGACGCGACGGTGCGGGCTTCCTGGGCGCAGATGCCGTAGCCCCGGCCGCTAAGGAAGTTGGCGACGATTTCGGCGGCCTGGAACGAGTCGATGCCGGACTGCAGCAGCTCGTTGCGCAGGGTCAACAGGTCGGTCGGGGTGAACTTCTCGACGTGCGTGCGGTCTTCAGAATCACTCACGGCCAGCCTCCTTGAAGTGCGGCGCGACTTGTTGCGCGTCTTCCTTTAGAGCGAGAGAGGGGGTTCGGGGTTGCAGGAAGTTCCGCAAAAGATAACACCTGCGTGCTTGTGCGGGTGGCGAATCCACAATCGCGCGACCGGTTGAGGCAGCGCGGGCGCGATATTCTGGATGCATGTCGTCTGCTGCTGTTACGCCGCTCGTGCTGGATGGAATTGCCATCGCCAACGCTATTAAGGGCGAAGTTGCCCTCGAAGTCGCCGCTGCGCGCGACGCCGGGCACACGCCGGGACTCGCCGTGGTGCTGGTGGGTGATGTTGCCGCTTCGCAGATTTATGTGCGCAGCAAGGTGAAGGCTTGTGCCGAGTTGGGAATTTATTCGGAGATGCACACGCCGCCGGCGAGCGTGACGACGGAAGAACTGCTGGAGTTGGTGGCGTCGTTGAATGCGAACGACGCAATTGATGGGATTTTGATTCAGCTTCCGCTGCCATCGCATGTGGACACGAGCCGGTTGTTGGAGGCCGTGGACCCGGCGAAGGATGTGGATGGGTTTCATCCGCTGAATGCGGGGCGGCTGCTGAGTGGAGCGCCGATGAGCGAGGTGCTGGCGCCGTGTACGCCGGCGGGGATCATCGAGATTTTGGAGCGCAGCAAGATTGCGATCGCGGGACAGAGGGCGGTGGTGCTGGGGCGGTCGAACATTGTGGGCAAGCCGGTGGCCGCGATGCTGATCAATGCGTCGGCTACGGTGACGGTGTGTCACTCCAAGACCAAGGACCTGGCGGCGGTGACGCGGGAGGCGGACATTCTGGTAGCGGCGATTGGGCGGCCGGGGTTTGTGACGAAGGAGATGGTGCGCCCGGGAGCGACGATCATCGATGTGGGGATCAACCGGTTGTCGACGGAGGCTGAGGTGGAGAAG
>JAZKBC010000003.1:0-11909 GCA_040388825.1 Acidobacteriota bacterium | reverse complement strand
TTCCCGGGAGATGCGGCGCGGCGCGAGGGGTTTGCGAAACGAGGCTCGACGCTGGTGGGGGATGTCGATCCGGCGGCGTTTGCAATTTCGGGGGCGTACACGCCTGTACCGGGAGGCGTGGGTGCGCTTACGATTGCGATGCTGATGAGCAATACGGTGAAGGCTGCGCGGATGCGGCACGGAGCCTAGCCGAAGGACACGATGAAACTGCTGCTGACTTCTTCTGGCATCTCGAACGCAAGCATCCAGCAAGCGCTGGTGGAGCTGCTGGGCAAGCCGATTGACGCGTGCAAGGCGTTGTTTGTGCCGACAGGCATGTATCCGTTTCCCAACGGAGCGGAGTTTGTGTGGCGGGCGATGATGGGGATGATCGGCTCTCGGATGTGCCAGCTTGGTTGGGAGCGGCTGGGACTGCTGGAACTGACGGCGCTCCCAAGCGTTGACAAGCAGGCGTGGCGGGTTTCCGTCGAGGAAGCGGATGCGATTTTGGTTTGGGGTGGCGACCCGGTGTACCTGAGCTACTGGATGCGGGAGTCGGGGCTGGCTGAGTTTTTGCGCTCGATGGAGCGCCCACCGGTGTACGTGGGTGTGAGCGCTGGCGCGATGGCGGCGACAGGAATCTTCGCGGAGACGTATCGCGACCGGCCCAACACGCGGCATGATGCGATCGCGTCGGAGGAGATAGTGTTCCAGTCTCAGGAGGGTGAAGTACCCAGAACGCTGGTGACGGCGCGGGGAGCGGGTTTTGTCGACTTCGCGGTAATTGCGCATTACGACAACCCAAACCATCCGGACGCTTCTGTCGAGAACGCGGAGGTGTGGGCGGCGAAGATACCGGCGCCGGTGTATGCGATCGACGAGCAGACCGCGATTCGTGTGGAGGATGGACGTGTGGATGTAATTTCCGAAGGGGAATGGAAGCTTTTCCAGGCATGATCGTTGTGTTGTTGGAAGCGAGAGAGGGAGCATGCTGCGTGTCGGTCTGACGGGCGATCTGGGCAGCGGGAAGTCAACCGTGGCGAAGATGCTGGCGGAGCGCGGGGCGGTGGTGCTTTCGTCCGACGAGATGGCACGGGCGATGATGCAGCCGGGGGAGGCTGTTTATCGCGAGATCGTGGAGCGGTTTGGGCCGGGGGTTGTGGCGGCCGATGGATCGCTGGATCGACGTGAGCTGGCTCGGTTGGCGTTCGATGCGGAGAAGCCACGCGTGGAAGAGCTGAACGCGATTGTGCATCCGGCGGTGATTGGAGCACAGGCGGAGTTGATTGGGGAGCTTGCGAAGACCAAGCCGGACGCAATTGTGGTGGTGGAGTCGGCTCTGGTGTTCAGCGCGCAGCAGGGAAGCGAGCCGTGGCGAGGGCGGTTCGATTGCGTGGTGGTGGTAACGGCGCCTGAAGAAATGAAAGTGGCGCGGTTTGTCGAGCGCGTGGCTGCCGGCAAGGAACTTTCTGCGGGCGAACGTGCAGCGCTGGAGGCGGATGCCCGCAAGCGGCTGGCAGTCCAGCATGAGGCCCCGGTGGCGGGGGAGTGCTTCGTCGTGGAGAACGACGATGGCGTGGAAGAGCTGGAGGAGCAGGTGGTGAGGCTGATGCTGCGGCTGCGTGCGATGGCTGCCGAGCGGCGCGATTAGAAAACGGCGAGTGGGATGTTGATGCCGAGCGGCGTTGACGCGGTGGCGCCGGTGGGGACGAACTGCAGGATGGGTGTTGGGGTTCCGGCCTGGTTGGCGGAGAAGGCGTAGACGATATTCTGCGAAGCGCTCGTGTTGCTGAGCGTGGTGGGGACGAAGAGGTTGCCGGCGGTGTCGAGGCGCAGGACGTTCGAGTAGGCTTCGCCGGTGTAGGGCGCGGGTGGCGTGGGCAGGTTGATGGAGTTGAGCGGCGTTGGGGAGCCGCTGGCGCCAGGGGCGAACTTTTCGATGGTGAGCTGCTCGAGGACGTAGAGCTCGCCGGCGGCGTCGACCGCGATGCCGCCGAAGTAGGAACCTACCCCGGACTGCAGTGTGCGCAGCGGTGCCACGGAGCCGGTGGCCGCGGAGTTGAAGACGTCAACGAGGTAGATGCCGCCGTTGTAAGCGCAGACGTAGAGGTTGCCGGAGGCGTCGACGGCGAGGTCGTTGACGTAGAGGTAGTCGGACTGGGTGAGGCTGCGGATGGGGGTTGAGGTTCCTGTGGTGGCGGCGGGATAGACGTTGACCGTGGGCGAGGCGTTGCTTTGCGCGGCGTAGATCTGGCCCGTGGAGTCGGCGGCGAGTGCAGTGAGTTTGCCGGGCTGCAGGATGACTGTGCGGGCAAGCATGGGAGCGGTGGTCACGCCCGAGTAGACGAGGACTTCGGAGGCGTTGGGCCCGGTGGTGTATCCGCCGACGTAGAGCTGGCCGGTGGCGTCCGTTGCGAGCAGCGAGGCGTTGAAGCCGGCGGGGAGCGTGATGGAGGCGGAGGTCTGCGTGGCGGAGCCGGAGCCGTTGGCTCGGAACTGGAGGACGGTGTTGTTGGTGGCGTTGACCGTGTAGAAGTAGGCCGTGGTGATGCCGGGAGTGGAGCCGTCGCCTGTGAGGCCGCTGGGGTAGAAGGTGTCGCTGCCGCAGCCGAGCAGACACAGCGAGGCCAGCAGGAGCAGAGCCTTGCTGAAGCTGTGCGATGGCCTGGCAATCATGGTGTTCACCCGGGAGTTCCGCATTGGAACGGAAGGCTCCTCGTACCTGTGTATCTCATTCCGAGGTCAGATGCATGTGCCGCTGGTAACGCCCTGTGGTAACCCATCGAACGGTCGCGCGGGGTCCAGGGCGAGTTCGCCGGGGAGGGTTTGGTATCCTGAAGACTGTAATCACAGGAGCAAACATGGCGACAGCAACGCTGGATTCGGCAACATTGGACTACAAGGTAGCGGACATCTCACTGGCCGATTGGGGCCGCAAAGAACTGACGATTGCCGAGGCTGAGATGCCTGGCCTGATGTCCATTCGCGCGAAGTATGCGCCGTCGCAGCCGCTCAAGGGCGTGCGCGTGACGGGCTCGCTGCATATGACGATTCAGACCGGCGTGCTGATTGAGACGCTGGTGGCGCTCGGCGCCACGGTGCGCTGGGCTTCGTGCAACATCTTCTCGACGCAGGATCATGCGGCGGCGGCGATTGCTGCGGCCGGCGTTCCGGTGTTTGCCTGGAAGGGCGAGACGCTTGAGGAGTACTGGTGGTGCACGGATCAGGCGCTGCGTCACGAAGGTGGCCTTGGGCCGGAACTCGTCGTGGACGACGGCGGCGATGTGACCCTGCTGATCCACAAGGGCTTTGAGCTGGAGAACGGCGACCGCAGCTTTGTCGATGGCGAAGCGGGTTCGGTGGAAGAGGCAGTGATCCAGAAGCTGCTGAAGGCTGTGCTGGCTGAGGATGCGCAGCGTTGGCATCGCGTGGCCAAGGACTGGCGCGGCGTTTCGGAAGAGACGACGACCGGTGTGCACCGGCTGTACAAGATGATGGAAGCAGGCAAGCTGCTGGTTCCGGCGATCAATGTGAACGACTCGGTGACGAAGTCGAAGTTCGATAACCTGTACGGCTGCCGCGAGTCGCTGGTGGACGGCATCAAGCGCGCGACCGATGTGATGGTGGCGGGCAAGGTTGCTGTGGTCTGCGGTTATGGCGACGTAGGCAAGGGCTCGGCGAAGTCGCTGGCTGGCCTCGGCGCGCGCGTGGTGGTGACGGAGATCGATCCGATCAACGCACTGCAGGCGGCGATGGAAGGCTTCGAAGTGACGACGATCGAAGAGACGCTGGGCCGCGGCGACATCTATGTCACCACGACCGGTAACGTCGACGTGATCACACTCGAACACATGCAGCAGATGAAGGATCAGGCGATCGTCTGCAACATCGGGCACTTCGATAACGAGATCCAGATGGCGCAGCTCGACGCTTCCGACGCGAAGAAGCTGAACATCAAGCCGCAGGTGGATCAGTACACGTTCCCCAACGGCAACGTGATCTTCATCCTCGCCGAAGGCCGTCTGGTGAATCTGGGTTGCGCGACCGGGCATCCGAGCTTCGTGATGTCGAACAGCTTCAGCAATCAGACGCTGGCGCAGCTCGACCTGTGGGCCAACAAGGACACGTACAAGCCGGGCGTTTATATCCTGCCGAAGAAGCTGGATGAGGAAGTGGCGCGGCTGCACCTGGAGAAGATCGGCGTGAAGCTGACGACGCTCTCGCCGAAGCAGGCGGACTACCTTGGCGTTTCGGTCGATGGACCGTACAAGGCCGACCACTATCGCTACTAGAGGCGAGAGTGTAGAGCGTAGAGTGTAGAGCGTAGAAAAAACCAAAGGCCGCCGAGATGATCGGCGGCCTTCGCTTTTGTCTTTTTCTGCGCTCTATCTCTAGCTGCTGGGCGAGTCGTAGTCGTCGGCGACGAAGGCTGCTACACCGGGAGTGGTTGTGACCTGCTGGTCGATGATGACTACGGTGCGGACGGCGCCGACAGCGTAGCCGACCTGCGGGCCGCTGAGCAGGGTGACCGTGGTCGAAACGGGAACGGTGCCCGTGGGAACGACCGCGATGGCGTAGGTTCCGGCGGGAATGTTGATGTAGCCGGTGTTGGTGCCGAAGGTCAGGTTGGTGAGATTGGTGAGCAGCGCCGTGGTGGCGAGCTTGCCGCTGGAAGGCACGAGGTAGATGTCGACGGCACCAACGCGGGTGGCTTCGTCGATCACGCGGACCGAAATTTCGTTGGTGGGCGCGGGGGTGGACTGGTCGGTGAGGATGGTTTCCTGCAGGCTTCCGAGTGTGTTGCCCACGAGAACGGTGTACTGCTGCCCAATGGCCATGCCTTGTCCGGCAGTGGCGAGCACGGTGCGGGTGTCGGCCTTGTCGGCCTGGATGGTGTAGGTGCCGGGGGAGACGGGGACGTAGGAGGTGCCGTATCCGAAGCCGACGTTGTAGGCTTCAGCCGCGTTATTGGCGTAGAAGTCGATGCCCGGAGCGTCGGGCGAAGCCTGGATGAAGCGCACCTGCGCAACATTGCCGGCGTTGATGTTGACGCTCTGGCAACCGGCGAGAGAGATCAGACCGAGCGCCGAGGCGCCGAGCCGGACTGCGATCCTGCCGGAATGAGAGAGTGTGCGAAACATCTGCGTGGTGTACCCCTCATTGCCCTCGAAACGGTGCAGAGAAGACATGCTTCACTGTACCCGATTTTGCTGAGGGACGGTGTACCAAGAAAAGCACCGGAAGTGGGATGGTGCCGGGGGAGAGGTGGGATGGTTTGGCAAGCAAAAAATCAGCCCCGCAGACCTGGCATCAGCCTGGTCGCCTGCGGGGCTAGCTCTTGTTTGCTGCGGGCCCATCTTATCGTGCTGGACGGAGAGGTTGTCCAGTGAATTTTTTCGTTGCTTTTCAGTCGCTTACCGACTTGGGATTACTTCTTTGCCGGAGCCTTGGCGATGATCATGTCCTTGATCTTCTGGTAGGTAGCTGCAGGCAGGATGCCGCGGGTGAGGAGCTGATTCTTGGCGGTGTAAGGGCGGCCGGCGATGATGCGCTTGGTGTAGGCGTCGCCGATGCCGGGAAGAGCGGAGAGCTGGGCCGCGGAGGCGGAGTTGATATCGAGGGGATCGGCGGCCGGGGCAGCGGCGGCGGCGAGGGGCGCGCGGGCTCCGGCGGGCTGCGGGACGAAGAAGAGGGCTGCGGCGGCGAGAGTGGCTACGGCAAGGATGCGGCGGAAGTTGATCATCGCGGTCATAGGGTTCGTGCTCCTGATGTTGCAAGATGGACTACTGGCCGCCAAGGATAACGGGATTCGGGGTTGTGCGAAAGTGCGTCGGTGGTGAAATGTGAGATGCTGGCTGCGTTTTTCGGAAGGTAGGTCCATGCGTTTCAGACACGTAATCCTTGTCGTGGGTGCTGTTGGCTTGATGTGCGTTGTGCCGGCCCTGGCCAGGCCGTCGCTTCCTATCGCGCCGCAAGCGCGGGGGTCCGTGGACTTGTTCGAAGGCAAGCCGCTGCGTGTTGCCGGTGGCGTAATGGCGGCGTTGCTGGAGAAGCCCATGAGCGGTACTGTTCTGTTGAATTGTCATATGTGTCATTTTCACGGGACTGTCGTGTTGGCGGCGGTCATCGCGTCGACTGGACGCATAGTGAAGCTGCAAGTAGTGTCCGGGCCGGCGATGCTCCGGGGAGCTGCGATCGACGCCGTTCGCCAATGGCGATATCGGCCCTATCTGCTCAACGGGTCTCCAGTCGCGGTGCAGACGACAATTGTTGTACCAGTCGATGGGGAAGGTGATTAACCCTTCGGCGAGAAGGATTGCAGCGGCCGTCGATCGCGGCGGCAAATGTGAGATGCTGTGTGCGTTTGCGAGGAGACATTTCGTGCAGAGACCAAAATTTGCTTTCGCAGGCCGGGCGGTGCTTTTGACGGTAGCGGCCTTCATGGCTGTGGCGCCGCTTCATGCGCAGAGCACCGACGCTTCAGGTGGAGCTCAAGCGACACCGGCGACTGCGTCTCCTGCTGCCGAAAGGCGTCCCGTCCCGATTTCGGGCGCCGTAATGGCTGGGCGGATCGTGTCCAAGAAGATGCCAGTGATCGTGCCGGACGCGAAAGCACCGCGCGTGAATGGGGCGATTTTCCTGCACGTCGTCATCGGTGCGGATGGGACCGTCGAAAGCGTGGAGTGGATCTCCGGGCCAAAGTGGATGCGACCGGCAGTGATGGACGCCGTGCGACAGTGGACCTACAGGCCCTATCTGGTGAACGGCGTGCCGGTCGAGGTGGACACGACGATCACTTTGAACATCGGCCTGAATGGCGATGCATGGTCCGACACTGCATCAATGCCGAAGTGAGAGTTTTGCGGCACCACGTTGCTCGACCAAACCAACCTCCGCGGCTGAAGCCGCGGAGGCAATGGATGTGGCTTATGGCACGACTGAAGTCGTGCCCTTGACGATTTGCGAGTGCGCCCAGGTGCGTGCAATAGCGTGCCTTGCAACTGCATGCCTGGTGCCGCTGTCAGGCCCTGGCGGTGACGGGTCGGCCCTGGCCTTGTTCGATGTGGGTCATGCGGCCGTCGCGCATGTGGAGGATGCGGTCGGCGATCTGGGCGGCTTCGGGGTTATGGGTGATCATCAACACCGTCTGGTTGAGTTCGTGGCTGGCGGCGCGGAGCATCTCGAGGACTACGTCGGAGTTCTCGGTGTCGAGGTTTCCGGTGGGCTCGTCGGCGAGGACGATGGCGGGGCGCGTGATGAGGGCTCGCGCGATGGCTACGCGCTGCTGCTCGCCGCCGGAGAGCTCGTTGGGGCGGTGATGGAGGCGGCCTTCGATCTTGAGCAGGTTAGCGAGCTTGCCGAGGAGCTGGTGGTCGAAGGGCTTGCCGGGGTCGGCGATGTCATGGGCGAGTTCGATGTTTACCTGAGCGGAGACGGTCGGCAGCAAGTTGAAGCGCTGGAAGACGAAGCCGATGTGGGCGCGGCGGGCCCTGGTGCGCTCGGCGTCGGAGAGGCCGGAGAAGTCTTTGCCCTGGATCTGGAGCGAGCCTGAGGTGGGCGAAGTGAGGCCGCCGAGCAGGTAGAAGAGGGTCGACTTGCCGGAGCCGGAGGGCCCAACGATGGCGACGAATTCGCCGGGTTCGACGTCGAAGGTGACGTCGCGGAGAGCGGGGACCTGGAGCTTTCCGGAACGATAGGTCTTGCCTAGGTGGCTGGCGGAGATTATTGGCGGCACTTTGTAAGTTTAGCGCAGCCTTCAGGCTGAGGTCTCGCTTTCGGCTGGTTGATCGTCGTCCTGCCAGCGGGTTCCGCAGGCGTTGCACTTCCAGACGTTGTCGGGCTGGAGGGCCATGGCGGGAAGTACTACCGGCAGAAGGATGCCGTAGGCGAGAGTTCCGCTGGCCGCGAGCTTCTGGCCTGTGTTGTCGGTCATGACGTCGATTGAGCCACAGCTGGGGCAGACGGGCTGGGTGTAGTCGGGACCGGAGTCGACGGGGAAGCTGGCGGGTGTGGGCTCGGCGAGCAACGCTGCCGCGGCTGCGGCTTCCTTGTCGGGGACGTCGAGGCGCATGCCACCGATCAGATTCGACCAGGTCCAGTGCAGGCGGGCCGTGTTTTCATCGCGCAGGAAGCAGCGGATGCCAGCTTCTTCGAGGACAGCGCGGGCGACGATGGCTTCGGAGAGGTCGCGGTAGCGGCCGACGGTGACCATGGTGAGGTCGTCGTCGAGAGAATCAGGTTCTGGCTGGCCGTCGTCGTCGAGCAGCGGAGGCAGGATGGCGCGGCGTTTGAATTCGGCACGGAGAAGAGCCTGGTCGGATTCCGGGAGCTGGTTGTAGGTGCGGGCCGTTTGCATGAGCTGACGGACCGACATCTTTCCATAGCTCGGCGGGATTCTGGGTATCAGCAGCGTGAGGCTGCGGCGGGAGAACTCGGCCTGGAGGAGCCGTTGGGCGGGTTCGACCATGTCATTGAAGTCGGCTGCGGCGGCGAGGAGCTCCGCTTCGGTCATTGCGCTGTACTCGGTGGCAAGGAGTTGGAGGTCGTCGTCTCGCATGGAGAGCTATGGTAGCAGTGGTCGGGGAGTCGGTACTCCCCACCCCCCTCTCATCTGTTGCCCGGGGCTAAGTGGTTTAGGTTGTTCATGTTGCAGGCGGGGATCTGCGCTACGCCCTTCATTCTAAACGAGTTACCTGTCAAGTATTTCATTTTGCTGGGGTTAGGGCCGTGTTGGGCCTTCCGACGCGCCTGGGGCGCGCCAGCGGCTGCAAAAACGGTCATGCTTCGAGTTTCGAGTTGCGAGTTTTCTGGGGGAGGGGTGCGCCGGGCTTTCGCTGGCTCGGAGCTTATTATTCCCTACTTCTATTGTAGAGAGTGGGTGGACCAAGTGGGCCAGGATACTTAGAGAGAAATCGCTTGTGTTGATGGGGGTTTTGGCGATTTCTGCCGGATTGGGGGCTTGACAGGATTTTGGGGAGAACAGGTCAGGCGGTGACGGAGAGGGTGCTGGGGGTGTCGGAGGTGGTGGAGCTGGCGCCGAGGTAGGCGCGGAGGACGGGGGAGTTGGTGTTGAGGAGCTGGCTGACGTCGTTCGAGACGCCGCCGTGGCGGGGATGGTGGCTGGCGGAGGAGTTCATGGATTGGGCCTGGAGGTTCTGGCTGAGGGTGGCGTAGTCCTGCTGGGCGGCGGTGAGGTTGCCGGATTGGAGGTCCTGGCCGAGCTGGGTTGAGGCTTTGCCGATGGTGCCGGTGGTGGGGAGGTCCTTGAGCAGGGAGACGAAGTCGGTCTGGGCGCCGGAGAGGTCGCCGGATTTGAGGTCCTGGCCGACCTTCTGGAGGGATTTCCAGTTGGTTTGCGTGGTGAGGCTGGTGAGATCGATGGAACCGATGCCGGGGATGTTCAAGGGACGCCTCCGCTCCCTCGGTTTGCGGGGAGCTTGAGGGGTTTATCGGCGGGGGTGGGGGGAACATGAGGGTTAGTGCCGAAGCTGCTTTTCTGCGGGGGTGATTGGTAGAGAGGCAACTGCAACTGCAGGTCTCGCAGCTGTGGTCGAGATGGCAGATTTTTGCCTGGTCGAGCGAAATACTGAGGTCCTTCGCTGTGCTCAGGATGAGGGTTCTAAAAAAAGCTGTGGGTCAGGCTGCGGCGGCTTTGGCGGCCTGGGTGGGGAGGGAGTCGTCGGCTTCGTCGAGGAAGCTGATTTCGAGGCGGACGGAGACGACGCGGTCGTGGGTGCGGAGTTTGCCGTGGTGGCGGCTGAGGGTGCAGAGGGCGGTGAGGTCGATGTGGCTGCCGCGGATGAGCTCGAGGCCGGCGCTGATGAGGGAGCTGTAGAGATCGAGAGCGGCTTCGAGCTGGACTTCGAACCAGAACTCCATGCGGCCGGAGGGAAGGGCCTGGCGGTCGAGCATCCAGCCGCCGCAGGAGGAGAGTGCCTGGAGGAGGGCAGGGAGGATGACGCGGCGGTCGTCGTAACTGTAGCCGCGCAGATCGACGGTGAGGCCGGGGTGCGGCGGGGGTGGGGTGCGTTGGACGTGCTCGAGAGTGGCCGCGGTGTTCATCGATTGCGGCTATCGGGAGAATGGAGCGGCGGGGTGATGGGTGTCCCGGTGCGGTGCTACTGGGAAACCATGAGTCTGCACACTGGAGGGGCATTGCGTACACTTTTGGGACAGTGGTTTGAGGAGAAGCGCGCGGTGGTGATTGGACTGGGGACCGACCTGATGGAGATTGAACGGATTGAGCGGAGCGTTGAACGCTTTGGGTCGGCGTTCCTGAATCGGGTGTTTACGGCTGAGGAGATTGCGTACTGCCAGGCGAAGAAGAATGCGGGCGAGAGCTTTGCGGCGCGGTTTGCGGCGAAGGAGGCCGGAGCGAAGGCGCTGGGGACTGGGATCAGCCGCGGGGTGAGCTGGAGGGAGTTCGAGGTGCGGCGAAAGCCGGGGCAGAGGCCGGAGCTGTTTCTGAGCGGACGGGCTGCGGAGATTGCGGAGAAGCTGGGGGTAAAGAGGATGTCGCTGTCGCTGTCGCACTCGCGGACGGTTTCGATTGCGGTGGTGGTGGCGGAGGGCTGAGTCCTGATCCGCCGGGGCTAAAGCCCCTTTGGTCCCGTGGCTGTAATCGTGGGGCTAAAGCCCCACGCTAATCCGGAAAGCAGCGCCACGGCAGTCCGAAAGGCGAGTCGGCGCATCGCCTTTGGGTGGGTTTGCATCCAAAGTAAGCACGAACAAGCGATACGGCCGCTGATACGATGTTTTCACCGTCAGGCGCAAATATTTTCCCGCGGGGAGTTCTATGCCGAGTCAACAGGAAGTGAAGTGGTCGCAGCTCAAGGTGGGCATCATTGTGCTCATCTCGGTGGCGTTGCTGTGCACGCTGCTGTTCCTGATGACGAGCGCGTCGGGGATGAGCGTGTTTGCGCGGAAGCTGGTGGTGACGACTTATTTTGAGAACTCGGCGGGGCTGAAGGTGGGAGCGCCCGTGAATCTTGAAGGCGTGACGATCGGCGAGGTGAAGAAGGTTCAGATCTCGAACGACCCGGCGCGGAAGCTGACGCCGGTGCGCGTGACGATGTACCTGAATCCGAAGTTCCACGACAGCCTGCATACGGATTCGACGGCGTCGCTTTCGACGGTCGGCGTGCTGGGCGATACGGTGGTGGACATCAACAGCCAGACCGCAACGGGGCCGGAGATTCATACGGGGCAGGAGCTGCATACTTCCGAGACACCGAACCTGCAGGACGTGATCAAGGCGAGCCAGGGAACGGTGGAGAGCCTGAACGTGATCCTGGCGAAGATGAACGATGTGGTGGACAACATCCAGACGGGGAAGGGGTCGGTGGGGCGGCTGATTACCGATCCGGAGCTTTATAACAAGGCGACGAACACGCTGGATGAGCTGCACAAGCTGGCGATGACCCTGAACAGCGGAAAGGGTACCGTTGGGAAGCTGGTGAACGACGACCAGCTTTATACCAAGCTGGATGATGCGGTGACGAAGCTGGACGATATTTCGACGAAGCTGTCTTCCGGCAAGGGCACGGTGGGCAAGCTGCTGAACGACGACACGATGTACAACAACCTGAACCAGACGCTGGCGCATGCGAACTCGCTGCTGGCGGAGGCGGATTCCGGCAAGGGAGCGCTGGGGCTGCTGGCGAAAGATCCGGCGTTTGCGAACAAGTTGAATGACACGGTGACCAAGCTGGATGCGTTGATGACGAACGTGAACGACGGCAAGGGGACGCTGGGCAAGCTGGCGACCGATGATGCGGCGTACGCGAATTTGAACAAGCTGCTGGTGTCGAGCAACGATTTGGTGACGACGATTCGTAAGGACCCGAAGAAGTATCTGACGATTCACATGAAGATCTTTTAGGGAGTAGGGAGTAGGGAGTAGGGAGTAGGGAGTAGGGAGTAGGGAGTAG
>JAZKBC010000002.1:0-6633 GCA_040388825.1 Acidobacteriota bacterium | reverse complement strand
GCGCTCCACCGCCTCATCCACGCCGCCTACGCCGACATGAAGGCGCGCGTCGAAAGCACCTAGCCCCTACAGCTCCACCGACTCCCCACCCCAGCTCTCCGGCTCCACATCCGCGATCGTCTCCGTAAAGTCCCACTGGTGTCCGAAGAAGTCCTCCACGTTGTACTGCCGCTCGCCGTACACATGATCCACCGGCTCGCTCAAAATCTTCGCCCCCGCCACCCGAGCCCTCTCGCAATGCGCCCGCGCGTCCTCCACCCGCACCTGCACACTGCAGGAGTTATTCGGCGTCGCTTCGCCTTCAGCCACCGTCACGCATCCTTCCCCCGCCCGCATTTGTATCCGATGGTTCGCAATCCGCAGCCGCACGGTAAATCCAAACGCCTTCTCCAGCCACGCCGCAGCCACCCCCGGATCGGGATACCGCACCACCGCAATCACCGCACACGGCGGAACCGACCGATTCACCCGCACACACACCTCCGCCAATCACCCACAGACTAGCAGCCAACCGATCGCTGCATCACCAGCGGCCGCCCCTCTAAGGCGTCCACGCCGGCTTCATCGCCAGAATCGCCTTCTCTCCCCCATCCCCATCGCTCGTTTTCTCTGGCACCAGCGGCGTCCCGGCGAATCTTCCATAGGTCGGCGCGAGTCCCATCGTCACAATCTCCACCCGCACCACCTCCCCCGGAATCCGCGCCCCAAACCAATGCGGATCCTCCCTCTGCTTCCAGGTCACCAGCGCAATCTGATCCGACTCCCCATACGCCACCCCGCTCCGCAAATGCTTCACCGCCGACTCGTCAGCAAACAACGTCGCCATCGTCCCTTCCCCGCGATTCACGCTCGTAGAAATCGGCGTCCAGTCCATCACCGCATACGGCGAAGTCGCACTCACCTTCGCCACCTCGTTGATCACATCCGACTCCACCGGCTGCTTCCCACAACCCACCACAGCCAACGCCAGCAACATCACTCCGCCCGCAATCTTCATCGCCCACCTCCCACCGCATCCCGCGCAATCGGCAGCGAGTACACATAGTCGTGATCCTTCACCGGCTCATGGCAACCCACACACTCCTCATCGAAGTGCGTTCCCTCGCCATAAGGCTTCAGCGCATCCCCTCGAAACCGCGCGTAGCCCCATCCCTTCGTCCGCGCATACTTCGCCGCGTCCTTCTCCATAAACTCCACCTGCACAAACTTCCCCGGAACCAGATTCCCCTGCCCATCATCCACAGCCGCATACGCGATCTTCGCAAACGCCGCTCCATCCGGCCACGGATGCGTCTGGTGCTCCTCCACCGCCTTGATCGCCACATCATTGCCCGTAATGATTCGCAACGTGTGATTATCCCCGCGATCCGTAGCACTCAACAGCTTCCAAGTCCGAAACCCCGCCTCAAACGGCACCCCATTCGCCGACTCACCTGCAGGCATCTTCTCCCCAACCGGCCCCGCAGCCACAACACCCGCAACCGGCACCGCCGCAGCCGCAGAAGAAGGAGTCGGCGCAAACGGCGCCAGGTAATCCTGCAGCACCTTCAACTCCTCCGCCGTCACCCCCGCTCCCCGATGCACCGCCAGATACGCCGGCAGCGGCATCGCTCCCAGCCTCACCTGGTTCACCGCCTCATACAGCTCCGCCCGCTGCACCGCCACCGGCTTGTTGCCCAACTCGGAAAAATTCAACCGCGCCCGCGCGTCCCGCACATCCTTCGCCACCATCCAGTACACCGGAGCCGGCTCGTCAAACCACGCCAGCCGCGGCTCATCCGAGTGGCACGCATAGCATCGCCGCTCCAACACCGCTCGCACCTCGGCTGGAGCGGCAATCTCCGCCGCCGGTCCCGCCGACTTGCCCAGCGACGGCCGAACCGCCTGCATCGCCGCTCCCAGCACCACCGCAACCGCCAAACCCCACAGCAGCGCCGCCTTCAGCGACTTCGACATCGCGCCTCCTCGCCCCGGCAAACCACCCCGGCGTCAGACTTTTGTCTGTCAGAATACCCCCGCGGCCCGATATTTCTCCCGAAACACGCCCTCCCGGCCCCCGAATCCCGTACACCCGGCCGCCGTCCACTAGAATCAATACTGCTATGTCCGATCACGAACCCATCTCGCTGCCCCTTATTGACCTCGACACTCCCCCCGGCCCCAACATGGTCCGCGTCACCTTCCAGCCTGAAAACAAGACCGTCGAGTTCGACTTCGACTCTCTCCCCTACGAAGGCCACGGCGAACCCATGAGCCTGCTCGACGTCGCCGAAAACTTCGACATCTTCCTCGACCACGCCTGCGGCGGAGTCTGCGCCTGCACCACCTGCCACCTCTTCGTGAAGCAGGGCGCCGATGGCCTCTCCGAAGCCGAAGAAAAAGAGCTCGACCGCCTCGATCTCGCCCCCGGCCTCCAACTCAACAGCCGCCTCGGCTGCCAGGCCATCATCGAAAAGCCCGGAACCTACCTCGTCGAAATCCCCTCCTGGAACAAGAACTACGTGCAGGAAGGCAAGCCCGCCACCGTAGTCAAATAAACCCTCCATAGCAGCACCAGACCACCCAAAGAGCCGCCCTGTGACACTTTAGGAAACTGTCACCCGCGCGGCTCTTTCGCCATTCCCCGCCGCCTAATGTCTCCCTTGCAGCCCTCCTGCAAGGAGACCCCCAATGAAATCCCGCCGCTCCTTCATTGCCTACCTCGCCATCCTCTTCGCCGCCGGCGTTACGCTCGCCTCCGCGCAGCAAACCACCGAAATCGCCAATCTCTCCACGCACAATTCACCCACCGCCGACTGGACCCGAACCACCGCCACCTTCAAAAACTGGCACGGCAAGCTCTACGTCGTCACCCTCGACCACCCCGGCCACCGCACCACCTGCAAGCTCCAGTCCATCGACACCACCGGCCTCACCTGCGCCGCCTCCGGCCTCCACTCCGCCCACACCTTCGCAGCCGACAACATAGCCACCCTCATCACTCCCAGCTATCACGAGACCTTCTGGGGATATCTGCTCATTGGCGCCGTCATTGGTGCCGGCATCCTCACGGGGGGTGCCTTCCTCGCCGCTGTTTCCACTGCCGGAGCCGTCGTTGTCTGCGTGTTTGGAAGTCTCTTTCTTCTCAGCTGGCCGGTCGGTCTCATCGGAGCCGACACCAAAGACACACCTGAGTCCATCCTCTACCAGCGCCCCAACACCCCACTCACCATCCACCCGCACTAACCCACCCTCAGAAGCCGCTACTCCCTACTCCCTACTCCCTATTCCCTGCCTTACTGCATCGCCCCAAACAACAGCACCGGCCACTCCACCATCGAGTGCTTCTTCAAATCCACCACCAGCGTCATCTGCTGCTTCTGCTTGTCGCGCAGCACCGTCAGCGCGATCGGCTTTCCCTTGCCCGTCCGCAGCCGCTTCACCCACGCCGCGGTCGTCTTCAGCGCAACCCCATCGGCCTCCAGCAGCACATCCCCGGCCTTCAGCCCAGCCAACTCAGCCGGGCTGTTCGCCTCCACCGTCTGTACCAGCAAACCCTCGTTCTGCGGCGCTCCAAAAAAACCCGCCAGCTGCGGAGTCATCACTTCCATCTCCAGCCCCGTAAACGGTCCGGCATGCAGCATCGATCCCAGAAAGCTCTGCCCCTTCACCGCCTTCGGAGCCGGAGCCATAAAGTTCTCGCCCACCGGCGCTGGAGCCTCGTCGTCCTCGATCTGCGGTTCGTCCACGCCCATCCGCGCCATCGCATCGCGCTCCACCACACCACGATCCGCCAACTGCGCCGACACCGTCACCGGCCGTCCATCCCTCAGCACCGACAACGCCAGCACCGACCCCGCACTCGACCCGCGAATCAGCCGCCGCAGTGCGTCCTCGTTCGCCACCGTCTGTCCATTCACGCGCGTAATGATGTCATGCGCCTGCAGCCCCGCCTTGCCCGCCGGCCCATCGTGGTCCACCATCACCACCTCCACTCCATGCACCCCCGGAGCATGCAGCAGCGCGGCCTCACCATCCGTCAAATCATGAAACCCAATCCCCAGATACCCCTGCGTCCGCTGCGAAGCCGCATGCGTCCCCACCCCATTCGCCCGAGCCCCCACGCTCAGCATCGCCGCAACACCGGCAACCACAATCACGCGCACCAGCACCCTGCCGGCCGCCGCCACAGCCCACTCTCCGCCGTCAACTTCCGCCATCAACATCATTTCCGCAACCCGCTTGAGATCTATTCCCTACTCCCTATTCCCTACTCCCTGCCTCTACTGGATATCCGCCACGCCCTGCAGCGCCTGGAAGCTCGCCGTCCGCACCGCCGGATTCGCATCCTGCGTCGATACCGTCAGCAGCACCCGCCGCACGCTCGAATCCGCCTGCACCGGCTCCAGCAGCGAGATCGCCTGCGCCCGCACCTGCGGGCTCCGGTCGCGCATCACCGCATCCAGCACCGCATCGCGCACATGCTCATCCTGCGCCACATAAGGTTGCAAACCGGTCAGCGCCGCCAGCCGCACATCCGCGCTCTTGTCCGAACGCAAACTCGCCAGCAGCGTGCTACGAATCCCAGCCGCCCCATCCACGTCGCCCTCGCACTCATGACCCGCCTTGCACTCACCCGCCAGCAGGTTCACCGACTCCGCATGCAGTTCATTCGTCGTAGCCAGCTTCGTCCCCAGCATCAGCAGCTGCCGAATCTGCGGATCGTCCAGCGATCCCTGCACCGTCTCCGGAACCATCCGGTTGTAGCTCACCTTCACCAGCTCCGAGTTCGGCGTCTGCACAATCCCCGAAACACTCGCAATCGGTCCATCGCCCGAGCGTGCAATCACCGGCGTCGGCAGCTTCGGCGACGTCGCCACCTGGTACCGCGTCAAAATATTTCCACCCAGAAAGCCCACACCCAGCAGCAGAGTCGCCAACGCCGGCGCCCCCTGCACAAATCCCAGCCACCGAAACGCATTGCCCCAGAACTGCTGCGTCACCGACCGCGGAGGCATCGCATCCAGCGCCTCATCCAGCCGCATCCTTGAAGCCGCCAGCATGTTCGGCGAAGGCTCCAGCACCGGAACCAGCGCCAGCTCTTCGCTCAGCGCCAGCAGCGCCTTCCACTCACGGCGACATTCCTCACATCCATCCAGGTGCTGCTCCAGCGGAAACTGCAGCTCATCGGGAAGCTCCCCATACTGCGCCAGGATGATGTTCTGTTGTGCATTCTCGCAATTCATCGCTACGTTACCTCAAAGGCCTCTCAAGCTTGTACAACCGTTGTTCAGCGCAGGTCTCTAACAATCACGCCCGCTACTTCCGTACTTACTAACAACCAAGAACTAACAACTACCGAACTTCCGCCAGCCGCGCCCGCAACTTCCGCGTCGCCCGGAACAACGTATTCTTCGCTGTCTCTTCCGTCGTCGACAGCATCTCGCCAATCGTCCTCAGCTTCAGCCCCTGGTAGTGCTTCAGCTCGAACACCGTGCGTTCTCTCGGCGTCAACTCACTCAGCGCCGCATTGATGGCTTCGTTCATCGTCTTGCGTTCCAGCTCCCGCGCCGGATTCGCGCTCGCCCGGCCGTCGGTCAAATTCGCCAGCAGGTCCATCTCATCGCCCGCTGCATCCATCGCCGTCGAAGGATCTTCCCTGCGGCTCTTCCTCCGCCGCAGTTGATCCAGGCAAAGATTGGTCACAATCCGGTACAGCCACGTATAAAACGAGCACTCGAATCGGAAGTTCGACAAATGTCTGTACGCCTTGATGAACGCGTCCTGGTGCACATCCTGCGCGTCCTGCTCATTGCCCAGCATGTGCAGCGCCAGCCGCAGAACGCTGCGGTCGTACCGTCGCACCAGCGCATCGAACGCTGTTCGCTCGCCTTTTTGCGCGGCCCGGATCAGCTCATCGTCTTCAGCACGCTGCTGTTGACGAGCCTCCAGTTGGGCAGCCGTCATCTTGGCGCGACCACCGGGTTGAGCGACAGCCTTGGGCATACCTGTCGCTGATTGTAACGCTGTATCCACGCCTGGACTCTCTTCCAGAACCCGGGCAAAGGGGCTCGGCCGCCGGCGAATTTCGCCGGGAACCATAATCGCGTCGCTCACGCTCATCTTGTTTCTGACTCCGGAGTCAGGGTACGTACACCTCTCTAGACGAGCCCCCCGCACCGAAGTAAGCCGTCACCCCAACAAATTCTTGCTAACCACCCGAGCCCCCGGAGTATCCTCTCCCCAACACCCCAGTTCTCTACTCCCTATTCCCTACTCCCTACTCCCTGTCTTTCCCTACTCCCTTGCTCTCCCTCCTCTTCGTCTACGGAACGCTCCACCCCGACCGCGCTCCCCGCGAGCTCGCCGACCTCGTCGCGCGCTTCGAGCTCCTCTCGCCCGCCACCGTCCACGGCCGCCTCTACGACTTCGGCCGCTACCCCGCCCTGATCGTCCTTTCGCACGACGACCCCACCGCCACCGTAGTCCCCGGCTACCTCTTCCGCATCCCCACCGACCCCGCCACCTTCACCCGCCTCGACGACTACGAAGGCTTCCACCCCACCGACCCCGCCGCCAGCCTCTTCCTCCGCCGCGAAATCACCGTCACCCTCCCCGACGGCACTTCCCAAACCGCCTGGGCCTACACCTACA
>JAZKBC010000001.1:14290-25651 GCA_040388825.1 Acidobacteriota bacterium | reverse complement strand
ACAAACAAAAAAGGCAGGGGGTGATGGAGGATGCGATGGCTGTGGGCCTTGGGAGCTTTTGGGGCGGCGGGCGGGGGTGGTATCCACGCGTGACCAAGTGCGCGTCACGGATGGGCACCCGGCACTCTTGGTGCGTCGCTGGGGACCCAGAACAAGGTCCTAGGATTTGGGTCTGTAAGATTCGAGCAGATCCGCGATTCGCGACAGTTCCTTGGGAATATCCTGCAGTTCACGCAGGGTCTTGGGCAACTCGTTATCGTGCAGCAGCTGCTTTTGATTGGCATCAAGACTGCATACGAAGGTTGCCCGATGTGTCCTGCCGCTCGCGTCCTTGCAGCGACATACACCTTCGAAGCGACTGTCCGACAACTCTCTAACTATGGTGGACGAAACGCCTACTAAGGTGGAGACACTTTCCTGGGGAAGTAGAGTTGCAATTCGATCTAGGCTAACAACGGGGTTGCCCATATGGTCGGTCGGACGATGTTTCCAATGTAGGCGCACGTCATATGCCACTCCCCCACCGAGGTTCTTGACCCTCAGTTGAAGAAGGTCATAGCGGCTCGTGAGATCAAAATACGGCGTAGGCCGAGGACGAAGTGCGTCTTCTTGAATTTCCAAAATCCTCAGAGCCGGAAGTACGGCTATCCCCGCTGCGATCACGGCGAGGACGCCTGTTAGTGTAGACCACGTCTCTTTCTCTTTCGGGCCGTGCAGAATGAAACCCGCGAGGCAGAGGCACGCGACTAGAGTAACCACCAGACAAATTTTGGCTGCTGTTTTCATGACGGGTAGCTTGTCCCTTCCGATCAACTTGGCATCTGACGATTCCTGCCTCGATTGTTGCGCCTAGTGGGTTCACTAGACCAAGTGATGATTGACGAATTGCAAAATCGGCTGCTTTGGAGGCTGTTCGGATGGCCGTTTGGTTTGTGACTCAAATATCCCAGGGTGAATCTCTTCCAGAACCGCTACATACTCCGAGCTAATTTGCGGGAGCAAGCGGGCGAGTTCTTCATTTTGAGTCTTAATCCAAAACTCCCAAGGTGGCATCACATCAAGCTCAAAGGACGAAGTGACTATTGCATATAGTCCGGTTCTAAACCGTACATTTTTTGGGCACGGCAAGTTCTCATTCAGATAAATCACAAATCTATCGAGGTCGTTGATTTCGAGACCTGTCTTAGACGCCAAGCTGTTGGGGTTGTCTGGGTAGCGCGCTTCATAGTGCCGCTCAAACCTTGACGCCACTTCCTCAAATTGATCCAGGCTCAAGGTGGGATAGGTTTCTCGCACCGAGCGAAGTAGACGGGTCAATGAGTGGCTAAGTCTCTTAACTGGGGTCTCGCGATCATGAAAGAGTAAATAGGCTTTCAGTAATTTCTCTAGCGCTTGTGATCCTAGGATGAGTCCACCTAGCAATCCACTTAAAATCAGGCATCGCGCGGAGGCGTAATCATCGGCAGCTATTTTGAGCATCCATGTTGCCTTGCTATACGTTCGGCAGAAGTCGTTCAGATCTTTATTTGCTTGAGTGGGTTCCATGAATTCTCCGGACGCTACATGTAATCCACGCCGTACTGGACGGGGATCTGGGTGAAGGCTATGCGGGTGGGGGCGGATTCGCGGGCTGGGAGCATGCCAGCGAAGTGGAGAGTGGTGTGGCCGTACTTCAAGTTGAGCTTGTCCATGGTGGCGGAGAGCTGGGCGCGGTTGCCGGGCTCTTCGAAGAGCATGGCGGGGACGTTGTTGTCGGGGATGAGGTTGCGGCAGGTGACGCCGACGAAGAAGGGGCGCTGGTGCTCGGGGGCG
Source organism: Acidobacteriota bacterium (assembly GCA_040388825.1). GTDB lineage: Bacteria > Acidobacteriota > Terriglobia > Terriglobales > Acidobacteriaceae > Granulicella. The sequence goes on along the minus strand of JAZKBC010000001.1, from coordinate 23,839 downwards.
TTGGGGCGCTGGGTCCATATGCCCTGGAGGACTTCGAGGAGCGTGAGGGTGTCGTTGGCGGGGCGGAAGCGGGCTTCCATGCCCCAGCCGGTTTGCTGAATGCCGGAGGAGTGCTGCTTGATTTTTGGGGTGGTACGGGAGGTTGAAGCTGCAGGTCTCTCCACTGCGCTGCGCTCCGGTCGAGATGACAAAGTTGTGGCGGGGCCAGAAGCAGGTCCTTCGCTGCGCTCAGGATGACAATTCTCTGGGGAAGTTTGTGATGACAATTTGGCAATCTGATCGCGGGTTAGGGAGTACTTGATGGTGACGGCGAGGGAGGCGGTGTGGAAGTGCTCCATGCGGAGGCGCATGGCGGCTTTGTGGAGGAGCTTGTGGGCGACGGCCCAGGCGCCTTCGGGGGTGCGGTGCTCGGGGGCGAGGACGTGGGAGTGGCCGAGGGACTTCTGGATGCCGTCGTCGACGGGAGCGCCGTCGTCGCCCGTCTCCGCGCCACGTAGCCAGTGATACAAACGATCGCCCCAGACGGAGTCCCAGAGAGAGTGCATGCCGTTGCGGTCGAGCGAGAGGAGCTGCGGCATGGTGGTGATGCCCTTGGCAGCGAGGCGGAGTTCGGTTTTGGCGCCTACGCCGGGGAGGTCGCGGAGCTGGAGGTGGGCGATGGCGCGGGGGAGTTGTGAGGGCAAGAGGCCGATGAGGCCGTCGGGCTTCTGCATGTCGCTGGCGATTTTTGCGAGGTAGCGATTGGGGGCCATGCCGATGGAGCAGCGGAGGGTTTCGCCGACGTCGTCCTTGATGGCTTGTTTGACGGCTAAAGCGATCTGGCGGGAGTTGGGGGGCTGGCGCTCGCGGCCCATGAGCTCGCAGACCATCTCGTCGATGGAGGGGGTGTGGGCGACGGGGCAGACGCGCTCGACGGCGGCGGCGATTTTGTGGGAGAACTCGGCGTAGACGGAGTGGGAGCCGTCGACGAGGATGATTTCGGGGCAGATGCGTTTGGCTTCGCCGACCTTGGTGAGGGTGTGGATGCCGAGGGCCTTGGCTTCGTAGCTGGCGGCGATGAGGGCGCCGGTGTCGGCCATGGTGCCGCAGACGCCGAGGGGCTTGTTGCGGTACTCGGGGTGGAGCTGCTGCTCGACAGAGGCGAAGAACGAGTTGAGGTCTATGTGGAGATGGGTGAAGAGGTCGGGATGAGCGGGGGTGCTCATGGAGTCGATTCTATTCGCTTGGTGTTCGCCTGAGTGTGGCAAATATGCGAAACCCGCGGGCTGAATGCGCCGCGGGTTCGGAGGTTGGGTGAGTCGCTACTTCTTCTTGTCGACCTTGAAGGAGAACTGGAAGGTCGCGCGGCTATCGAAGGAGCTGATGTTGCGCGAGCGGGACTTGTCGCCGTTGTGTTCGGCCCAGATCTCGTAGTCGGTGTTCTGGTTGAGCTGGCCGAAGCGGTAGTGACCCTGCTCGTCGGTGATGAAGGTTTTCATGGCGAGGGACTTGCTGTCCTTGAGGTAGACGACGGCGCCCGCGATGGGCTTGTCTTCCTTGTTGGTGATGACGCCTTCGACGATGCGCTCCTGGATTTTCTGCGCGGAAGCGCGTGGAGAGGACAGCAGCAACGCGGAAGCGGGCAGCAGAAGAAGCGCGAGGCCCAAGAAGGCACCGCGGGTGCGGAAACTGGTGCGTGGGCGGCTTGGCCCTTGCGCGTTACTCTTCTTCTTCATCATCAGCAGGAATTGCATCGTCCTCCTCGTCATAACCTTCTTCATCGACAGGTGCTAGTTCGAGCGGGTCGCTCGAGACGACTTCAAGCTCAGTTCCGCACTCGTCGCACGAAATGATCTCGCCTTCATCGACGTCGTCTACATCGATATCCAGGGGATTGTCACACTCCGGGCATACGACAGCCATAGAACGTCTCCTCGTGAATCAATTTCAGGCAGCCCTTGTACGATGGTGACAGCGACGAAGGGCGGCTTTTCTAGTTCTAGCGGTCCGAACGCCGCGCGTCAATAAGACGCAACAAGTGCGCCGATGGTTACTCGTATTCTACGGGTGCAGGAAGAAATGAAGGATCGTTAATGGCGTTTCAATCGAACGGACCGGTGACGCTGGGACTTCCGGCGTTTCGCGGATTTACGCGGCGGCTCGTGCTGGGCGGGGTTTGCGTTTACTTCGGCCTGCTGGTGCTGGGGATTGTTTCGTCGCAGTTGTGGACGACGCTGACCGTTGGCTCTTTGCTGGCGCCCTCCGTGTTGCTGCCGCAGGTGTGGCGGGTGGCGACTTACTCCCTGGTGCTGTTGGGGCTGAGCAGTACAGTGTCCGCGCTCCTGATGGTGTGGATGTTTGGGTCGCAGCTGGAGGATGAACGCGGAGAGAACTGGCTGCGGGAGTTCGTGCTGGTGGCGGCGATTGGCGGCGGTGCGCTGGCTTGCGTTGCCGTTTGGACGCTCGGAAGATTTATCCCCGGCCTGGGGCCAGGTGAGGGCCTTGCGACCGGTGGACCCTGGCCCGTGGTAACGGCGCTGGTGGTGACGTACGGTGTGGTGTTCGCCGAGATGGAGATTTTGTTCCTGTTCGTGGTGCGGATGAAGGCGAAGTACCTGGCGGCGATTTATGTATTGGTGTACCTGGCGCTGGCCCTGGGCGGAGGAGAACGGTTTGGTCCGCTGACGGCGCTGTGCGCGGCGGGGTGCGGGTATGCGTATCTGAAGATGGCTCCGCGGCGAGGGCTGGGGTGGGCGGGGTCGGAGATGTGGTTTGGGTGGAGGAACGCTTACTATCGCGCGAAGCGGAGGAGAGCGGCGAAGAAGTTTACGGTTTACATGAAGAAGCAGGGTAAGGATGTGAACATCGACGAGGATGGGCGGTATGTGGATCCGAGCGGGAAGCCGCGGGATCCGAATGACCGGCGGTGGATGAATTAGGGCGGTTGCATCTTCCGGGTCCGCGCGGTCGTCCAATGCGCTGAAGGGTTGTGTGCATGGAAACTCGGTTGCTGGGTAAGACGGAGCTGAAGATTGTGCCGCTCGTGCTGGGCGGCAATGTGTTTGGGTGGACGATTGATGAGGCGACGTCGTTCGCCGTGCTGGATGCCTTTGTGGAGCGCGGATTCAACTGCATCGATACAGCGGATGTGTATTCGAAGTGGGTTCCGGGGCATGTGGGTGGGGAGTCAGAGACGATCATCGGCAACTGGTTCAAGCGGAGTGGGAAGCGGGACCAGGTTGTGTTGCTGACGAAGGTGGGCATGCCGATGCCTGGTGCCGGGCAGGGGTTGAGGAAAGCGTGGATTGTGGAAGAGGTGGAGAACTCGCTGCGGCGGTTGCAGACGGACCGCATCGACCTGTATCAGTCGCACAAGGATGATCCGACGGGACCGATCGAGGAGACGCTGCAGGCGTACTCGGAGTTGATGGCGGCGGGGAAGGTGCGGTTCATTGGGGCTTCGAACTACAGCGGGGAGCGGCTGACGGAGGCGATGGAAACGGCTGATCAGAAAGGGTGGCCGGCGTATGCGACGCTGCAGCCGGAGTACAACCTTTACTCGCGGCAGGAGTATGAGACGGACTTGGCTCCGGTGGCGAACCGGTATGGGCTGGGTGTGATTCCTTACTTTGCGCTGGCGGCGGGGTTTTTGACGGGGAAGTATCAGAGCGTTGAGGACACTCGTGGAAAAAGCCGTGCGGCGAGGGTGGAAAAGTATTTCGATGAACGCGGGATGAAGATTTTGAAGGCGCTGAAGGAAGTGAGCGAGGATACGGGCGCGGCGCAGGGGTCGGTGGCGCTGGCGTGGCTGATGGCACAGCCCACGGTGACGGCTCCGATTGCGAGCGCGACGAGCGTGGAGCAGCTGGACGCGCTGTTTGAGGCGGTGAAGCTGACGCTGACTGGAGAGCAGTTGAAGGGGTTGAGTGAGGCTAGTGCTTACTGAGGTCGGTGGTGTGAAAGAGGGTTAGCTGAGGGGTGAAACGAGGGCGGCAGGAGGTAGAGCCGCCGGTGTGGTTGACTACGTTTTGAATGCCGCCGTTGGTGTCGAGGCAGACGGTGATGATGTCATGGAAGCGGACGTTGGGGGTGAGTGGGGCTTCGATGGCGCTGGTGACGAAAATGTCCGGGTGGCGGAAGACGCTGTAGATGCCGAGGCCGAAGGCTTCGTGCTGCGTGACGTTGGGGGAAACTTTGTAGGAGGCCCAGCCGTTGGTTTGCGGAGCGCTGGTGTAGGCGGATTGTGTGGGTGGGTCGTAGGGGATTTCGGATTGGTAGAAGAAGGTGCGGCCGGCGTTGCCGTTCCAGAGGACTTGATACTGCTGATGGTGCTCGACGATGAGGCCGTTGTCGCTGAGGTTGTCGGTCCAGCCGACGTTGTGGCCGTGGTCGGCACGCCAGATCCAGGTGTGGTCGACGAGGGTGTCGTTGGAGTTGATGGTGAGATTGCTGTGCGTGCGGCCGGGACCGGCGCCGCCGATGCGGAAGAAGATGTCGAAGAGGGCGGTGGGTTTGGTGGTGTGGGAGTGATGTTGTGTGGGTTCGCCGATTTGGACTAGCGTGGAGGATTGGGTGGGGCCGGCGTCGATGAGGAGGCCGGCGAGGGTGAGGTTGTCGACGTCGTCGGTGAGGATGGCTGCGGTGCCTTGCGTGGGTTGCAGCGTGGCGAAGCCGAGGCCGAGGAGGAGGGTGTTGGCGTGGGTGATGTGGAGGGGTTCGGTGAGGGCGTAGATGCCGGGAGTGAAGAGGAGGTGCTTGCCGCGCTGGAGTTGGGTGTTGAGGGTTTGTGCGGTGTCGGCTGGAGTGGCGATGTAGAAGTTGGTTAGTGGGATGTTGGTGCCGGGTGTTGGGTGTTGCTGCCAGGTTGTGCCGGTGGTGTTGTGCTGGAGTTCGGGGACGTGGACTTGCCAGTGCTTCGTTGAGTCGATGAAGAGGAACGGTTTTTCGCGGATGATTGGCGTTTGCGCGATGGTGGTGTTGGCGGGTTTGGGCCAGGTGCTGGAGGGGGCATGGGGGTCGCCGACGAAGACCATGTTCCAGTTGGCGCCGGTCCAGGATTTCCATTGGCTGTTGCGGGAGATCCATTGCTGTTGGGGGCCGGAGTCGATCGTGCCGTCGATGAGGGAGTCGGAGAGCCAGCCGCCGGAGGCCCAGCCGTGCTGCTGGTGGAGCGTGAGGTCGCCGAGGATGTGCATGCGGCGCATGGGGATGGCTTGCGAGACAGCCCACTGCATGTTGCCACCGGTGGGCGTGATGGAGAAGTTTTCGGCGCCGCGCCAGAAGGTGCAGGTGGCGTTGTTGTGCGGGAGCGTGGCGTCGACGTGGACGTTGCCGAGGATGTGGGTGGCGTCGGGGTTAGCGCCGAGGCCGAGGACCTGGGTGTAGAAGCCGATGGGGATGTCTAGGTGGTAGGTGCCGGGAGCGAAGAGGATGGCGTTGCGCTCGGGGCCGAACTCGTTATGCTGCTGGGTGGCGTAGATAGTGTTGATGGCTTGCTGGGCTTCGGCCTGGGGTGTTGCTGGGGTAATGAGGAGGACGTTGGGGCCGAGGTTGGGGGTTTGGGCGTGGAGCGGGGTGGCGCTGATGCTGGCGAGAAGGAGGGTGGTGGCGAGTTTCATTCGCGGCTAGAGTACGCCTTTAGACAAGCGATTGTCTTGTGTTTTGTTTGTTCTGATCACTTCTTCGCGAAGTCGGTGAAGTCGGAGTTGTTTTCCATGCGGAAGGCTCTGATTTCTCGAACTGCGTTTGCAAACCACGGAAGGGCTTTGAGATCAGTCATCGCCTGAAACAGCTGCACGAGGCCGCCGTCGGGTTGATGTAGACACTGCCTTGTTTCCAGACGAAGCCGCTGTGCGCGAGCGTCTTACGAATTTCTTCATAAGCGCGCGGCACCCGGTTGGGGTGCGACTTGTTGAGTTCCGCGACGATGAGGTCGAACGTGATAGCGAACATCAGGGCTTGAGGGGATCGTTGAGCACAGCTTCGAGCGAATAATCGAGCATTTCGCCGCTTTCGATGACAAGCAGCGATACCCTGGCTTCGCCGTTCTTGCCCGGAGCCGCGACCCCGGTGACCTGATACATCGGTCCATGTTCCCCAAAGGTGCGGATGGAGCCGACAGCTTCGAATGCAGGATCGTGAACGGGAAGAGTCGCCATGATGCCTCCTCACTCTTTTGAAATTCTAACTCCTCGCAACCACTTTGAGATGGAGGTCGCGGAGTTGGATGTCGGAGACCGTGGTGGGGGCGTCGACCATTAGGTCGATAGCTTTGGCGGTCTTGGGGAAGGCGATGACTTCGCGGAGGGAGGTGGCTCCGGCGAGGATCATGACGATGCGGTCGAGGCCGAGGGCGATGCCGCCGTGGGGGGGCGTGCCGTACTCGAGGGCGTCGAGGAAGAAGCCGAAGCGGGCTTTGGCTTCCTCGTCACTCATGCCAAGGGAGCGGAAGATTTCGGCCTGGACGTCTTTGCGATGGATACGAATGGAGCCGGAGCCTAGCTCGGTGCCGTTGAGGACGATGTCGTAGGCGAGGGCGCGGACGGAGCCCTTGTCGTTGACGAGGGCGCCGGACTTGATGTCCTCTTCGTGCGGGGAGGTGAAGGGGTGGTGGGCGGCGTCCCAGGTTTTGTGCTCCTCGTTCCACTCGTACATGGGGAAGTCGGTGACCCAGAGGAATTTGAAGTCGGCGGCGGTGTTGGTCGGCTCAAAGAGCTTGTGCTTGTCGGCGTACTTTTTGGCGAGGTCGAGGCGGAGCTGGCCGACGCGCTTGTAGATCCACTGAGGATCGAAGTTCCACATAGCCGGGGTGCCGGGCTTGGGGGTGATGACTACGGTGAGGTCGGTGGAGGTGTGGGAACTGCCGTTGAAGCAGGACATCTCGGCGGCTAGCTTGCCTTCGATGCATTCGGCCAAGGGGACGAAGGTGGGGTTGGTGCGGAGGCGGGCTACGTCGAGGATGTCGAGGCCGGAGTCGCCGAAGAAGGCGCGGATTTCACTGAGGAGGGACTTGCGGGCGGTGCCGCTGAGCTCGCCGACGCTGGGGATGGTGAAGCCGAGGACCGGGAGAGCGGGATCTATGCGGAGGGTTTCGCGGAGCTCGGGGGTGAGCTCGGTGGAGAGATCGACGATGGCGGGGAGGCGCATGTCGGGCTTGTCGATGCCGTAGCGCTGAATGGCCTGGTCGTAGGTCATCTGGATGAAGGATTCGGCAGGGAGGTCGATTCCTCCGGCTTTGAAGGCGGCGCGGACGAAGCCTTCGGTAACCGCGAAGATGGTCGACATCTGCGGGAAGGAGATTTCGAGATCGATCTGGGTGAAGTCGGGCTGGCGATCGGCGCGGAGGTCTTCGTCGCGGAAGCAGCGGGCGACCTGGAAGTAGCGGTCGAAGCCGGCGACCATGAGGATCTGCTTGAAGATCTGCGGCGACTGCGGAAGAGCGAAGAAGTGGCCGGGGTGGACGCGCGAGGGGACGAGGTAGTCGCGGGCGCCTTCGGGGGTGGAGCGGGTGAGGAGAGGAGTTTCGATTTCGAGGAAGTTGCTGTCGGAGAGATAGTCGCGGATGGCGCGGGTGACCTTGTGGCGGAGCGCGAAGTTGCGCTGCAGCTCGGGGCGGCGGAGGTCGAGGTAGCGGTACTTGAGGCGGATTTCTTCGTTGGTGATCGGTCCGTCGTCGGCGATGGGGAAGGGCGGGGTGCGCGCGTCGTTGAGCAGGAGGAGGTCGGTGGCGACGAGCTCGATGTCGCCGGTATCCATCTTGGGATTGGCGAGACCTTCGCCGCGGAGGCGGATGCGTCCGGTGACGGCGATGACGTACTCGGAGCGGGCGGCTTCGGCTTTGAGGTGGCCGACGGGACAGCTTTCCTTGTCGATGACGACCTGGGTGATGCCGGAGCGGTCGCGGAGGTCGATGAAGATGAGGCTGCCGTGGTCGCGGCGGCTGTTGACCCAGCCCATGAGGGTGACGGTTTCGCCTGCGTTGGTGCTGCGCAGATCGCCGCACATTTGCGTGCGCTGCAAGTTGCCTAAGAAGTCTAAAGTCACAATCCTTCTATTGTACGAAATGACGGTTGCAGCAGACGTTTGGGACGAGAGCCCGTGGGCGTGGAACGAAAAATCTCGACGATGGGGGTCTGCAGCGCGGTATCGTACAAGGAACAAACTGCGGAGTTTATGTTGCTCACCCGAAGATACTTCCTGAATGGATTGGCGGCCGGCGCGCTGGGTTTGGCGTGCGTGAGCGGAGTGGCGCAGGGGGCGGTTGTGCGCAGTTGCAATCTGGATGCGCGGAATCGCTACAACATGCCGCTACCGGTGCTTGCGCCGGGAACCATGGATGCCGCGCTGGCGGCAAAGCTGCGGCGGGGATTTGATCTGATCTACGTCGCGTACGAGCCTGCGCAGGCGGAGGTTATTCTTCGTCCGGCGTTGGCGCGGGCCGAAGGGCTACACGATCTTTGCGGAGAGGCGCTGGCGGACTTCGGGCTGGGGCAGATTGCGCGGTCACTGCACCTGGACCAGGCGCTGCCGCACTTTCGCCGAGCGGAGGAGTTGCTGCGGCAGGTTGGAACGCCCATGGCGCTGGCGCACGTGCATAACCGGTTGGCGCTGACGGAGAGCCTGCTGGGGGATCGCCAAGGTTTCGCGCGCGATGAACCTCCGGTTGCGCAGGAGTACGCCGCTGCGGGCGATGCGGCGAGTGCGGTGATGGAGCGGAGCAATTTTGAGGCGCCGGCTGCGGGTGAATCGACCGCGGAGCACCAGGCGAGGGTCTACAAGGAACTGGACGCGATTCATACGCCCAATGTGACGATGGTGCGGGGCATGGTGTCGCAGCGCTGGGCGGCGATGCTGGGGGACGCGGGACGGACTCGTGAAGCACTGGAGAAGGCTCACGATGCGGTGGGATTCTTCAAACAGTGCGACTGCGGGCCGGTGACGCTGGCCGCGACGTATGTGCAGATGGGGCTGCTGGGATCGCAGAACGAGGATCCATCGACCATCCTGCTGTATGGGCTGGAGGCGGATCGAATTTATCGCCGCCTGCACCTGGACGTTCAGCGCGCCAGCTCGCTCAGGATTATTGGCCTTGCTTACGACAGCCAGTTTGCTTATCCGCAGGCCCGGGAGGCTTACCAACAGGCGCTCGATATCGCGGTGGCACAGAAGTCTGTGCCGCAGATTGTGAATGCGGTTGTGTCGCTGGCGCAGGCGTGGGATCGTTCCGGCGAGGCGGCAAAGGGTGTTGCGCTGATTGAACGCATGCGGACCAAGGACCTGGGGCCGCTCCAGGAGTGCCAGTATGAGTCGGAGTTGGGTTTCCTGGCACCGGATGCGGGACTGTATGCGCGTGGAGAGGAGACTTCAAAGCGATGGTTCAAGAACTGCGTTGGCATGTTCAGCGGGATGGACGAGAGCCGCCAGGCAGCTTCGCTGGCGATGGACCTGCTGGGTGAAGGCAAGGGGGAAGAGGCACTGACGTATGCGCGGATGGGGATTGAGAAGCTGGAAGAGCAGCGCAAACTGATTCCCATGACCGACCGCAGCCAGGTGGCGTTCGAGATTGCCAAT
>JAZKBC010000001.1:11013-14280 GCA_040388825.1 Acidobacteriota bacterium | reverse complement strand
CGACGCTTTCCGCGCGCGAGCATGTGGGTGAAGGCGAGTTTAGCTTCTTCCCGCATTCGGAGGCCGATAAAGCAGTCCTGATGGGCGATGCTCGTCTGGTGATGGAAGCCAATCCGTCGCCGCAGTACGACGTGCTGGTGAATGTATTGATTGCGCTGCATCGACAGGAGGAGGCGCTGCTGGCCTCGGAAGAGGCGCGCGGCCGGCCGTTCCTGGACCTGGTGCGAAGCGTGAGCCCGGTGGACGGTGAGCCCGCGGTTGGACACCTGGTGAGCGCGGACGCAGCGTTGCCGCGAGCGGGAGAGACTCTGCGCGGGGGAGCGGCGATTCCCGGAGCGATGGAGCCGACGATGCGCAGCGAAGCGCACAACTTTACGCTGACCGCTGCCGATATTCGACGAACGGTGGAGCAGCAAGGGGCGACGCTGATTTCTTACTGGCTCAGCATGGAGCACCTGACGATCTGGGTGATGAAGCCGGGACAGGCGGTGGTTGCGAAACAGGTGAAGGTAAACCACGATGTGGTTGGGAACCTGGTGGTGTCCACGCTGCAGGTGGCGCCGGGCGGACGGCGGCGTGGTGCGGCTCCGGTGGCGCAGGTGCGGACGCGCGGTGGAGTTAGCCAGGCCGTGCAGAGGGCGAAGCCGAAGGCATGGCGCGAACTTTATGAGCTGCTCATTGCTCCCATCGAAGCCGAGTTGCCGAAGGACGCAGGGAGCCGGGTGATTGTGGTTCCGGAGGATGCGCTGCACCTGCTGTCCTTCGCCGCGCTGATGGATGCCGAGGGGCACTACCTGGTTGAGCGGTATGCATTGAGCACGACTCCGGCGATCGGCATTCTGCAGCTGACGGCGGCGAATGAAGTGGAGGCGGCGAAACTGGCGGCGAAGTATGTAGTGCTGGCGAATCCTGGGCAGATGCCGCGGGTGCGCGGGCGCGAACTGCCGGCGTTGCCGGGGACCGATGCCGAAGCGCATGGAATCGTGCGCGTGCTGCCGGGGCGAAGTTCGACGCTGCTGCTGGGGCGCGAAGCGGGGATCGATTCGCTGGGGCGGCAGCTTGGGTCAGCGACGGTGCTGCACTTTGCGACGCACGCGATTGTGAGCGATGGAGCGCCGATGTCGTCGTTCCTGGCGCTGGACCGGCGGCAGCGAGGCGGCGAGCTGACGGCGGCGTCGGTTTACGGGATGAAGATGCACACGTCGCTGGTGGTACTCAGCGCCTGCAGCACGGGGCGGGGAAGGTTCTCGAACGATGGCGTGGCTGGGTTGGGGCGGGCGTTCTTCTATGCGGGTGCGGCTTCGCTGGTGACGACGCTGTGGGACGTGGTGGATCAGCCGACGGCGCAGTTGATGCCGACGTTTTATGCAGGACTCGCCAAAGGGGAGTCGCGCAGTGCGGCATTGCGGGAGGCGCAACTGGGGCTGATTCGCGATCTGCGAGCGCACAAGGTGAAGGTGGAGACGCTGGCGGGAACGAATGTGAGCCTGCCGGAGAATCCGGCTTACTGGGCTGCGTTTTCGTTGTCGGGACAGCCTTAGAGCGCGGCGGGAATGCCTCGTTATACGAGGGAGATTCCGGCAGAATTTTCAGGACAGTTGCGATAGTGCCCTGAATCGGTGGGACACGGTGATGCAGAATGGGTACGGTCCTTCCTATGAGAAAACTTCTGTTGGTTGCACTGCTCTGCGGGACAACTGTCTCGCTCCACGCCCAGGCCGCTGCGGTTGCGGATACCTGGGGTCACCTGTCGGCGTTGCCGGCGCATAGCCATCTGCATGTGTCGGCTGATACGGGCGGGAAGACTTGTTACCTGATTGCCGTGGATGAGACGACGCTGACGTGCGGGCGCTCGGATGGAAAGCCGAAGGGCCAGCGAGTGTTTCAGAAGTCTGAAGTGAAGACCGTGAAGCTGACGCGGTATGGCATCTCGACGGCAGCGGGCGTTGGCATTGGTGCGGGGGCGGGCGCGGCGGTGGGGTTTGGCGTGACGCAGAACCCGAACGGTTGGTTTAAGGGAGCCGTGCGCGGCGTGATTGCCCTCATGGGCGGCGTTGCGGGCGGAGCGATCTGCGGGCCTTCGGATGCGTTTCGCGGGCCTACGGTGTATCGGCGGCCTTAGGTAGTTGTGGAGCTGGGCCAGCGGAAGTGACCGTGGGCGCGGTGCGGAGAGAAGGTGGAGAGTGGGGAGTCCTCCGCGCCGTTGCCCCAGTTATGCACGACGCGGGTGGAGAAGAGGTTGTTGGCGACGACGATGCCGATGTGGGGAAGGCGGGCGTCGAGGAGCCAGGTGAGGATGTCTCCGGGGAGGAGTCTGGTGGGGAAGGCGTTGCCGGCGGTGGGTGTGGATGTGGGTGACCAGAGCTGGCAGTGGGTGCGGCGGAAGTAGGCTTCGAGATTGAGGACGCGGCGGTGGTCGATGCTGGCGTCGGGGTGGGCGAGGTTCCAGGTGTGGGGGTAGGCGGCGAAGTTGCGCTGTATGTCTTCGTGGATCAACTTTTGCAGATCGAGGGAGAGAGCGTCGCGGCCGGCGCGGACGATGACGTCGGCACAGACGCCGGTGGAGCGGGGGACGTCGCCGTTGGGGTAAGGGAGGTGGGTGTAGTGGGGGTCGTAGGTTTTGGTTACGCCGAGCTGTTGGCGGGCGGCGGTGGCGAGGCGTTCACCGGATGTGGGTGGTGTGGGTATGGCGGCGAAGGCTAGGGCGGTGGTTAGGAATTCGCGGCGATGCATGTGGAGATAGACACCGGTGGAGGTTGTGGTGTTCCTGCGGATGGTGGGGTGAAACAACAGCAACAGCAGGTCCTCTCCGAGGATGACAGACAGAAAAGCAACTGCAACTGCTAGTGCAGACCGGAGGCGATCGGAGTGTAAGTGCGGGAGACGTATTGGCTGTTGCGGGCGGCGGGGGTTAGGGACCAGAGGCCGTCGACGAGGAGAGCGATACCGCCGCCGAGGACGGTGTTGAAGAGACGGAGGTGGGCGGCGGAGGTTTGCGAGAATCCGCCGAAGCGGAAGAGGAAGACGATGTACAGCGTGAGGAAGAGGGAGAAGAAGGCGTAGTTGACGGCCTGCAGCGCGTAGCAGGCCCAGGCGGAGATGAGGACAAGGGCGAGGATGACGGCGGGGTTTGGGTGGAGCTCCCAGGCGAGCAGGACGGCGATGGACGCTCCGGCGACGGTGCCGGCCATGCGGGCGATGCCACGGGAGAAGGTGCTGGTCCACTGCGGGCGGATGACGAGCAGAGCGGTCATGGGGCACCAGTAG
>JAZKBC010000001.1:4756-11003 GCA_040388825.1 Acidobacteriota bacterium | reverse complement strand
ATGGAAGTAGCGATAGATGGCGGTGCAGACGAAGAGCGTGAAGACGAGGCGGAGGGTGTACCAGGCGGTTTCGCCGCGGAAGTGGAGGTCGTAGCGGAACTGCGCGAGGAGCTCGGAGGTGCGGTGCTGGAAGCGGCCGGCGAGGAGTTTGAGTTCGATGTGGTCTTCGCTGCGCAGGGTGAAGTGGAAGATGGCGTAGACGAGCATCTGCAGGGCTCCGCCGAGGAGCACCATGCCGGTGCGGCCGAGGGCGTAGTGGACGCCGAGAGGGAAGTAACTGGCGATGATGAGGAAGACGCCGCATTGCTGGCCCATCCAGCCGGCGGTGGGGCCGAGGAAAGAGAGCATGCCGTAGTTGATGGCGGCGATGGTGACGACGAGCAGGACGAGCGGCGTCCAGGAAGCGGTGAGCGAACCGGCGAGGGTGGCGGAGGCGAGGCCGAGCGTGAGCAGCGCCATGCTGAGCAGGGCGGAGGCGAGAGCGCGGTGGAAAGCAGCGAAGCCGATGGTGAAGACGGCGCCGGCGGCGATGGCTCCGGCGCTGTCGTGGCCGGTGCGGTGGCCAACGATGAGGGCGATGGCGATACCGATGGCGGCGTGGAGGCCGTCGAGCGGCGTGGCGGCCTGCCAAGGGAAGTTGATGGTGTCGCGGGAGAATTTGAGGAGGCGATGCATGCGGCTGCTGTCAGGGGGTTCGAGGTGCGGGAAGAGGGAGATGCATTTCGAGGTCGTAGAAGCGCGGGTCGTTGGGGTAGGGAGAGGAGCGGCCGGTGAAAGTGAATCCGTAGTGATGATAGAACGCGATGGCCGGCTGGTTGTTGCTGACGACCTTGAGATGGAGGTTGGTGATGGATTGGGTTTCGGCCCATTCGCGGACGGTGTCGAGGAGGCGGCGACTGAGGCCGGTGCGGCGGTGGGTGGGGGCAACCCACATGGAGATGACTTCGGCGTGGGTGGGGTCGGCGGGGTCGCGGAAGCAGGCTACGAGGCCGCAGGGGGTTTGGTTGGGCGGCTCGCCTTCAAGAGCGAGGAAGGCGGTGCGGGTGATGTTGTCGAGGGAGTTGCAGCGGGTGAGCCAGTCGGCGTCGGTGAGTTGGGATTCGCGGGCGTAGGTGCTGCCGAAGGCGGAGGGGTTGTCGGCGAGGGCGAGAAGGCGGGCTTGCTTGTAGAGCGCGGCGTGGGCGGGGGTGATGGGGGTAAGGGTGGGCATGTCGGCCGAGGTTACTGCGGCTGTTTTTCGCGGAGGATGTGGACCTTGCAGCCGACGTCAATGCGGTCCCAGATGTGCTCGGTGGTGTAGACCTCGGCATTGAGTTCGAGTGCGAGGGCGAGGCAGCAGCGGTCGCCGAGGGAAAGGCCAGCGTGGCGGGTGGTGGCGCGGAGAGCGCCGGCGAGGCGTGCCTGGCTGAGGGAGAGAGGCTCGATGCGATCAAGCGTATTGAGAAGCGAGTCAGCGGATCGGGGATCAATTTTGAGGTCGACGAGTTTGGCGTAGACCTCGGACACGTTGGCGGTGCTCATGACGCCGCCGGCCACGATAGACGCGGCCGAATCATCGATCCGTTCATTCTTTGCAATCGCGAGGATGACGGACGCATCGATGACCGCGTCACGCACGCTCGGCTTCCGCCCGGCGTTCCGCAGAGAGCTCGGCGGCAAGATCGCGGTTTTCGGGATTGTGGGCCTGGACCTCGGCACGGAAGGCGCGGAAGATTTCCAGCATCTCTTCGCGGGTGTGCTTGCGGCGCGGAGAGGATGATTCCGCGTCGGTGCGTTCGAGTTGGGGCGTGGTCGCCATGAACTTAGTATGGTCCTCCGCTGGTGGCGTTTCAAGCGTGAAATGTGGTGGAGAAGAATCGCTGATTCATATGAGGAGATCGCCGTTGCGGTAGGATGTACGCTTCCATCGCGGATGGAGGAGGGTTGGCTGTGATGCGTGCGAAGGTTTCGGCTGGTGCGGCTTTCAGTGGGGCGCTTTTGTTTTCTGCGGTGGCGGCGCAGGGGCAGGCGTGGCCGGATAGGACTTCGCTGCCTGTTGCTCCGGCGCCGTTCAGCGGGACGATTACGCAGGAGTATGCGACGTCGACGATGCAGGCGATGCCGCGGTTGACGGCTCCGGTGGGTGCGCCGAATGTGCTGGTGATTCTGCTGGACGATGCGGGGTATGGGCAGACGGCTACGTTTGGCGGGCTGATCGATACGCCGACGCTGGATGCGCTGGCGGCGAATGGGTTGCGGTATACGCGGTTTGGCGTGGAGGCGTTGTGTTCGCCTTCGCGGTCGGCGCTGCTGACCGGACGCAACAATCATGCGATTGGGATGGGGACGATTACGAACTGGGCGAATGGGTATCCCGGGTATACGGGGTCGATTCCGAAGTCGGCTGCGTTTGTGAGTGAGGTGCTGCGGGAGAACGGCTATGCGACGGCTTCGATTGGGAAGTGGCATTTGATTCCGGATGCGGAGACGACGCTGGCGGGGCCGTTCGATCACTGGCCGACGCACCAGGGGTTCGATTACTTCTATGGATTTATTGGAGCGGAGACGGACCAGTGGCATCCGGAGCTGACCGAGGGAACGACGCCGATCGAGATGCATGCGCCTGCGGGGCGGCGGGGGGATTACACGCTGAATGAGGATCTGGCGGTGCATGCGCGGCGGTGGATTCTGCAGCAGAAGGGGATGGATCCGGATAAGCCACTGTTTATGTACTACGCTCCGGGGGCGACGCATGCTCCGCTGCAGGCTCCGGCGGAGTGGATTGCCAAGTTCAAAGGCAAGTTCGATATGGGGTGGGACAGGTATCGCGAGCTGGTGCTGGAGCGGCAGAAGAAGCTGGGTGTGGTTCCGCAGGATACGGTGCTGACGCCGAGGCCCGCGGAACTGCCTGCTTGGGACTCGCTGAGCCAGGCGCAGAAGAAAGTGGCGGCGCGGTTGATGGAGGTGTTTGCGGGGTACATGGCGCAGGCGGATTTTGAGGTGGGCAAGGTGATTGATGCGTTTCGTGAAGCGCATCAGGACAACACGCTGGTGTTTTATATCGCGGGGGATAACGGAGCATCGCTCGAAGGCAACTTGAACGGAACGGACAACGTGATGGAGCAGGTGAACGGGATCAATCCAACGGCCGAGGAGATTCTGCAGCACCTGGATGCGATTGGAGGGCCGGAGACGAATCCGCATTATCCGGCGGCGTGGGCGTGGGCGGGAAATACGCCGTTTCAGTGGGGCAAGCGGATTGGATCGCACCTGGGAGGGACGCGGGACCCGTTGGTGGTGTCGTGGCCGGGGCATGTGGCTGCCGCGGGGAGTACGCGGTCGCAGTATGCGCATTTGATTGATGTGCTGCCGACGATTTTGGAGGCGGCGCATCTGCCGCAGCCGGTGAGCGTGGACGGCGTGCAGCAGCAGCCGGTGGATGGCGTGAGCATGCTGTACACGTTTGAGGATGCGAAGGCGGAGGAGCGGCATACGCTGCAGTACTCCGAGATGCATGGGAATGTGAGCCTGTATAGCGATGGATGGATGGCGGCGAAGAGGACAGGGATGCTGCCGTGGACCTACATGGCGAATACGGGGTCGGCGCCGCCGCAGTGGGAGCTGTATGACCTGAGGAAGGATTACTCGGAGGCGAAGGATGTGGCGGCGGGGAATCCGGCGAAGCTGGCGGAACTGCAGGCGAAGTTCAATGGGGAGGCGATGAAGTTCAAGGTATTTCCGATTGATCCGCGAGTGGCGGGGAGGCAGCATTTGAATCCTCCGCCGCCGGGTGGGCGGAGCTTCTATACGTTTTATCCGGGGGATGGGCATCTGTATGACGCGCTGGCTCCGGGGACGAGGAACCGGACGCATACGTTCACGGCGTATGTGGAGGTGCCGAAGGGTGGAGCGGATGGTGTGCTGGTGGCGGAGGGTGGCGACGCCGCGGGGTACTCGCTGTATGTGAAGGACGGGCGGCCGAGCTATACGTACAACTACTTTCGCAAGACGGTGACGACGATTCGGGCGTTGGAGAAGCTGCCGGTGGGGAAGTCGGTGATTGAACTGCGGTTTGCGTATGACGGCGGAGGGATTGGCAAGGGAGCCACGGTGACGCTGAGTGTGAATGGGAATGAGGCGGCGCGGGCGAGGTTGGAGCAGACGGTGCCGCGGGCGTACTCGTTTGAGGAGACGTTTGATGTGGGGGAGGATTCGGCTTCGCCGGTGGGGCCGTATGAGACTCCGTTTGCGTTTACGGGGACGCTGGAGCGGCTGGAGGTGAGGTCGGAGGCGGTGGGGGTGTTGTCGGAGGGGGAGAAGAAGAAAGAGGCGGAGATGGCGGTGAGGGTGGCGGCGGCGAAGGACTAGGCGGCGATGACGCGGAGGGCGAGCGACTGTACTTTTGATTCGGCCTCGGCGCGTGTGGCGCCGTAGACCATGACGCCGGGAAGCTCGGGGATCCAGCGACCGTCGTCTTCGCGTTCAAATTCGATACTGAAGTCCATGCGAACCTCGTGTGCTCTTACTTTAGCGCAAGTGGGCGACGAGCTTGGGGCGTTCCACTTTGGTTTGTTCGCTGGTGGCGAAGGTTTTGACGGTGAGGATGTTGGTGGTTACTTCGTCTTCGCCGAGGAGGATGATGTGGCGGGCTAGTTTGTCGGCGGTGTCGAAGTGCTTGCGGATTTTGTGGGTGCCGTCGCCGACTTCGACGGTTAGGCCTTCGCGGCGGAGGTCGCGGGCGAGCTTGAGGGCGGCGGGATTTTGGGCGGGGCCGAGGGGGGCGATGTAGACGTCGAGCTTCTGTGTTCCCCACTCATCGCGATGAGACTGCGATGAATGGGCCACCCGGTCTTCGTCGGCCTGGGCTTGGAGGGTGAGGATGAGGCGGTCTTCGCCGATGGCGAAGCCGATGCCGGGGGCGCGGGGGCCGCCGAGCATTTCAGAGAGGCCGTCGTAGCGTCCGCCGCCGAGCAGAGCGTTCTGCGTGCCGAGGCCGGTGGTGACGGTGAACTCGAAGGTGGTGCGGGTGTAGTAGTCGAGGCCGCGGACGAGGCGGGGGTTGAGGTTGTAGGCGACGCCGGCGGCGTCGAGTGCGCTAAGGACGGCTTCGAAGTGGGCCTTGGACTCGGGGCCGAGGTAGTCGGCAATCTTGGGGAGGGTATCGATGAGGGCCTGGTCGGCTTCGTCCTTGCTATCGAGGACGCGGAGGGGATTGGTGTCGGCGCGGCGCTGATTGTCGGGGCAGAGCTGGTGCTTGATGGGGGCGAGGGCTTCGCGGAGAGCGGCGTTGTAGCGGGCGCGGTCTTCGGCGTTGCCGACGGAGTTGATATCGAGCTTCCAGTCGCGGATGCCGAGCTCGGTCAAGAGCGCTGACAACATCTCGATGACTTCAGCATCGCGGAGGGGTGATTCGCTGCCGGAGGTGGCGGGGCCGATGACCTCGGCGCCGATCTGCCAGAACTGGCGATAGCGGCCGCGCTGGGGGCGCTCGCGGCGGAACTGGGGGCCGATGTAGTAGAGCTTTTGCAGGTTGCCGGCTTCGCCGAGCTTGTGCTCGATGTAGGCGCGGACGACGCCGGCGGTGTTTTCGGGGCGGAGGGTGAGGGACTGGGCTTTCTCGCTGGCGGCGCGGGCGCGGTCTTCCCAGGTGAACATTTCTTTGGAGACGATGTCGGTTTCTTCGCCTACGGAGCGGCTGAAGAGGGAGGTGTCTTCGAAGATGGGGGTGCGGATTTCGCCGAAGTTGTAGCGGGTGAAGATTTTGCGGGCGGTGGCTTCGACGTGGTTCCAGAGGGGGGTCTGGTCGGGGAGAAGGTCGCGGGTGCCGCGGACGGCTTTCAGGGTGGGGCGAGCCGGAGTCTTGGCGGCCTTTTGCGGGTCGGTGCTCATGTAGGAATAGTTTATCGGGTGCGGGCGCTGGTGGTGATGTGTTTGGAGCCGGGCGGGTTCGAGCGAAAAAGGTTGGGCTTTGAGTTGCGAGTCGCGAGTTTCGAGTTGCGAGTTTAACGACAGAAGCCCGGCCTGGTGGCCGGGCTTCTGCGGATTAGATGGGTTAGCGGGCGAGGGCGGTGGAGTCCGAGGGGCCCTTGGCGAGGGTTTCGTCCATGTCGCGCTTCTGGATTTTGGCGTCGACGAGGAAGCCCACTCCGATGCCCAGGGGGATGAGGCCGACGGCGGCGCCGCAGAGGACGTCGCGCTCCTTGAGGACGGCGGCGAGGGCGAGGAAGAAGAGGATGAGGCCGGCGGAGCAGCCGAGCAGGACGATTCC
>JAZKBC010000001.1:0-4746 GCA_040388825.1 Acidobacteriota bacterium | reverse complement strand
GGGGCGGCCGTGGATGATGGCGAGCTCTTCGGTGGTGGGCGGGAGCGGCATGCCCTTGGCGATGGCGGCGAGGCGTTCCTGGGACTGCATTTCACGCTGGCGGATGCTGGACCAGATGCCGGCGACGACGATGCCGAGGATCATGACGCAACCGGCGACGGGGACGATGAAGGGGCTCTGCCAATCGACGCCGTTGAAGAAGAGAGCGAGTGCTTGCATGGGTGTTTCTCCTTGAGGCGGCGGGCTTGGGTGCCGCGGCCAGAACTTGTGAGCGCTATGACTGTGGGGGAGGGTGAAAGTTTCATAGCCGTGAGTGAAACTTTTGGAGGAAGATGAAGTCTTAGCAGGTTCGGAGTTGCATGCGCGAAGAGTTGACCAGTCCGGTGCGGTTTGAGGCGTTGGTGAGGGAGCACCAGGGAATGGTGTTCCGTACGCTGACGCGGATGACGGGGTCGGGTGCGCATGTGGAGGATCTCGCGCAGGAGGTTTTTCTGCGGCTCTATAGAGCGCTGCCGGAGTTTCGCGGAGACGCGTTGGTGTCGACGTATCTGTATCGGATTGTGGTGAACGTTGCGCAGGATGAGTGGAAGCGGCGGCGGAAAGAGCGCGAGCATGTGGCTTCGGAGCCGGTGTTTGCGGAGGATGAAGACAGCCCGGGATGGATTGAGAACTTTGCCGGGGACGATGCGACGGAGCATGCGCGGTCGCCGGAGCAGCGGATGGGCGATGCGGAGATGCAGGCGGCTATAGAGGCCGAGCTGATGGCGCTGCCGGAGATGGAGCGGGCCGTGCTGGTGCTCTATCATCAGGAAGAGTGCAGCTATGAAGGCATCTCTTCCGCGCTGGGATTGCCAATCAATACGGTGAGGACGCATTTGCACCGTGGACGGAAACGGTTGGGTGAACGGTTGCGGGAGCGGATGGGAATGCCGCAGGTTGCGGCTGAGGTTCAGGTTGTTCCGGTACGAGCGAAAGAGAAGACGATGGGGTCGCGGTGGAAAGCGGCTGTGGCAGGGAGGCGATGATGAGGAACGAACGCGAGTTTGAAGTACGAGTGACCGAGGCGCTGGAACGGCGGCCGGTGGCTGCGGTTCCGCAGGATTTTGCGGCGAAGGTGATGGTGGCGCTGCCTCCTCTGAAGAAGCGGCGGAAGCCGGTGCAGGTGGGGCGGACGATGGCGATTGCCGCGGCGATGGTGTCGCTGCTGACGATGTTTGCACTGGCTCCCCATGCCGTGGCGAGCTTCACGAACCTGGCGTTCGATGTGGAGTTGCTGCTGATGGTGGAGCTGGCGGGGATTGCGTGGGGATTCTCGAAGGCAGGGAGTCGGCAGTAGGGAATAGGGAGTAGGAAAGACGAAGGCCGCCTGGGTGGGCGGCCTTTGTCGCTAAGGTGGGTCGGGGTTAGGCGTCAGCTACGCCGGGGTCGGGGGTGTCTTCGCCGAGTGCGGTGGCGAGGGCGTTGAGGTGGTCGAACTCGTCGCGGAGGATTTCGCGGAGGTCTTCGCCGAGGGCGAAGTCGTCGAGCTCATCGGCCTGCTTGATGCGGCGGCGGTAGTTGCGGATGGTCTCTTTCTCGTTTTCGAGATCGAAGCGGAGCATGGTCTTGGCGTCGTCGGAGGTTTTGACGGGCTTGGGCGTCACGGCTGGCGTGCCGCCGAGGAGATCGATCCAGTAGCTGAGCTTGAGGGCGTGCGCGAGCTCTTCGCCGGCGTGGACTTCGAGCTCGCCAGCGATGTTCATGTAGGCGGCTCCCTTGATGACCTGCGAGTAGTTGACGTAGGCGATGATGGCCTGGAACTCGCGCTGGAGATCTTCGTTGAGGAGGTCGATGAGTTTCTTCTTGGTGAGGGTGCTGTCCTTCTTGCTGGGCTTGCTTGATTTGCTGGACTTGCTGGCGGCTTTAGCCATGGTGATCGTTCTCGCTTTCTGAAGTGGCTTGAGTGATGGGCCGATTGTGCCTGTTGGGTTGGATGCAGGAGACACGGGGTAAGGGTCGCCGGCCAAGGTGATTTCGTCGCGAGATTGCGGTCTATTGGTTGGCGGCGGCGGTGGGGAACTCGAGGACGAGGTCGCAGGTGGGGCCGGAGTGGCAGCTCAAGACTCCGCGGCGGTAGAGGTGGGGCTTGCCTTCGGCTGGAACGGCGAGGTGGAGGTCGATGGCCTTGACGGCGGGGAGCATGGAGGGCGGGGCCTCGGCGTTGCCGTCGTAGGTAACTGACTGGGTGCCGGCGGAGGTGACTTCGAGGATGACGGTGGCCCAGAACTGGGGGAGCTTGTCGGGCCGGGGGACCTTGTAGGTGCGGGCGTCCTGGAGGCTGCGGGGACCGTCGGCGGCCTGGGTTCCGTGGCCCTTCAGGGTTGAGATGAGGCCCTGGATCTTGGAGCTGGTTTCGTCGGCGTTGGAGCCCTTCTGGCCGGTGGAGGCGAGTTGCAGGGTGCTGAGGGCTTCGGGTTCCTGCTTGTTGTCGAACTGGATGGTGCCGAAGTGGAAACCCTCTTCGGCGTCGAAGCCGTTGAGCCAGCCGGCGCGGAGCCAGGGAGCGGCTTCAGCGACTTTCTTTTCACGGTAGAGGATCCAGCCGTAGGTGTCCCAGGTGTTGACGAGGAGCTCGGAGCGAGCGAATGCGGGCTTGCCGGTCTCGCCGTTGGCGCTGCCTTCGGCGAGGATGGAGAGCGCTTTGCGGGTGGCGGCTTCGGCGGTGGGCAGGTCGAGGCCGTTATCGGCGAGGAAGTAGGCGGCGTTGTTGAGCTGGATGGGGTCGGTGCTGGTGGTGGCTACGGCGACGAGCAGGGGCTTGGCTTCGTCGGGCTTGTGGTTGTGGATGAGGGCGTCGGCGAGAGCGGTCTTGAGGGGAAGGCTGGTGGTGTTGACGGCGGCCTGCTGGCGGAGGAGGGTTTCGGCGGCGGGGTAGTCCTTGCCTGCCTCGAGCAGACCAGCGGCCATGCTGGTTGCTTCTTCCTGGCCGGGGTTGGTGGCCAGGTACTGTTCGAGGGCTTCGATCGCGCCCTTGTTGTCCTTCTTGCTGGCGAGCGCGAAGGCGAGGAGGCGGTAGGGGTAGTACTCCTGCGGATGGTTGGAGATCTCTTTGCGGAGATCCTCGATGGCTTCCTTGGTCTTGTTGTGCTGCAGAGCGATGAAGCCGTAGTTGCTCCAGAGGAAGGCCTGCCGGTTGTTAAGATTCTTGGCTTCGTCGAGTTTGGCGAGTGCGCCGTCGAGGTCTTTTTTCTGCTCGAGATCGTTGGCTTCGGAGATGAGGCTCTCGGCCTTGGTGTTGCTGGGAGTGGTGTTGGCGGCGACACCCGGGCGAGTGAGTTGGATGTAGGCCTCGGCGTCGAGGCTGGCGTCCTTGAACCACTGGTGGAACTCGCGCCATTGGTCGACGGGAATCTTTTCCTGAGTGACGA
The DNA here is from genome assembly GCA_040388825.1 of Acidobacteriota bacterium. Classification (GTDB taxonomy): domain Bacteria; phylum Acidobacteriota; class Terriglobia; order Terriglobales; family Acidobacteriaceae; genus Granulicella. The sequence continues at coordinate 1,339 of JAZKBC010000001.1, read as the reverse complement.
CGACGCGGCGGTCCGTGATGACGGCACCGTTTTCGAGCTTGTAGGTTTTGTCGAAGGTGGCGAAGGAGGACTTCGCGTGGATGTTGGTAGGGAGCTCGGCGCTCCAGCCCGGAGGCAGCTTCATGACAGAGTGTGCGACCCAGGTTCCGGGAGGAGCGATTTCAATCGGCTTGATGGGCGGGTCTTTTTCGTCGACGTCTGCGAGGCCCATGGGAGGAAGTTGCGGAAGGATGCGGATGTTGTCCCAGTCGCCGGACTTCTCGCGCTGGTAGTCATAGGAGATATGGAAGGGAGGAGCGGTGTCGTCGGGACGAGCGAAGTTGGCGTTGGTGACCTTGCCGACGTAGCCGAGGTTGTAGGAGATGCGCTGCATCAGGTCGTCCCACTGCGCTGGAGAGACGGTGCGGACAGTGGAGCGGTAGATGAGCTCTTCGTCGCCGCGGAGGTCCATGGTGATTTTGGAGGTGGCGGTGCCGTGGTCGTCGAGGGAGCCGATGGCTTCGAAGGATTCCTGGAAGGGGAAGGGGGGATCGTGCGGAGTGGTGTCGAGGTGCGGGTCGCCGGTGAGCGGGATGACGAGAGTGCGCTTGCCGCGGATGGCGGAGACGAGCAGACGGTAGGGAGCGATCTCGGCGGTGGAGTCGAGCCAGGTGGGCTGCTTGTCGACGTGGGCGAGAGTGATGACGTGGTTGAAGGCTCCGGGTGAGGGAACTTCTTCGTTGAAGCGGATGCCGGCGCCGATGAGCGCCGCGTCCGCGGGGATGCCCGCAGCGGCGAGCATGGAGGTGAGCAGCGTGGTCTTGTCTTTGCAGTCGCCGTACTGGTTGGAGAGGATGTCCGCGGCTTCGTGCGGCTGGTAGCGGCCGATGCCGAAGGCTACGCCGATATAGCGAATCTGCGGACCGACGAAGCCGTAGATGGCGCGGGCTTTTTCTTCCGGCGTGGTCTTGCCGTCGATGAGTTGGGTGACCTTGGCCTTGATGTCGTCGGTGGGCTCGGTGCGTGAGCCTTCGAGCGAGCGGTACCACTCGCCGACTTCTTTCCAGGAGTGGAAGTTGGTCCACTCAATGTCGGGGAGCACGGAGGAGTCGCCGCTGAGGTCGGGATGCTTTTCGAGCTTGAGGAGTTCCTTCTTGCTTTTGCCGGCGACGGGGATAAGCTGCGAGCTGGTGAAGCGGTAGGTACGCTGACCGTTGGCGTCGGTGACGGTGGGTGTGAAGTTGGGGCTCCATACCTGGATGTAGCTGGTGGACGGGACGTGGATTTCGACACTCTCTTCAAGAACGACGAGGCCGGTGAGTGGAGTGACGATGTCTTCCTTGCCCCAGAAGTGGTTGGG